>NZ_CP035310.1:600000-900000 GCF_004114695.1 Erythrobacter sp. HKB08
GGAACTGTCGGAGGCCTATGCCGCCGCACGCACGAACCTCGCTTTCCTCACGCCGAACGGTGCGCCGCGCGCGATCATGCTGACCTCGACCCGCCCGAACGAGGGCAAGTCGATTTCGGCCGTGGCACTCGCGCGCAGCTTCGCCCAGCTCGGCAAGCGCGTGCTGCTGATCGACGCCGACCTTCGCCATTCGGGCCTGTCGGACTTCATTGGTATCGATGCCGACCCCAAGCATGGCCTGAGCGCTGTGCTGTCGGGCAACAATGGCGACCTCAAGTCCTCGATCATCCCAATCGAGCCGCACGGGTTCGACTTGCTGCCGACCGGTCACAAGCCGCCGAACCCGGTCGAGCTGCTGGCAACCGATCGCCTCGCCCAGGTCGTGCGCGAAGCGGGCCAGCACTACGACCAGGTCCTCGTCGACGGTGCCCCGGTCCTCGGCCTTGCCGATGCGCTGGAAGTGTCGAAGGCAGTCGAAGGCGTGATCTACGTCGTCGAATCGAACGGCGTGAACATGCGCGCGATCGAAAACGCCCTGTCGCGCCTGCGCTCTGCCAATGCGACCGTCTTCGGCGCGCTGGTGACCAAGCTCGACCAACGCAACTCGACCTATGGCTACGGCTATGGCTACGGTTACGGCTACGGATATGGCGATGGCGAGGCCGACGAAAAGCCGGCGTAAGCGCGGGCCGAGCATTGCCGATCCGGCACGTGCGATCGTCGCCGTGCTGGCCGGCCTGCTCATTGCGGCCCTGCTTGCCCTGCAATCGATCAGCAGTGTCACGACGCGGCGTGCGCCCGACCTTGCCGTCTCGCTCATGCCGCTCAACGGCCTCGCGAAAGAGCAGCTCGCAGCGCGCCAGTTTACCGGCGGGGTGACGAAAGCGGACGAGGTCGTGCCCTCGGCCAAGGCCGCTACGCCGAGCGCGAGCGGAGCATTCGCCGGTGAGGCGCTGACGCCCAAGGCGATCGCGATCCTCGCGCTTGCCAGTGCCGACCCGGCGCAGCGCGACCGTATCCTTGCCGCTGCCACCAGCCTCAACCGCCGCGACCTGTTGCTGCAAGGCCTCGTTCTCGAAGAGCAGGTGAAGGCGCGCGACTATGCCGGTTCGCTGGCTACGCTCGACCGGCTGATGCGCGTCCATCCCGAACAGAAGCCTGCGCTGTTCCCGCTGCTGCAGCGCGCGCTGTCGGAAGACGACGCCATTCCCGCCTTTGCCGAAATCCTCGACGGGAGTTCGGACTGGCATGACGATTTCCTCGAGTTCGCAGTGCGCGATCCCGCTTCGCTTGCCGGGCTCGCCAGCCTTCGCGAGAGCGGCGATGTCGGCAGCGAGGAATTCGAGCGCCGCCTGATCCAGGGCCTCGCCGACAATGGGCAGGTCGACCGTGCCTATTCGCTGTTCCAGCTCGCCAGCGGGAAGAGCGCGGCACGCGGCACTGCCGGTCCGATCGACTGGCAGGCCGACTACGCCCCGTTCGACTGGCGCTTCGCCGACGAAGGCGGTTTCCGCGCCCAGCAGGGCCGGTTCGAGGAGCAGGCCGAAATCTACGTTCGCGGCGGCAAGGGCGGCCTGATCGCCGATCGCCTGATCCGCGCGCCCGCCGGCCGCTTCGCCATTCGCGCGACGCACCGCATCCAGCCGGTCGACCAGGTGCGCGACGTGCGCCTCCAGCTGCGCTGTGCCGGGAGCGAGACGCCCTTCTTCGACGAGCGTTTCGGGCGCGGGGAGAACCTGTTCGAAGTGGGCAGCGCGCCTGCCGGCTGCGAATTCATGAGCGTCGGCATCCAGGCGCGTGCCTGGTCGGGTCGCTCCGCGCTTCGCGGAACGATCGACCGGCTCGAAATCGTGACACTGGCGGCGCGGCCCGAACCGGCTGCAGCTGAAACCGAAGAGGCGTCCGGGGACGAGTAAGCCCGGCGAACGGGTGCCGCGCTAGTCGAGCGCGATGTCCGGCGCGTCTTCCTGCTTCATGCCGACGACGTGGTAGCCCGCATCGACATGGTGCGTCTCGCCCGTCACGCCCGAGCTCAGTTCGGACAGGAAATAGAGGCCCGAGCCGCCGACATCGTCGATCGTGATATTGCGCCGTAGCGGCGAATTCAGCTCGTTCCACTTGAGGATGTAGCGGAAGTCGCCGATCCCGCTCGCCGCGAGCGTCTTGACCGGTCCGGCACTGATCGCGTTCACGCGGATGTTCTGCGGGCCGAGGTCGTTGGCGAGATATTTCACGCTGGTCTCGAGCGCCGCCTTGGCGACCCCCATGACGTTGTAGTGCGGGATGACCTTCTCCGCGCCGTAATAGGTCAGCGTCAGGATCGACCCGCCTTCCGGCATCATCGCCGCCGCACGCTGCGCGACCGCGACGAGGCTGTAGGCCGAGATGTTCATCGTCATCAGGAAGTTGTCGAGGCTGGTGTCGACATATTTGCCGCGCAGTTCGTTCTTGTCGGAAAAGCCGATCGCGTGGACGACGAAATCGATCGTCTCCCAGCGCGCCTTGAGCGTTTCGAAAGCCTCGTCGAGCGCGGCCATGTCCGACACGTCGCAAGGGAAGGTAAAGTCAGAACCGAGCTGCTCGGCCAGCGGCTTCACGCGCTTCGCCAGCGCATCGCCCTGGTAGGTGAAAGCCAGCTCCGCGCCATGTTCGGCGAGCTGCTTGGCGATACCCCAGGCGAGGGACTTGTCGTTCGCGAGGCCCATGATCAGGCCGCGTTTTCCTTGCATCAGACCGCTCATGGGTCGTCCTCCTCGTTATCCGCGTCTTCGGCCGCCTCCTCTTCGGGGGTCACGGCGAGCGCGGCATTCAATTCTGCTCCGACGACCATCCCTAAGCCGACCAGCCAGAAAAAGAAAAGCGCGATCATGATGCCGGCGAGGCTGCCGTAGGTCAGGTCGTAGGTGAAGAACTGCCGCAGGACCGGCGGCATGGCGATGGTCACCGCCGCCCACCACAGCGCGACCAGCAGCGCCCCCGGCCATTTCGGGTAGCGGCGATGGCGATAGGCGCTTGGCGTCAGCGTGTAGAAGAGCAGGTAGATCGAGATGAAAATGCCGACCGCGGTGACGATATGCGACAACGAGAGGTGCGGCAGGGATTCGTCGAGCCTGGGCAGGAATGCATCGATGAACTGCTGGAGGGTCGAGATGACCACCTGGCCGAGCAGGCTGACGATCAGCAGGATCACCGCAGCGATGATCATCACGAAGGAGAACAGGCGATAGCGCCAGAAGGCGAGCGTCGCCTCGGTGCCGTATGCCCGGCGCAGGATCTCGCGGATGGTCTCGATCAGGCTGGAGACGGTCCACAGCCCGACCCCGGCGCCGACCCACAGCAGCCAGCCGCTGCGCGCATCGATCACATTGAGCGCAACCGGCTCGATCACGTTCGCGACCATCGGCGGCAGGGCGGAGAGAACCGCCGTCACGGTTGCCGCGCGCTCGTAATCCTCGCCGATCAGCGAGACGATGGCCGAACCGAGGATGAAGAAGGGAAAGATCGCGAGGATCGCCATGTAGGCAAGGTTGCCCGCATGGATGAAACCGTCGTTATACGAGCCGACCAGCGTGCGCTTGACGACTTCGAAGAAGCGGGTGCCCGGCCCGATCCGGTGATTGACGTGATGGGCGAGGGTGCGCGCTTCCTTGCGGCGTGCTTCAGGGGACAGCGAATGGACCAGCCGTTCTTCCGGTTCTCCCGGATGTTGGTCGCTCACGTATCTACACCCCGAGCTTGCTGCGTGGTTCGCCCTCGTCCTTCCACCCTTCGAGCCGCTTGGCAAGCGCTTCGAGGTCCTCGGGAAGCTGGATTTCCAGCGTCACCAGCTGGTCGCCGCGCGACCCGTCCTTCTTGGAAAAGCCCTTGCCTTTGAGGCGCATGACCGTCCCGCCATGCGTGCCGGGCTTGATCGTCAGCATCACCGTGCCATCGACGGTCGGGCATTTGACCTTCGCCCCGTTCACCGCCTCGTCGAGCGTGATCGGCAGGTCCATGCGCACGTCGTGGCCGTCGCGCTGGAAGAACTTGTGGCGATCGACCGCGATGGTGACGATGCCGTCGCCCGCGCCGCCCGGCCCCTGCTCGCCCTTGCCCTTGAGGCGCATCTGCGTGCCGTCCTCGACCCCGGCGGGAAGCTTGAGATCGATCGTCTTGCCGTCGGCGAGGGTGATGCGCTGGTCCGCGCGCGTCGCCGCCTCGACGAATGGCACGCGCAGGCGATAGGCGATGTCGGCACCTTTTCGCGGGGGAGGCGGGCGGCGCTGCTGGCCGAAACCGCCTGCAGGACCGCCGCGGCGCGCACCCCCGCCGCCGAACAGCCCGTCGAAAATATCGCCGAGGTCGAGCCCCTCGTTGCCGAAGCCCTCGAAATCCTGCGCGCGGTAGCCACGCTGGCCCGCGCCGCCGAATCCGCCGCCCATCCCGGCGAAGGGATTGGCCGGATTGCCCTCGGCATCGATCTCGCCGCGATCGAACTGGGCGCGCTTGTCCTTGTCGCTCAGCAGGTCGTAGGCGTTGGTGACTTCGCTGAAGCGCTCGGCCGCCTTGGGGTTGTCCTTGTTGCGGTCCGGATGGAGCTCCTTCGCCAGCTTGCGATAGGCGCTCTTGATCTCCTGCTCGGAGGCCGTGCGTGAAACGCCAAGAGTTGCATAGGGATCGCTCATGGCGTGTTAGCTAGGTGCTACAGTCTTTTCGCGCAAGCCGGATAGGCTTTGCACCGTGCGCGCTCGCGGGTAGGGGAGGCGCATGGCCGACCGTATTCCCGACGATCCCGCGCTCACCGAAAGCGCCATCCCCGCCTCCGATCCCTTCGCGATATTCGAAGAATGGTTCGCCGAGGCGCAGGATAGCGAGCCGAACGATCCCAATGCCATGGCGCTGGCGACCGCAACGCCGGAAGGCGCGCCATCGGTGCGCATGGTGCTTTTGAAGGGACACGGGCCGGATGGCTTCGTGTTCTACACCAACGCCCAAAGCCGCAAGGGGGGCGAGATCCGCGCCAACATGCAGGCCGCGCTCCTCTTCCACTGGAAGAGCCTGCGCCGCCAGATCCGCATCGAAGGCCCGCTCGAGGAAGTGAGCGCGCAGATGGCGGATGACTATTTCCATTCGCGCCCGCGCAAGTCGCAGGTCGCCTCGGCGGCGAGCGACCAGTCGCGTCCGCTCGATGACCGGCAGGTCTATTACGACCGCGTCGCGCAGGTCGAAGCCGAATATCCCGAGGGCGACATCCCGCGCCCGTCGCATTGGACGGGCTTCCGCCTGCGCCCCACTGCCATCGAATTCTGGCTCGACCGTCCGGGCCGGATGCACGACCGCCGCCGCTTCACCCTGTCGGGCGCGGCGGATGCGCTCGAATGGGACAGCACGCTGCTCTATCCATGAGCGAGAACCGCACCTGGCTGGCCAAGAGCGCTGCGGCCGCGTCGATCGTCACGGCGCTGTTCCTCATCGCTCTCAAGGCATGGGCGAGCGTGGAGACCGGCTCGACCGCCATGCTCGGCAGCCTTGCCGACAGCGCGCTCGACCTCATCGCCAGCATCGCGACTTTCATCGGCGTGTGGATCGCAGCGCAGCCGGCGGACGAAGACCACCGATTCGGCCATGGCAAGGCGGAATCGCTTTCGGCCATGTTCCAGGTCATGCTGATCGCGCTGTCTGCGGCAGGCATCGGTTTTCGCGCAGTGCTCCAGCTTGCCGAGGGCAACCGGACGAGCGCTGCCGAAGAAGGCATCGCGGTCTCGACCATCGCCATCGTCGCGACACTCGCGCTGCTGGCGTGGCAGAATTACGTTATCCGCCGCACGCGCTCGGTCGCGATCAGCGCGGACCATGTGCACTACCAGTCGGACCTGCTGCTCAACCTTGCGGTCATCGCGGCGCTCGCGCTCGACCAGTATGCGGGCTGGAAACAGGCCGACCCGATCTTCGGCCTCGCGATTGCGGCATGGCTCCTGTGGGGAGCATGGCGCGCTGCGAGCGAGGCGATCGACCATTTGATGGACCGCGAATGGCCGGAAGAGAAGCGCCAGCGCTTCGTCGAGCTGGCCGCGAAGCATCCGGAGCTTTCAAACCTCCACGACCTGCGCACCCGCACCAGCGGAACGCATGACTTCGTCCAGTTCCACGTCGACATGCCGGGCGACATGACGGTCGAGCAGGCGCACGACATCATCGAGCGGGTCGAGGCCGACCTGATGCAGCATTTCCCGCAGATGGAACTGCTCATCCACATCGACCCGGAAGGCCATGTCGACGAGCCGGACAATCCGCTCGCCGAGCAGGACGAATTCGAGAAACTGGAGAAGGGCGAATGAACCTACCCTACTGGCATGTCGACGCCTTCGCCGACGCCCCGTTCAAGGGCAACCAGGCGGCGGTCATGCCGCTCGAGGAATGGCTGCCCGACGATGTGCTGCAGGCGATCGGCGAGGAGAACAATTTCGCCGAGACCGCTTTCGTCGTGAAGGACGCGACCGGCGAGGCGGACTGGGAACTGCGCTGGTTCACCCCGACCTGCGAGATTCGCCTGTGCGGCCATGCCACGCTCGCTTCGGGCCATGTGCTGCTCGGGCGCGATGGCGGAGAGCGAGTGACGTTCCGCACGCGAAAGGTGGGCATCCTCGAAGTGCGGCGCAGCGATGCCGGCTACGAGCTTGCCCTGCCGGCCATCCCGACGACGCGCGGCGAATGGCCCGAAGCGGTCGCACTGCTGGGCGACGAGCCGCTCGAGGTGTGGCGCAATCCCGATGGCTACGATATCTTCCTGTTCGGCAGCGAAGCGCAGGTGCGCAGCCTCGATCCCGACGTGCGCGGTCTCGAGAAGCTCGGCGACAACCAGTTCATCTGCACTGCGCCGGGCGAGGATTTCGATGTCGTAAGCCGCGTCTTCGTACCCGGCGGCGGGGTCGACGAGGACAGCGTCACGGGCTCGGCCCATGCGGTGCTGACCTATTTCTGGGCGAACCGGCTGGGGCGGGCGAGCTTTACCGCCCACCAGGCCTCGCAGCGCGGCGGCGACCTTTCCTGCCGGCTCGACGGGGACCGCGCATGGCTCGGCGGCCCCTGCGTCACCGTGATCGAGGGTAGCTTCTACCTCTAGGGGTAAAGCGCGAGCACGTCGGCTGCTTCCTGCAGCATGGCTTCGCGCTCCGGCGCATTAGAGTGGCCGAGCCGCACCAGCGTCAGCTTCTGTTCGGGCGAGACGATCACATACTGGCCCATGTGCCCGATCATCGCGAACACGCTCTGCGGCGCGCGGTCGGGGAAGAGCGGGTGGTTGTCGGTCAGTTCGGTCGGCCGGTTGAGCCACGTCTGGAAGCCGTAATGCGCCGAACGCGGGCTGGGCGTCGTCATCAGCTCGACCCACTTGCGCGGAAGGAGCTGCGAGCCGCGATAGGAACCCTTGTTGCGCAGCCAGTCGCCGAAACGCGCCCAGTCGCGCGCCGTCGCATGCATCAGGCTGCCGCCGATCAGCGTGCCGCTCGCATCGTATTCCGGAACCACCGATTCCATCGCCAGCGGGTCGAAGATGCGCGCGCGCAGATAGGTGTCGACTGCATTGCGGCGAATTTCCGGATCCTCGCTGCCGGTGAGCACGCGGGCCGCGATGTCGGCAAGGATGACGGTGGTGTTGCTCGAATATTCGAAGGTGGCACCCGGCTCTGATTCGAGCGGCTGCGAGGCGGCGAAATCCGCCATGTCGTCGCGCCCGTCGAGGAACAGCATGCGCACCTCGCTGCTGTCGTAGGGCGGGCTGCCCGCTTCGGTATGCTCCAGCCCGGAGCGCATCTGCAGCAGCTGGCGCAGCGTTATCTCGCCGCGCGGATCGCCCGGGCGCGACCAGCGCTCGATCGGCACCGATTCGTCGAGCCGCAGCCGCCCGTCGGCGACCAGCATGCCAATCATGGCGGCGGTGACGGTTTTCGCCATCGACCAGCTGACGAAGCGCGTGTCCGCGTCGTAGCCCGGCGCATAGCGTTCGGCGACGATCTCGCCGCCGCGCATGAGGATGACCGCGCGCGTTTCGCCGAGGCCTTCCTTGGTGAAAAGGTCGTCGATCTCGCGCGCCAGCCGGTCCTTCGGAGCGCCCGCATCCTCCGCCACGGCGGCCAGCGCCTCTTCGGTCAGCGGGGCGGGCTCGGTCGGTGCATCGCCGCAAGCGGCAAGGGCTGGAACGAGCACGGCGGCGGCGATAAGGGATGCGAAACGCGAAGGCATGGTCGCCTCACTCGCGCAAGGAAACGGGTATTTCAATGGCCAATAACGCGCGCAAGTCCGGGACGGGCAAATGGCTCTGGGCGATCGGCGGTGTCGCATTGCTGATCGGCGGCGGAGCTTGGGCCTATGGCGAGGAAATCGACGGGCAGGCGCAGGCCGGCACGGCCTATATGGCCCGCGTCGCCTGCTCGTGCCGCTTCGTCGGCGGGCGCAGCCTCGACGATTGCGAGAAGGACAAGCTCGACGGGATGGAGCTCATTACCCTGGTCGACGATGTCGAGGAAAAGAGCGTCACCGCGCGCTTCCCGCTCGTTGCCGCCAATACCGCGACCTATCGCGAGGGTTACGGCTGCGTGCTGGAGGAATGGCGGGACTGAGCGAGGCCGCTCAGGCTTCGACCCGTTCGGTCGTCTCGATCCAGCCGCCGCCGACGACGCGCTCGCCGGCATAGATCACCGCCGCCTGTCCGGGGCTGACGCCGTATTCCGGTTCCTCGAAGCGGATCACCGTGGTTGCGCCGTCGCCCAGCGGGCCGTCGAGCGTGACGGGGACGGGCTTCGCAAGGCTGCGCACCTTGGCGGTGAGCGGCGCGTCGGGCAGCGGACCGATGCGGTT
Source organism: Erythrobacter sp. HKB08 (assembly GCF_004114695.1). Classification (NCBI taxonomy): domain Bacteria; kingdom Pseudomonadati; phylum Pseudomonadota; class Alphaproteobacteria; order Sphingomonadales; family Erythrobacteraceae; genus Erythrobacter; species Erythrobacter sp. HKB08. The sequence continues at coordinate 608,836 of NZ_CP035310.1, forward strand.
GGTTTCGATGATGGTGGCCGATTTCACCGCGAGCATGCGGCGCGGACCCACGCGCACTTCGGCGCTCTCGGCATCGATGCCGAGGACGTAGAGCGGTTCGGGCTGCCCGCCGATCTCGAGGCCTTTGCGCTGGCCTACGGTGTAATGGATGATGCCCTTGTGCTCGCCCAGCGTTTCGCCGGTCGCCGCATGGACGATGGCGCCGGGGGTGCCGCCTTCGGGGCGCATTTTCTCGACGATCTTGGCATAATTGCCGTCGGGCACGAAGCAGATGTCCTGGCTGTCGGGCTTGGCCGCATTGCGCAGGCCCGCCTGCTCGGCCAGCTCGCGCACCTGCGTCTTGGGCATGCCGCCGAGCGGGAAGCGCAGGAAGTCGAGCTGCTCCTCGGTCGTCGCGTAGAGGAAGTAGGACTGGTCGCGCGTCGCATCGAGCGCGCGGTGCAGTTCCGGTCCGGCAGCACCCTTCACCCGGCGCACGTAGTGGCCGGTCGCAAGGCAATCCGCGCCCAGCTCGCGCGCCATGCGCAGCAGGTCGGTGAACTTGGGGCCCATGTTGCAGCGGATGCAGGGGACCGGCGTGCGCCCGGCGAGGTAATCGTCGGCGAACTGTTCGACCACTTCCTCGCGGAAGGCGCTTTCGTGATCGTAGACGTAATGCGCGATGCCCAGCCGGTCGGCCACTGCGCGCGCATCGGCAATGTCGTCGCCCGCGCAGCATGCGCCCTTGCGCCCCGTTGCCGCGCCGTAGTCGTAGAGCTGGAGGGTGATGCCGATCACCTCCGCCCCGCTGGCTGCGGCGAGCGCGGCCACGACCGAGCTGTCGACGCCGCCGGACATGGCGACGACGATGCGGCTTTCGCTTGCCGGGCGGGCAAGATCGAACAGCGCGCCCGTATCGAGCGAGGGATCGAACAGCGTGGTCGGGGACATGGGCGCGCCCTTTACACACAGTGCCGCCGGAATGCGAGTCTTGCGAGGTATTGAGGGCGGCGGCGCGCGTCCGGTAATCCTAACCCCGGGTAAAGCCGGAATTTACCCGATCTTGACCTGTCGCCTTTATCGGAGGGCGAATGATGGAACACGCTCCCTTTGTTTCGGCCGTGAAAGCCGATGCGGATTCGCAGGAATTGCGCCGCCTCGACTGGAACGAGCTGGTCGCGCGCTTCGCTGCCGCGAACGAGCTGCGCCACACGTTGCGGGGGTCGCGTCGCGGCTCCGCACGGGTCGGCGATGGCAGTTTCGCACGGCTGGCGCAGGCCGGGAGCGGCACGGTTAACCTGTCTGAGGGCGGCGTTAACCATTCCGATTTAGCTCATGGCAAAACGCCGTCCCCCAATATCAAGTCCGACGCGCTGCCGAGCGGCACGAGCGCGGAAACCGGCGATAGAGAGTGCAAATGATCGAGAACCAGAAAATCCGCCCCGCACAGGTAATCGGCCCGCTCGGCGAACCGCTGACGCTGGACGATCTTCCCTCGCCGAAGACCAAGCGCTGGGTCGTGCGCCGCAAGGCCGAGGTCGTCGCTGCCGTCAACGGCGGATTGCTGACGATCGACGAAGTGCTCGAGCGCTATGGCCTCACGCTGGAGGAATTCGCTTCCTGGCAGCGCGCGGTCGACCGTTCCGGCATGCAGGGCCTGCGCGTCACGCGCATCCAGCACTACCGCGATCTCTACGAGCGCCAGCTCAAGTACTGAGTGCCGCCTGATCGGCCTGTCCACAGGGCAGGCTGACAATTCCCCTACGAAATCCTATCCCTTTGCAACCGATCGCCAACCAGGCGGGGGAACCGGTTTGCCCGGCGGAACGTTATTCTTCTGCCGGCTTCCGGCGCTAAAGGAGGAATAACAATGGGTTGGATTGCTACCATCATTCTCGGCGGCATCGCCGGCTGGCTTGCAAGCATCGTGATGAACCGCGATGCCTCCATGGGGATTTTCTGGAATATCATCGTCGGCGTGATCGGCGGCCTGATCGGCAGTGCGATCGGTAACGTCACCGGCTTCCTGACCGACGATGCAGGTTGGATCATGTATCTCATCACCGCATTCGTCGGCGCAATCGTGCTGCTGGCGGTGGCGAACATGGTCCAGCGCGGACGCGTTCGCTAAAACACTGCAATTATTGAACTACCGACGGGGCGGACCTTCCAGCAAGGTCCGCCCCATCTCGTTTCGGGGAACCATTCGTCGTCCACAAAAGTCGTCTGTCGAGAGTGGATTTTCCCCTTAGCCCAGCATGTCTAAGCCTTCTTGCACGTGGTGACATAGGGGTGTAATACACCCTCAAGCCGCATCAAGGGGTAAGGCATGAATTACGAAACGACCGTGCGCGCCGACCACGGTTCTGCTCTCGATGTTGATAATGCGGACTTCGCCGAAGGCGAGGCGCCTTCGCGCACGAAGCGCAATGTCCTCATCGTGGTCGGGATCATCATCGCGCTCGCGGTGGCGATCGGCCTGTGGTTCTTCAACCAGAACGGCGAAGCTGGCACGGCCGCCATGGCCGACCGCGAAGAGCAGGCTCCGGCCATCACCGTCGTCTCCCCCGGCGCATCGACCATCGAAGGCACGATCACCGCGACCGGCACGCTTGCCGCCCGCCGCGAACTGCCCGTCGGCATCGCCGGCGAGGGTGGCCGCGTGGTCAGCGTCCCCGTCGATGCAGGCGACTGGGTTTCAGCAGGCCAGGTGCTTGCCGTCATCGATCGCTCCGTCCAGACCCAGCAGGCTGCCAGCGCTGCAGCGAATATCGAAGTCGCCCGCGCCGATGCGCAGCTTGCACAGAGCAATCTCGACCGTGCGCTCCAGCTGGTCGAGCGCGGCTTCATCTCGAAAGCCGACATCGACCGCCTGACCGCGACGCGTGATGCCGCAGCTGCCCGGGTCAAGGTCGCGCAGGCCCAGCTGTCCGAACTGCGCGCCCGCAATGCACGGCTCAATGTCGTTGCCCCGGCTTCCGGCCTCGTGCTCGAACGCAACGTCGAGCCGGGCCAGGTCGTTTCGGCCGGTTCCGGCCCGCTGTTCCGCATCGCGCGCGGCGGCGAGATGGAACTGATGGCCGAAGTTAGCGAAAACGAGCTCGCCCAGCTTTCGCCCGGCGTTCCGGCGACCATCGTTCCGGCAGGGACCGACAAGGAATTCACCGGCCAAATCTGGCAGCTTTCGCCGACGATCAATGCGCAGAGCCGCCAGGGCACGGCGCGCATCGCGCTGCCCTATGCGCCCGAACTGCGCCCGGGCGGTTTCGCCAGCGCGCGCATCAACAGCGGCACCATCGTCGCACCGATGTTGCCCGAAAGCGCGATCATGTCGGATGAGGAGGGCAGCTTCGTCTTCGTCGTCGACGGCGAGAACAAGGTCCAGCGGCGCGCGGTCAAGACCGGCATCGTGACGCTCAACGGCATCGCGATCACCGAAGGTCTGACCGGCGATGAACAGGTCGTGCTGCAGGCAGGCGGCTTCCTGACCGAAGGCGAGACCATCTCGCCGGTGAAGGCCGAGGAGTAAGCCGCAATGAATTTCCGCAACATCTCCGCATGGTCGATCCGCAACCCGGTCATTCCGCTGGTTGCCTTCACCGCGCTGCTTTTCGCGGGGCTGCTCAGCTTTGCGCGGATGGATGTGGTGAACAACCCGGACATCGAATTCCCCGCGGTGCAGGTCAACATCTCGCAGCCCGGCGCCGCGCCGAGCGAGATCGAGAACCAGATCACCCAGCGGGTCGAGGCCGCGGTGCGTGCGGTCAACGGCGTCAACACGATCAACTCGACCGCGAGCGAAGGTAACAGCTCGACCTTCATCGAGTTCGAGATCGGCACCGACCCGAACGATGCCGTGGCCGAAGTGAAGAACGCGGTCGATACGGTCCGCGGCAGCCTGCCCGACGGCATCCTCGAACCGCGCATCCAGAAGGTCGAGATCGCCGGCGGCTTCCTCGGCATCTACGCGGTCGAAGCCGACGACATGACGATCGAACAGCTTAGCTGGTTCATCGATGATACGGTCGCCAAGCGCCTGCTGGCAGTCGACGGCATGGCCGAAGTCGGCCGCTTCGGCGGCGTCAATCGCGAGATCGAAGTCATCCTCGACCTCGACCGGATGCAGGCCCTCGGCGTCACTGCATCGCAGATCAATGGCGTGCTGCGGCAGGACAACCTCGATGCTGCAGGCGGCATGGCCGAAGTGGGCGGCACCCGCCAGTCGGTCCGCGTGCTCGGCAACAACGATTCCGCATACGACCTCTCGCAGCGCCAGATCCGCGTCTCGGGCGGCCAGACGGTCAAGCTCGCCGACGTCGCCACGGTGCGCGACGGCTATAGCGAGCGAACCTCGATCAGCATGGTGCGCGGCAAGGAAGTGGTGAACTTCTACATGTCGCGCGCGAAGGGCGCGTCCGACGTGACCGCCTTCGACCAGGCCAAGGTCATCATCGACGAGATCGATGCCGAGAACCCGGGCGTATCCTTCATCCCGCTGTTCAACACGGTGAAATACACCGAGGAGCAGTACGAAACCTCGATCGCTGCGATGGTCGAAGGCGCGCTGCTTGCGGTCGTGGTCGTGTTCCTCTTCCTGCGCGACTGGCGCGCGACGATCATCTCCGCCGTCGCCATCCCCCTGTCCGCGATTCCGACCTTCTGGTTCATGGACCTGCTCGGGTTCAACCTGAACCAGCTGTCCCTCCTCGCATTGGCCCTCGTGGCCGGGGTCCTGGTCGACGATGCGATCGTGGAGATCGAGAACATCGTCAGACACATGCGAATGGGCAAATCCGCCTACCAGGCGTCGATCGACGCGGCCGACGAGATCGGCCTGCCGGTCGTCGCGACCAGCTTCTGTATCGTCGCGGTGTTCCTGCCGGTCGGCCTGATGCCCGGTATCTCCGGCCAGTTCTTCAAGAACTTCGGCATCACCGTGGTCGTCGCCGTGCTCATGTCGCTGGCGGTAGCCCGCATGATCACGCCGATGCTGGCGGCCTATTTCCTCAAGGCGAAGGGCCATGCCGCCCATGGCGAGGGCAAATGGATGGACCGCTACATGGCCGTCCTTCGCTGGTCGCTCGACCGCGGCAAGATGTACGACCGGCGCGAAGGCCTGCCGGGCCCGAAGCGTCGCTGGCTCTACGTCATCGCCTTCATCGCGACGATCCTGGTCATGCTCGTGGTGCCTGCCGGCGTGGTCATGGCGAGCCATGGCATGATCGCCGGCCTCGGCATCCCCGATGCCGTGGGGACTGCGATTTCGTCCGACCCCGATTCCATCCTCGCGCTGATCGCGACGCGCATCATCGGCATCCTCCAGTTCGCCATCGCCATCGGTCTCGGCTTCGCTGCCGGCTGGCTGACGCTCAAGCTCATCGGCCTGCCGTGGCGCTTCTTCGGCGAACGCATCGGGCAGTCGTGGAAATATCTCGAGGCGCGCTTCTACGACCACCGCGCATGGATGCTGATGGTCGGCTTCTTCTCGCTGATGTTCACGATCCTGCTGTTCGGCACCGTGCCGGCGCAGTTCCAGCCGAACATCAACAGCGAGAACAGCCGCGTCGAAATCGAGATGGTGCCCGGCACCACGCTCGCGACGACCCAGCGCGTCGCGCGCGAAGTTGCCGACATCCTCTACGAACAGCCCGAGGTCGACATGGCGCTCGAGCGGGTCCGCGAAGGCCAGGCGACGATCTACATCACGCTCAAGGAAGACCGCGAGAAAACCTCGATCCAGTTCGAGCGCGATCTTGCCCCGACGCTGGCGAAGATCCCCGACGCGCGCGTGCGCTTCCAGTCGCAGTCCGGCGGCTTCGGTTCGGGCCGCGACCTGACCGTCATGCTGGCAGGCTCCGATCCGGAGCTGCTTGAAGCGACTGCGCAGCAGCTGGTCGAGGAAATGAAGGGCCTCGACACGCTCGTCGCGCCGCGTATCAGCGCCGACATCAACCGGCCCGAGATCATCATCGAGCCGCGCGAAGACCTCGCTGCCGAGCTCGGCGTGAGCACCATTGCACTCAGCCAGACGATCCGTATCGCGACCATGGGCGAGATCGAGCAGAACGCGGCGAAGTTCTCGCTGTCCGACCGCCAGATCCCGATCCGCGTCCGCCTCCCGCAATCCTCGCGGCAGGACCTGACGACGCTGCGCAACCTGCCGGTCCCGACCTCCTCGGGCGGTTCGGTCCCGCTCGAGCGCGTGGCCAACATCCGCTTCGGCTCCGGCCCGACGGCGATCCAGCGCTACAACCAGAACCGCCGGGTACTGGTCGGTGCCGACCTTGCGCAGGGCGTCATCAAGGGCGAAGCGCAGCAGCAGGTCGATGCCTTGCCGACGCTCGCCAACCTCCCGCAGGGCGTCATCCGCGACGTGGTGGGCGAGGACGAGTGGCAGCAGGAACTGGTCAGCAGCCTGTTCACCGCGATCATCGCCGGCTTCCTGCTCGTGTTCGCCGTGCTGGTCCTGCTCTACAAGCGACTGATGAGTCCGCTGGTCAACATGACCTCGCTGCTGCTCGCGCCGCTCGGAGGTATCTTCCTCGTCTGGCTCGTCGGCCAGCCGCAATCCATGCCGGTCTATATCGGCGTGCTGCTGCTGCTCGGCATCGTCTCGAAGAACTCGATCCTGCTGATCGACTTCGCGATCGAGGCAATGGATGCAGGGGTCGAGAAATACGAGGCGATCGTCGATGCGGGCCACAAGCGTGCACAGCCGATCGTCATGACCACCGTCGCCATGACGGCGGGCATGGTGCCGATCGCGCTGTCGCTTTCGGGTGACGGGGCATGGCGCGCACCGATGGGCACCATGGTCATCGGCGGCCTGATCCTTTCGACCGTGCTGACGCTGCTGATCGTTCCCGCGGGCTTCAGCCTGGCGGACGGTTTCGAGCGCCGCGTCGGTCCGTGGATGCGCCAGCGCTTCCTGACCTATCGTCCCGGTGATGCCGGCTCGCGCGGCGGGCATGGTCCCGAAACGCAGCCGCAGCCGCAGCCCGAAGGCCCGACCCCGGCGACGCGAATTTCGCCCGACGAGGGCCACCCGGCCGAGTGAGCGATAACCCCGATGCCGCGGTGACATCCGCCACGCGCCTGCCGCCCGACCGGGCGCGCAGGATGCGCTGGACCGCGACTGCGATGCTGTTCGTGATGGCGGCGGTGTTCGTCCTCACCAAGCAGTATCTCGGCGTGCATCCGGCGTGGGGCTACGCCCATGCCTTCGCCGAGGCCGCGATGGTCGGCGGGCTGGCCGACTGGTTCGCCGTCACCGCGCTGTTCCGCCATCCGCTCGGCATCCCGATCCCGCACACCGCGATCATCCCGGAAAACAAGGACCGCATCGCCGATACGATGGCGCAGTTCCTGCGGGAGAATTTCCTCACCCCGTCGGTCGTCGCGCGGCGCATGAGCGGGATGAATGTCGCAGGCGCAATGGGCGATTTTCTAGTCGCGCCGCAGGGCGAAACGCGCTCGCGCATCACCGGCGGCGCGGCGGAATTGCTCGCGGAAATCCTGGAATCGCTCGATCCGGCCCGGCTCGGCACACAGGTCCGCTCTGGCCTGAAGGGGCAGGTCGCCAAGATCGACGTCGCCCCGCTGCTCGGCCGGATGCTCGAAAGCGCGATTGCCGACAACAAGCACCTGCCGCTGATGGACGGGCTGATCCGGTGGACCGGCCTGACGCTCGAGGACAATGAGGAAACCGTCCGCGAGATCATCAAGACGCGCGCTAATGCCGTGCTGCGCTGGACCGGCCTCGACGAGCGGATTTCCAATTCGGTGCTCGACGGGCTCTATCGCCTGCTCGCCGAAGTGCTGGTCGATCCCGAACACCCGCTGCGCGGCAAGGTCGAGGAAGGCCTCGCGACGCTCGCGCAGGACTTGCAGCACGATCCCAAGACCCGCGAGCGGATCGAGAACCTCAAGCGCGAAATGCTCGAGAACCCCGCCGTCGCCGAATGGTGGATGGGCGTGTGGGAGCGTATCCGCCAGTCGCTGATCCGCCGTGCACGCGATCCCGACAGCCAGCTCGGCGGCGACTTGCGGCAGAGCCTCAGCGAACTGGGCGAGGCGCTCAAGAAGGACCAGCGCCTGCAGATGCAGGTCAACCGCTTCGCCCGCCGCACCGCGGTCGGCGTGGCGACGCGCTATGGCGACCAGATCGTCCAGCTCGTTTCGGAAACTGTGCGCCGCTGGGATGCCCGCACGCTGACCGACCGGGTCGAGGGCGCGGTCGGGCGCGACCTCCAGTTCATCCGCATCAACGGCACGCTCGTCGGCGGGCTGGTCGGCATGACCATCCACTTCATCGACAGCCTGATCTGATGGCCGGCCCGTGGCTCGAGACCGAACGGCTTGAGCTGTGGCAGCCCGATGTCGCCGACATCCACCCGCTGTTCGCCATCGTCTCCGAAGAGAACACGCGGCGCTACCTCGGTCCCGAGCCAACCATGCCCGACCACTTCATGCGCTTTACCCGCAATGCGGGCAGCTGGAGCCTCTATGGCTACGGCCTCCTGATGCTCCGCGAGCGCGGCGGCGACGGGCGACTGCTCGGCAATTGCGGGATATTCCATTCCTTCCGTGGGCTGGGCGAGGATTTCGACGACCGGCCCGAGGCGGGCTGGATCCTGAGCGAGGAGGCGGCGGGCAAGGGCTATGTCGGCGAGGCCATGCGCGCGATCTTCGACTGGTTCGATCGCGAGTTCGGTGCCGAGGTCGTGTGCCTGATCGAACCGGCCAACGCCCCGTCGATACGCCTTGCCGAAAAGCTCGGCTTCGAGCCGCTGCGCAGGGCAAACATGCCTGACGGATCGCCGGTCAACCTCTACCGCCGCCCGCCACCCGCCAGCTAGCCTGCCCGCAAGCGGCGCGATTTCTCTACAATCGGGTCATGGCAAAGGACCTTGCCCCTCCTACAAGCTGGCGCGAGTTCGAATTGCGCAGCGGCGAGCAGGCCGTAATCAACGGCGCGATGATGTGCGCGGTCTCCGACGCTTGCCTGCGCGTTGGTTCGGGCGCGAGCCTGCTCACGGCAGCGACGCTGTGGCACAGCAGGCGGCACGACGGCCTCGCCTCGTCGCTCTACTATGCGACACTGGCTGCAGCCGATGCCGGGCGGCTCGATCCGGAGACCCGCCACCGCCTGCTCGACCTGCTCGGGACGGTCGTCTCGCGCCTGCGGACCCATGCGGCGCAGGTCGAATGCGCGCGATATGCTGCGGCCATCGGTGCCTTCGATGCGCCCGCCGCGCTCGATGCAGCGAGGCGCCTTGCGACGATGGACAGTGCCGGGCGGCAGCCCGCGCCAAGGCTCTCCCAGGCGCCGGTCGGTAGTCATACCTAGCGCCGCGGCAAGCGCCCGGGAAAGCGGCATCCCTATCCTGACGAGACCGGACACGCGCCAGGGGAGCCGGAATGCCGTCACTTGCCAGCAGGATCGAGGAAGTCGCTTCGGCGATAGTGGCAGAACGCGGCCGCGAACAGGAGCGAGCCGACCGGCACTTCCGCCAGTTGCTCGAAATGCTCGGGCCGCGCATCCGCTATCTCGGCGCGCGCTACGGCCTGTCGGACATGCGCGAGGATGCATGGCAGGCCTGCGCGCTCGGCATCCACCGCGCCCTGCTGAGCTACGAACCGGGCAAGGCCAGTTTCTCGACCCATGCGACATGGCAGATGCGCGGCGAATTGCAGTCGCTGCGACACAGGGTCAGGCTCGACCAGCGCGATAGCGCCAAAGCCGCCGGGATCACCACGGTGGCGATCGAGGGACTGCGGCAGGGTGAGGCCCGGCAGTTGTTCGAGATCGTCGACGACGAGGCGCAGCCGGATGTCGAGCGCGCGGCTTCCGACCATCTCGCCTATCGCTCGATCAGCGCCCTGCTCGACCGCCTCGAGGCTACGCCTTCGGACCGATCGACCATGCTCGCGGCACTGTTCGGCGATTCCCCCCTGGGGGCCACCCGCGAACAGCGAGAGAAAGACCGGCAGGTCGTGCGGCGGCTGTCCCGCAATTGCCGCAAGCTGGTCGCCGGCTGAGCGGTTCGGCGCGGGCCGGGGTCCGGACAAAGAAAAGGCGGCAACGCAACGAAGCGAAGCCGCCTTTGCTTTGGATCGTCTAGCGCCCCGTGCGCCCGATGCTCACGCGCATCGGGCAGGGGCGCGGCAGGATCAGAGCTTGTCGGTAAGCTCCGGCACTGCCTTGTAGAGATCGGCGACAAGACCGATGTCCGCGACCTGGAAGATCGGTGCGTCCTCGTCCTTGTTGATCGCAATGATCGTCTTGGAATCCTTCATCCCGGCAAGGTGCTGGATCGCACCCGAAATGCCGATGGCGATGTAGACTTCCGGTGCGACGATCTTGCCGGTCTGGCCGACCTGGTAGTCGTTCGGCACGTAGCCAGCGTCGACCGCGGCGCGCGATGCACCGATGCCTGCGCCGAGCTTGTCGGCCAGCGGGGTGATGATCTGCTCGAAGGTTTCCGCGTCCTTGAGGGCGCGGCCGCCCGAGACGATGACCTTGGCGCTGGTCAGTTCCGGACGCTCGCTCTCGGCGATTTCGGCGCTGACGAAGCTCGAGATACCGGCGTCGCCCGGGCCCGAGATAGCTTCGACCGTGCCCGAACCGCCTTCGGCAGCGGCCTTGTCGAAGGCAGTGCCGCGAACGGTGATGACGAGCTTGGCGTCCGACGATTCGACCGTGGCGATCGCGTTGCCGGCGTAAATCGGACGGGTGAAGGTCTTCTCGCCTTCGACCGAAAGGATGTCCGAAATCTGCATCACGTCGAGCAGGGCTGCGACGCGCGGCGCGATGTTCTTGCCGGTGGTGGTGGCCGGAGCGACGAAAGCGTCGTGATGGCCCATCTGGTCGGCGATCAGCGGCGCGAGGTTTTCGGCCAGAGCGTGTTCGTAGGCGGGATCGTCGGCGAGGTGGACCTTGCCGACACCGGCGATCTTGGCGGCTTCGTCGGCGACTGCGGCGCAGCCCGACCCGGCGACCAGCAGGTGAACTTCACCCAGCTTCGAAGCGGCGGTGACGGCGGCAAGGGTGGCATCCTTGACGCTGTTGTTGTCGTGTTCGACCCAAACGAGAGTTTTCATGTTCTGAATCCTTGTTCTGTCTCGGCCCGCTTACGCGATGCCCAGGGCCTTGATCTTGGCGACGAGCGCATCGACGTCTTCCACCTTCTCGCCCGCCTGGCGGACCGGCGGTTCGGAGACGTTGGTGGTCGTCAGGCGCGGCGCGATGTCGACGCCGTAATCGGCCGGCGACTTGGTATCGAGCGGCTTTTTCTTGGCCTTCATGATGTTCGGCAGCGAAGCATAGCGCGGCTCGTTCAGGCGAAGGTCGGTGGTGATGATCGCGGGGAGCGTCAGCTTCACGGTTTCGAGGCCGCCGTCGACTTCACGCTTCACGACGACGCTGTCGCCATCGACTTCGACCGTATTGGCGAAGGTGCCCTGCGGACGCTCCATCAGCGCGGCGAGCATCTGGCCGGTCTGGTTCGAATCGTCGGAGATCGACTGCTTGCCGAGCATCACGATGCCCGGGTTTTCCTCTGCCGCGATGGCCTTGAGGATCTTGGCGACCGCGAGCGGTTCGACATCGACGCCGTCTTCGACTTCGACGAGGATCGCGCGGTCGGCACCCATGGCGAGCGCGGTGCGCAGCGTTTCCTGCGCCTTCGCCGGACCGATCGAGACCACGACGATCTCTTCAGCCTTGCCCGCTTCCTTGATGCGGATGGCTTCCTCGACGGCGATTTCGTCGAACGGGTTCATGCTCATCTTGACGTTGGCCAGGTCGACACCCGAACCGTCCGCCTTGACGCGCGGCTTCACATTGTAATCGATGACCCGTTTGACGGGGACGAGGATCTTCATCGTGTATCCTTCCTCTCTAGAATCGTTGGCGACCGCCTAACTTGCGTTTACGTAAACGTCAAGTTGGCCCGCCTCTCGGAATCCCAACGAATGCGCAGCTGCGCCCGTTCCGGCGACGCTAGGTGATTTTGCCGCTTGCCGCTACAACTCTCGGGCAGAGGAGGGCGATATGCGGGCAATCGGGAAACTGGCGCTGGCGGTGCTGGCCATGTGGGCACTGCCGCTGGGGGCGCAGGAAACGCGGGTCGGCGAGGAAGGCTTCGAATCGCCGCCTGCGACACTCGCGCAGATGGACTGGCTGGTCGGGCAATGGGCGGGCAAGGGCATCGGCGATGCGCCCGCGATGGAAAGCTGGCTCCCGCCGACGGGTGGCACGATGGTCGGGACTTTCGTGCAGGAAAGCGGCGAGGGCGGTATCCAGTTCACCGAACATCTCTACCTGATGGAGGAAGAGGGCACGCTCGTCCTGCGCCTCAAGCATTTCAACGCCGACCTCACCGGATGGGAGGAGAAGGCCGACATGCTCACCTTCCGCCTCGTCGCGATCGAGGATTGCGCGGCCTATTTCCACGCGCTCACCCTCAGGTGCGACAAGGGGGACGATGGCGAGGACGGGCTGGTCGCAGCGGTGCGGATGCAGTCCGGCGCGGAACTGCTGTTCCGGTTCGAGCGAATGGGCGACGCTGTGCCCGATGCGCCTGCTCCGCAGTGCGGCGAGGCTGCTTCGACCGCTGAGATGAACCAGTGCTATTCTTCGCTGCTCACCAGGGCGGCGGACAGGCGCAAGCAATATGTCGAAGCGGCAAGCGCGCTCTACGCTGATGCACCGGACGTGCAGGCTGCCATCGTCGAAGCCGAAGCGGCGTTCGATATTTACCGCGACCGTGAATGCAGGGCGAATTTCCGCAAGTTCGGCAATGGCAGCTTCCGCACGACTGCGCTGCTCATCTGCGCACTCGACATGACCGATGCACGCACGCGGACCGTGTGGAACAACTGGCTGGTCCCGATGGCCGACGGCGAGCAGCCGGTGCTCCCCGAACCCGGGCCGACACGCTGACGAGCTGACACGCAAGAAAAAGGGCCCCGCCAGCGACGTGCTGGCGGGGCCCTTGTCCCTATTGCTGGTCCGAGGCGGTTATGCCGCCTGCTTGACCTCCGCGACGATCTTGCGCGCGGCATCGCCGAGGTCGTCGGCCGGAACGATCGGCAGGCCCGAGTTGGCGAGGATTTCCTTGCCCTTCTCGACATTGGTGCCTTCGAGGCGGACAACCAGCGGAACGTCGAGCTCGACTTCCTTCGCGGCGACCACGATGCCTTCCGCGATCGTGTCGCAGCGCATGATGCCGCCGAAGATGTTGACGAGGATGCCCTCGACCGCCGGGTCCTTGAGGATGATCTTGAACGCCGCGGTGACCTTCTCGGTCGTCGCGCCGCCACCTACGTCGAGGAAGTTCGCCGGGAAGGCGCCGTTGAGCTTGATGATGTCCATCGTCGCCATGGCGAGGCCCGCGCCGTTGACCATGCAGCCGATGTTGCCGTCGAGCTTGATGTAGGCGAGGTCGTATTCGCTCGCTTCGACTTCTGCCGGGTCTTCCTCGGTCACGTCGCGCAGTGCTTCGACGTCCGGGTGGCGGAACATGGCGTTGCCGTCGAAGCTCATCTTGGTGTCGAGCACGAGCAGCTTGCCGTCTTCGGTTTCGACCAGCGGGTTGATCTCGAGCATCTCGCAATCGAGATCCATGAAAGCGGTGTAGAGCTGCTTGGTCAGCTTCTGGCACTGCTTGTTGAGATCGCCCGTCAGCTTGAGCGCGAATGCTGCCGCGCGGCCGTGGTGCGGCATGAAGCCCTGCGCCGGGTCGATGGTGATGGTGGTGATCTTTTCCGGGGTCGAGTGGGCGACTTCCTCGATGTCCATGCCGCCTTCGGTCGAGACGATCATGGCGACGCGGCCGGTTGCACGGTCGACCAGCATCGAGAGGTAGTATTCCTTGGCGATGTCGACGCCGTCGGTGACGTAGAGGCGGTTGACCTGCTTGCCGGCATCGCCGGTCTGGACGGTCACCAGCGTGTTGCCGAGCATTTCCTTGGCGTTCGCTTCGACTTCCTCGACGCTCTTGGCGAGGCGGACGCCGCCCTTGGCGTCGGGGCCGAGTTCCTTGAACTTGCCCTTGCCGCGGCCACCGGCGTGGATCTGGGCCTTCACGACATAGAGCGGGCCGGGCAATTGCTTCGCGCCTTCGACCGCTTCTTCGACGGTGAGGGCGGCATGGCCGGCGGGTACGCCGATGCCGTATTTCGCGAGCAGTTCCTTGGCCTGGTATTCGTGAATGTTCATCGAGCTGTCCGTTTCTGCGGGAAATGGGAATCTGCGCCGCGCATAAGCATGGATGGCCGCGCTTGAAAAGTGTCGTCTCTCAACCCTAGAGCAATTCGCATGATCGATCGTTCCCGCCTTGCCGATATCGTGCGCGAGGCCGGCCGCATGGCACACGACCTGTGGCCGGGCGCGGGCGGCGCTCCGCAGGCGTGGGAAAAGGAGCCGGGCAGCCCGGTGTGCGAGGCCGATATCGAGGTCGATCGCTTCCTCAAGCGCGAGCTTGGCGCGCTGCTTCCCTCGGCCGGGTGGCTGTCGGAAGAGACCGCCGATCACGCGGACCGGCTCGACAAGGGCCTGATTTGGCTCGTCGATCCGGTCGACGGGACGCGCGATTTCCTTCGCGGACGCACCGGCTGGGCGGTTTCGGTCGCGCTGATCAGCGAAGGGCGGCCTCTTATCGGAATGCTCGATGCTCCGGCGCGCGAGGAGAAGTGGCTGGCGATTGCGGGCCAGGGCGCATGGCGCAACGACGAACCTCTCAAGGCGTCGCGGCGCAGCGAGTTTACCGGCGCGCGCGTTCCCGCCGACAGCCTGATGAAAGTCGACCAGATTCTCCAGACGGTGGACAAGCCGAACTCCATTGCGCTGCGAGTCGCAATGGTGGCAGCCGACGAGGCGGACCTCGTTGCGACCCTGCGCTGGGGTTTCGAATGGGATATCGGCGCAGCGGCCCTGATCGCGCGCGAGGCGGGCGCGGCAGTGACCGACGCCTTCGGCAAGCAGCTCGCTTACAACAAGCGCGACCCGCGCGCCTTCGGACTGCTCGCAAGCGCGCCGGGCATCCACCGCGATGCAGTCGCCCACCTTGCCGAGCGGGCCGAGATCATCGCGCGGGACAAGTAGGGCGCCCGCCATATGAAAAGGGCGACCCGCGGGCCGCCCTTCTCGTAATCCTGACCGCTGAAGATCAGTTGCCTTGCGCAGATTGCGCCTGGGCTACGTCTTCCTGCGTGATCGGGATGATCTTGATCTCGACACGGCGATTAAGCGCGCGGCCCGATTCGGTCGAGTTGTCGGCGATCGGTGCAGTCTCGCCGAAGCCCTGCCAGCGAATGCGCGCAGAACGCACACCGCGCGACGACAGGTAGTTCGCAACCGCTTCGGCGCGCTGTTCGGACAGGCGCTGGTTAAACGATTCCGAACCGGTCGAATCGGTATGGCCGTAAACGTCGACCAGGCTGTCGGGATAGCGCACGAGGCTTTCGGCCACGGAATCGAGCGTATCGCGGAAGGCCGGCTTGATCGTGTAGCTGCCGACGTCGAAGGTCACGCCGTCGGGCAGGTTGACGAGGATGGCCGAACCATCGTCGACTTCGGTCACGTCGACGCCGGAACCGGCGGTCTCTTCCTTCAGCTCCTTGATTTGCTGGTCCATCTTGTAGCCGACCACGCCGCCGGCAACGCCGCCGACGCCCGCGCCGATGATGCGCCCGGTCTTGCCGCCGATGACACCGCCGAGCAGGCCGCCCAGCACCGCACCGCCGACACCGCCGATTGCGGTGCGCGAGACTTTCTGCTCACCGGTATTCGGATCGGTCACACAGCCGGAAACCGTCATCAGGGACAGAGCCGCGAAGCTCGAGACGAGAATTTTTGCTTTTTTCATAGTGGGGTACTCCCCTTCCTCCATGGTTACGCGGAACCGGTACGGCCCCACCGCTGCCGCCCGCGTTCAATAACAATACCATCGAGATGCCGTTCGCGTTCCTGAACACGGTTTTTGGGCACGCACGGGCTGGCGCGGCCCGGCATTTCTGCTAGCGCTGGAGGCGTGACACCATTTCCCTGGACCGACCTGTTCATCATCGCCGGGCTGATCGTGCTCAACGGCGTCTTCGCCATGTCCGAGCTGGCGATCGTTTCCGCGCGCACATCGCGCCTCAAGGCCGCGGCAGAGAAGGGCAGCCACAGCGCCAAGACTGCGCTCGCGCTGGCCGCGCATCCGGGCAAGTTCCTCTCCACCGTGCAGATCGGCATCACGCTCGTCGGCATCATTGCCGGTGCCTATTCGGGTGCGAGCCTCGGCGGCCCGGTGGGCGAGCGGCTGGCGGCGGCCGGCTTCCCGGCGGAGTATGCCGACCAGGCGGGCTTCGTGCTGGTGATCGTGCTGACAACCTATTTCAGCCTCGTCGTGGGCGAGCTGGTGCCCAAGCAGGTGGCCTTGCGCGCAGCGGTTCCGATCGCGCTGGTCATGGCGCGGCCAATGGACCTGATCGCCCGGATCGCCGCGCCTCTGGTCTGGGTGCTCGATACCTCGTCCGGCCTGCTCATCCGCCTGCTCGGCGTGCGGCCCGGTGGCCAGTCGAGCGTCACGGCCGAAGAGCTGCAGATGATCTTCGCCGAAGCGAGCCGGACCGGCGTGATCGAGGACGAGCAGAGCCAGATCCTTGCCGGTGTCGTCCGCCTCGCCGAGCGTCCGGTGCGCGAAGTGATGACGCCGCGCACGGAAATCGACTGGATCGACATCGATGCAGACGAGAAGGAAATCCGCAAGACGATCGAGGATACGCCGCATTCGCTGCTCCCGGTCGCGCAAGGCTCGCCCGACACGATCATCGGCGTGGTCAAGGTGCGCGAGGTCCTCGCAGCCCTAGTCGCGGGCAAGCAGGTCTCGCTGCGCAAGCTGCTGCGCCGGGCGGAAACCGTGCCCGACCAGCTCGATGCGCTGGATGCCTTGCGCGTGCTGCAGGGTTCGGGCGTCGCCATGGCGATGGTGCATGACGAATATGGCCATCTCGACGGGATCGTGACCCCGGTCGACCTGCTGACCGCGCTGGTCGGCCATTTCGAGAGCGACCGCGACATCGGCGATGCCCCGCCGATCGTCGAACGTCCCGACGGCAGCCTGCTGGTCGCGGGCGGCACCACAGCGGATGAGCTCGCAGACCGGCTGGGCCTCGATTATGGCGAGCAGCGCGAGTTTGCGACTGCCGCCGGCTTCGTGCTGTCGGTGCTGAAGAAACTGCCGAGCGAAGGCGAAAGCTTCACCGAGCAGGGCTGGCGCTTCGAAGTTGTCGATCTCGACGGACGCCGGATCGACAAGCTGCTCGTCAGCCCCGAAAAGGACTAGGACGCTTCTCGGCCACTAGGGCCGTATGAGCGAGGATATCGCACCCCGGATGGGGCGCGAGCCAACCTTCCAATTAACCCGGAATAACCGTTGAGGAGTTCGGGCCGTCGCCTTCGGGTGCGGCGATGATGTCGCGCGTCACGCGGCCCTTGGCGACCGTGTTGGTTTGCGGGTCGCCGATGCTCGAGCGGATGCCCGGAGCAGCCGAACCGGCGCGGTCGAGCGCGCTGGTTTCGACCGAGCTGCGCGGGGCCGGGCCGCCGAACAGCACTTCGAGAGCCTGCTCGCTCGCGCTGCCTTCGCTCGGTCGCGGAGCGCCAGGAGCGGGCGGGGTCAGGTTGAAGTCCGGCGGGACCACCAGCGGGGCCTGGCGGCTCACCGCCATCTCGTCCGGACGTTCACGGCCGAGGATACCGCCGCCGCTGCCGCAAGCCGCGAGCATGGCCGAGGTGCCGGCAATCAGGAGGATCTTGGTGGTGTTACGCATTGTCAGGCTCTCCGCGGCCATCGGCCGGTTCAGTCGTTGCTTCGTCTTCGTCCTTATCGCGAACGAACAGCGCGCGGGCAAGGATGATGACGACGCCGATGGTGATAGCCGCATCGGCGATGTTGAAGATCAGGAACGGGCGGAAGTCGCCCACGTGGAAATCGGCATAGTCGAGCACGTAGCCGAGCCGGAAGCGGTCGACGATATTGCCGAGCGCGCCGCCGAGGATCATCGACAGGCCGAGGATGTCGGCGAAGTTTTTCTCGCGCATCATCCACACGGTGACGACACCGGCGATGAGCGCGGTGAGGGCGACGAGGCCCCAGCGCATTTCCGGGCTGGTCGCCTCGAACATGCCCATGGAAACGCCGAAATTGTGCACCCGCGTCAGGTCGAAGAAGGGCAGCAGCTCGATATTCTCGCCCAGCTGCATGTCGAGATCGACGTCGATGATCTTCTTCACCCACTGGTCGACGGCGAAAAGCACCATCGCAAGGGCGAGGCCGAAAAGGCGCGGTCTGGTGAGGAAGCTCATGCTGCGGCGTCCATCGCTTCGACCACGCTTTCGCAGCGGTTGCACAGGTCGCCGTCTTCCTCGACTTCGGGAAGCAGGCGCCAGCAACGGCCGCATTTGTGGTCGGTTGTCCGGGAAACGCTCACCGTGTCGCTATCGCCGCGCTTGACTGACGCGGTGATGAACAGCTCGGCGAGTTGCTCGTCGGTGAAGCCTTCGGGCACGGCATCGGCCGGGACCGTCACTTCCGCCTCGAGGCCGGAGCGGATGACCTTCTCGCGGCGCAGCGGCTCGATCGCCTCGGTCACGCGTTCGCGCAGGTCGCGCAGCTTCGCCCATTTGGCGGCGTCCGCGCCGACCTTGGGCACGCTCGGCCATTCGAGCAGGTGGACGCTGCCCGACTGCTCGTCGTCTTCGGGATAACGTGCCTTCCACACCTCCTCGGCGGTGAAGACCAGCACCGGCGCGGCGTAGCGTACCAGCGCGTGGAACAACAGGTCGAGCACCGTGCGATAGGCATTGCGCTTGGGATCGTCCGGCCCGTCGCAATAGAGCGAATCCTTGCGGATATCGAAGTAGAAGGCCGACAGGTCCTCGTTGCAGAAATCGACGAGGTGGCGGGTGTAGGCGTTGAAGTCGTAATCATCGACCGCTTTGCGCAGCTTGTCGTCGAGATCGGACAGCAGCGAGAGGACGTAGATTTCGAGCTCGGGAATTTCCGCCGTGTCGCCCATGTCGCCGACGAAGCCGTCGAGTGCGCCGAGCAGGTAGCGGAAGGTGTTGCGCAGCTTGCGGTACTGGTCGCCGACGCCCTTGAGGATTTCATCGCCGATGCGGTGGTCCTCGGTGAAGTCGACCGAGGTCGCCCACAGGCGGATGATATCCGCGCCGTATTGCTCCATCACCTTGAGCGGATCGACCGTATTGCCGAGCGACTTGGACATCTTGCGCCCGTCGCTCGCCATGGTGAAACCGTGTGTCAGGATCTGGTCGAACGGCGCGCGGCCGCGCGTCGCGCAGCTCTGCAGCAGCGAGGACTGGAACCAGCCGCGATGCTGGTCGCTGCCTTCCAGGTAGAGGTCGGCGGGCCATTGCAGGTCCGGCCAGCGCCCCGATTCGAGCACGAATGCATGGGTGCAGCCCGAATCGAACCAGACGTCGAGAATGTCGGTGACCATCTCGAAATCGTCGGGATTGTGATCGGGGCCGAGGAAGGCGGCCTTGTTGGCCGAGTTCCAGGCATCCATGCCCTCCTCGCGCACGGCGGCGATGACGCGTTCATTGACTGCCGGGTCCTGCAGATAGGTCCCGTCGGGCCGCACGAAGAGCGTGATCGGCACGCCCCATGCGCGCTGGCGCGAAAGCACCCAGTCGGGGCGGCCTTCGACCATCGAGCCGAGGCGGTTGCGCCCCTTTTCCGGCACGAAGCGCGTTTCGGAAATGGCGCGCAGCGCACGCTCGCGCAGGGTCGTGTTGTCCTGGCTGACGAAAGGCGCGACTGCCGCGCCGAGCGGGCTGCCCGGGGCAACATCGAAATCGCCGGTGCCGAGCGGCTTGTCCATCGGCACGAACCACTGCGGCGTGCAGCGGAAAATGACCTTGGCCTTCGAACGCCAGCTGTGCGGGTAGGAGTGCTGGTAATCCTCGCTCGCCGAAAGCAGCGCGCCTGCATCGCGCAGGTCGGAGCAGATCGGGCCTTCAGGCGAATTGAACGGCTTGTTGATGACGCTGCGGCGACGCTCGTCTTCCCCGCCGAGCCAGTCCCAGTCATCGCGGTAGAGGCCGCCATTGGTGACGGCGAAGACCGGCTCGATGCCATGCGCCTTGCACAGCGCGAAATCGTCCTCGCCATGGTCGGGCGACATGTGGACGAGGCCGGTACCGCTGTCGGTGGTGACGAAATCGCCCGCAAGGAAGGGGCGCGGCTTGGCGTAGAAACCGCCAAGCTTGTGCATCGGGTGGCGAGCGATGGTCCCGGCGAGGTCGGAGCCCTTGCCGGACCATTCGACCGAATGGTTCGTGATGCCGATGCGCTCGGCGACCTGGGAAACCAGTGGCTCGGCGACGAGCACATGGCTCACAGAAGCTTCGCGACCCTCCATCGCGTTCACGTGCAGCAGGACGTAATCGACCTCCGGCCCGTAGGCCAACGCCTGGTTGACCGGTATCGTCCACGGCGTCGTCGTCCAGATCACCGCATGCGCGCCGACCAGGTCTGCAACCGGGCTTTCAGTGATCTCGAACGCCACGTCGATCTGGGTCGAGACGATGTCTTCGTATTCGACCTCGGCTTCGGCCAGCGCGGTTTCTTCCACCGGGGACCACATCACCGGCTTGGAGCCGCGATAGAGATTGCCCGCCTCGGCCAGCTTCATCAGCTCGGCGACGATCGTCGCTTCGCTTTCCTTCTGCATGGTGAGGTAGGGGTTGTCCCAGTCGGCGAGGATGCCGAGGCGCTTCAGCTGCTCGCGCTGCACGTCGACCCAGTGCTGGGCATAGGCGCGGCATTCGTCGCGGAACGCCTTTACCTCGGCCTCGTCGCGCCCGGCGCCCGAGAGGACCGGCTTGGTCTTCTTCGCCTTGCGGTACTGTTCCTCGACCTTCCACTCGATCGGCAGGCCGTGGCAGTCCCAGCCGGGGACGTAGGGCGCATCCTTGCCGAGCAGGTTCTGCGTGCGGCAGACGACGTCTTTCAGCGTGTGGTTGAGCGCGTGGCCGATGTGCATGTCGCCATTGGCGTAGGGCGGGCCGTCGTGGAAGATGAACTTCTTGCGGCCCTCGCGCGCCTCGCGCAGCTTGGAATAGAGGTCGATCTCCGCCCAGCGCGCAGCAATGCCCGGCTCCTTCTGGGGGAGGCCGGCCTTCATCGGGAAATCGGTCTTCGGCAGGAAGACCGTGTCTCGGTAATCGCGCTTTTCAGTCATGACGGGCGCGCGCTTAAAAGCCTTTTCGCTTCCGCACAATCTTTCTCCATCTGCGCCATCAGTTCATCGAGGCTGTCGAACTTCGCCTCGGGGCGCAGGAAATGGTGGAAGGCGACTTCGATTTCCTGTCCGTAGAGATCGCCCGAAAAGTCGAAGAAATAGGGCTCGAGCAATTCCTTGGGCGGCTCGAATTGCGGGCGCACGCCAATGTTCGCCGCGCCCTTCAGCTCCTCGCCGGTTGCGAGGATGCGGCCCGTCACGGCGTAGATACCGTACTTGGGCCGCAGGTAGCTCTCGATCGACAGATTCGCGGTCGGATAGCCGATCTCGCGCCCGCGCTTGTCGCCATGCTCGACGATGCCGCGAATGGCGAAGGGTCGGGTGAGCAGGCGGGCCGCTTCCTGCGGGTCGCCATTGCGCAGCGCTTCGCGAATGCGGCTGGAGGAGACGACTTCGCCCGTATCGCCGACCGGGCCGACGGTGCGCGCCTCGATGCCGCAGGTCTTGCCGACCTCGCGCAGCACGTCGACATTGCCGCCGCGCGCCTTGCCGAAGGTGAAGTCCTCGCCCGTCACCACGCCCGCCGCGCCGAGGCGCTTGCCGAGCAGCTCGGTGACGAAATCCTCGGCGCTGGTCCCGGCGAGCTCTCCATCGAAATGGAACACCAGCATCGCGGTCGCACCGGCGGCGAGATAAAGCTCCTGCCGCTGCTCCAGCGTGGTCAGGCGGAAGGGCGGTACGTCCGGCTTGAAGAAGCGCACGGGGTGCGGATCGAAAGTCGCGACAATGCTCGGCCGACCCTCTTCGCGCGCCCAGCGGATCGCCTCGCCAGCGACTGCCTGGTGACCCTTGTGGAAGCCGTCGAAATTGCCGAGCGCGATGATCGCGCCGTGCAGCGAATCGGGCACCGCCTCGCGATGGTCGAGCCACCTCATGCGCCCGGCTCCTCGCCTGCGCGGCAATAGGTCAGGAAGCTGAAGGCGGGCAGGCCGTTTTCTGCCGGGTGATCCTCGCGCGCGGCGACTTCCCATTCGGCGCCGAGCGGTTTCATGAAGGTATCGCCGGCGAATTCGGCATGGACCGCGGTCAGTTCGATGCGTTCGGCCATCGGGCGGAACACGTCGTAGACCGCCGCGCCGCCGATCACCGCGATCTCGCCGCTTTCGTTGTCCTTTTCCGCCAGCGCGCGCGCTTCGGAAACCGAGCGGGCTATCTCGACGCCGTCGCCGCCGAAATCGTCGCGCCGGGTAAGCACGATGTGGCGGCGGCCCGGCAGGAGGCCCGGGAGGCTCTCGAAAGTCTTGCGGCCCATGATCATCGGCTTGCCGAGGGTGAGCTGCTTGAAGCGCTTCAGGTCGGCCGGAATGTGCCACGGCAGCTTGCCGTCCCGGCCGATCGTGCCGTTCTCGGCGCGCGCGTAGATCAGGAAGATCGAACTGCTCACTGCGCGATCAGCCGTCCCATCCGGTGCGCGTGACATGACCCATCTTGCGCCCTTCGCGCGCCTTGGCCTTGCCGTAGAGATGGAGATGCGCGTGCGGGTCGGAAAGATGCTCGTGCGCGCTGTCGGCATCCTTGCCGATGATGTTGTCCATGCGCACGGTCTTCGCGATGGTCGAGGTATCACCCAGCGGCAGGCCGCAGATCGCGCGGATGTGGTTTTCGAACTGGCTCGTCGCAGCGCCTTCGATCGTCCAGTGGCCGGAGTTGTGCACCCGTGGCGCCATTTCGTTGAACACCGGGCCTTCGTGGGTCGCGAAGAACTCGAGCGT
This sequence comes from Erythrobacter sp. HKB08, assembly GCF_004114695.1. Classification (NCBI taxonomy): domain Bacteria; kingdom Pseudomonadati; phylum Pseudomonadota; class Alphaproteobacteria; order Sphingomonadales; family Erythrobacteraceae; genus Erythrobacter; species Erythrobacter sp. HKB08. The sequence goes on from NZ_CP035310.1 coordinate 631,848, forward strand.
CAGCACGCCGACATAGTTGAGCGCATCGGCAACATGCCCGGCGAGCGCGCGCGCCTCTTCCGACTGCTTCACGATGACATCGCGCGCGGGCAGGGTGCTCTGGGCGAGGATGCCGCCGCGATGGTCGTTTTCCGGGCTGTCCCAGAAGCGCTTTTCGCCGTCCTTGCCGCGCACGAGGATGACCGAGAACTCGGCGTCGAATTCGACGAAGCCTTCGTAGATCGTCGGCACGTCGGGCACGCGCATGCCTTCTGCATCGCGTACCGTGTCGATCCGCCACTGGCCCTTGCCGTCGTAGCCGTCGCGCCGGGTCTTGAGGATCCCGGGCGCGCCGAGCCGGTCGACTGCGCTCGCAAGACCGCTCGCCGTATCGACCTTGGCATAGGCGGCCGGCTTTCCGCCGAGCCCTTCGACGAAGCGTTTCTCGCTCAGCCGGTCCTGCGCGGTTTCGAGCGCGCGCGCCGAACAGGCGAGCCGCGGTGCGATCGGGGCGAGCGGGCCGACCGGCACGTTCTCGAATTCCCAGGTGATCACGTCGCACTTCTGGGCGAAGGCAGCCATCGCCTGCGCATCGTCCCATGCGTTGCAGAAGAAGTCGTCGCACACTTCGGCCGCGACGCTGTCCTTCTCCGGCGCATAGGTGATGCAGTGATAGCCGAGCTGGGCTGCGGACATGGCCATCATCCGGCCGAGCTGGCCGCCGCCCAGGATCCCGATCGTGCCGCCCGGTGCGATCATTCCTCGGGCCGCTCCCCGACAGCATCGCTGCGCGCTGCGCGCCAGTCCTGCAAGCGCCGGGAGAGACCCTCGTCCGACAGGGCAAGAATGGCAGCGGCATAGAGCCCGGCATTGGTCGCGCCCGCCTCGCCGATGGCGAAGGTCGCGGTCGGCACGCCTGCCGGCATCTGGACGATGGAAAGCAGGCTGTCCTGCCCCGACAGCGCCTTCGACTGCACCGGCACGCCGAGCACCGGGAGATGCGTCAGCGCGGACAGCATGCCCGGCAAATGCGCCGCGCCGCCGGCCCCGGCGATGATTACATGGAAGCCCTCGTCCGCAGCCGACTTGCCGAAGTCGTACATCCTCTCGGGCGTCCGGTGGGCCGAGACGATACGCGCGTCATAGGCGACGCCGAGTTCGTCCAGCACCTTCGCCGCGCAGCACATGGTCGGCCAGTCGGACTGGCTGCCCATCACGATCGCGACCTTTGCTCCCCCCTTGGCCATCTCAGCTATCCTTCAAATAGTATCGCTCGCCCGGCGTCATCGCGTCGTCGAACTCGTAGATGATCGGCTGGCCGGTCGGAATCTCGAGCCCGGTGATATCCTCGTCGGAAATGTTCGACAGGTGCTTCACCAGTGCGCGCAGCGAATTGCCGTGGGCGGAAATGATCACCGTCTCGCCGCTCGAGAGCACCGGCAGGATCGCGCTTTCCCAATAGGGCAGCACCCGCTCGATGGTGAGCTTGAGGCTTTCGGTCTTCGGCACGTCGATCCCGGCATAGCGCGGGTCGCTCGACAGATCGTATTCGCTGCCCGGTTCCATTTCCGGCGGCGGAACATCGAAGCTGCGGCGCCAGATATGGACCTGCTCGTCGCCGTGCTTGTCGCGCGTTTCCTGCTTGTCGAGCCCGGTCAGCCCGCCATAGTGCCGCTCGTTGAGGCGCCAGTCCTTGGTTTCCGGGATCCACAGGCGGCCCGCTTCTTCCAGCGCCAGGTGCAGCGTCTTGATCGCGCGGGTCTGGAAGGAAGTGAAGGCGGTCGTCGGCAGGACGCCCTTGTCCTTGAGCAATACGCCCGCCGCCTTCGCCTCGGCGACGCCCTTCTCTGTCAGGTCGACGTCCCACCAGCCGGTGAAACGGTTTTCGAGGTTCCACTGGCTCTGGCCGTGGCGGACGAGAATTAGCTTGGGCAAGGAACTGCTCCTGCTTCGTTCGGGAGCACGTGCTGTTAGCTTTCCGCTCCGCCTTTGGAAAGCCCGCTTTCGCCCGATTCGCCGTCAATCTGGCGCGCCTGTGCCTTCCTGCGGCGCAGGTTCTCGCGCAGTTTTGCCGCTAGACGCTCCTCGCGCGACATATTCTTGTCCCGATCTTCACTCATGCGAAATCCCTTGGCGTTAATCGCACGAAGGCTCAAGCTTGGCTTGACATCGGGGCGATAGGCGACAATAGGCGCGCCCCTCGGACAGGCGCTGCTGTAGCTCAGTGGTAGAGCGCACCCTTGGTAAGGGTGAGGCCGGGAGTTCAATCCTCCCCAGCAGCACCATTCTCGCCGCAGGCGAGAATGTTATTTTCCGGCCTCAGGCGCCGGCGTTCGCATCCGCTCACTTGGCTATCCTCGCTCCCGCGGCTTTCGCCGCTCCGCTGCGGGCGGCACTTTGTGCCTATGGCTACCGCCACACCATTGATACGTCCCTCTTTCGCGATACAACGCGAGCCGAAGGCTTGCGCAAGGCCGACCGGCCGTCCGCAGCGACGCGACCTTCAGGTCGCACGAGCGAGGAGATCGCGCCCCGGATGGGGTGCGGGGAAAAAGGGACTCTCAGATGGACTTCACACTTACCGAGCAGCAGCGCGAACTCCAGGACGCGGCGCGCAAGTTTGCGCGGGCCGAATTGCCGGAGCTTGCGCGCGAGATGGAGGAGAAAGATTTCTCCGTCCCGCGCGAGATGATGCGCAAGTATGGCGAGATGGGTTTCCTCGGGGTCAACCTGCCGGAAGAATACGGCGGCCTCGGTCTCGGCCATCTCGAGGCGCTGCTGGTGCTCGAACAGTTCGCGATGATTTCCAATGCGGTCGCCTTCCCGATCTTCGAAGCGCTGGTCGGTCCGGTGCGCACGGTCGACAAGTTCGGCTCGGACGATCTCAAGGCCAAGATCATCCCGCAGGTCTGCGCGGGCGAGGCGACAGTTGCGGTCTCCATGTCGGAACCCAATGCCGGCACCGCGCTGACCGATCTCACCACCCATGCGCGCGAGGAAGGCGATCATTTCGTCCTCAACGGCTCGAAGCGCTGGACCAGCGGGGCGGGGCATGCGGAATATTACGTCACCTATTGCCGCCTGTCGGACGCACCAAGCGCGAAGGGCATCGGCGCATTGCTCGTTTCGAAGGACATGGAAGGCGTCAGCTTCGGCGCGCGCGAGGAGCTGATGGGCTTCCGCGGCATCGAGACGCGCGACATCCAGTTCGACGAGGTGCGCGTGCCCAAGGCGAACCAGATCGTGCCCGCCGGCGGCTTCGGCAAGCTGATGAGCGCCTTCGGCCTCGAACGCTGCGGCAATGCGACGCAGAGCCTCGGTGTCGCCGCAGCGGCGCTCGAACAGGCGCTGCAGTACACGCAGGAGCGCGAGGCGTTCGGCAAGCCGATCGTCGATTTCCAGGCGGTCCAGCTGAAGCTCGCCGAGATGGCGATGAAGGTCGAGGCCGCACGCCTGCTGATCTACCGCGCAGCGGTGAATGCCGAGAACGAGCCCGGCGGCCTGCCGAGCGTCTACGAATCGAGCGTTGCCAAGTGCTACGCCAACGAGATCGTGCGCGATGTCACCGCGCTCGGCATGCAGGTGATGGGCGGCTACGGCTATCACAAGGAATACGGCATGGAGCAGCGCCTGCGCGATGCTTACGCCTGGGGAATCGCGGGCGGCGCGATCGACGTGCAGAAGACCAACATCACCGCAGCGATGATCGGGCGCAGGTTCGACCAGCGGCGATAGGCTTTCGACCGATTTAGCCTTGCCGCCCAAGGGGGTGGGGCTAGAACATGGCGCCATGGACGAATTGACCAAGCTCGACCCGCGCTACGTAACCGTTTCGCGGATTTCCCTCGCGGCATCGGCGCTGCCGATCCTGATCGCAGCATTCGTGCTCGAGGGGGTCGATGTCCTGCCTTTCGGCGTGGTCATCGTGCCTGTGCTGCTGATCGCGGCCTTCGTCATCATCCGTATCCCGCTGCGCCGCTTCGAAGCGCGCGGCTATTCGATGAGCGAGGATCGCCTGCGCGTGGTGCGCGGGCTGCTGTTTCGCTCGGACACGGTGGTGCCTTTCGGGCGGGTGCAGCATCTCGACGTCGACCAGGGCCCGCTCGAGCGCGCTTTCGACCTTGCCACGCTGACTGTCCACACGGCGGGCGTGCACAATGCCTCGGTCCGCCTGCCGGGCCTTGCGCACGAAAACGCGGTCGCCATGCGCGAGGAAATCCGCGCGCATATCAAGCGCGAGACGGTGTGAGCCGCGCGTGAGCGAAGTCTCCGTACCCTCCACGGCCCCGCGCAGCATGGCTCCCGAGCGGCCCGAACCCGTACCGCAGCACACCAACTCGCTGAGCGTCGCCGCGCAGGCGCTCGCTTCGCTCCGCAATGCGCTTTTCCCGATGATCGCAGTGTTCTTCGGCTCGGGCTCGGGCGGCTTCGGAATGATGCTCGCGATCGGCATCGGGGTGCTGATCTTCGGTATCGGCATCATTGCCAGCTACCTGCGCTGGATGCGTTTCACCTACACGGTGGGCGAGCAGGACATCCGCGTCGAAAGCGGCATCCTCGCCCGCGCGGCCCGTTCGGTGCCTTACGAGCGCATCCAGGACGTTGCCCTGGAACAGGCGCTGATCCCGCGCCTGCTCGGCCTCGTCGAGGTTCGTTTCGAGACGGGCGCGGGCGGCAAGGACGAGCTGAAACTCTCCTATCTTGACGAAGCGGAAGGCGAGCGGCTGCGCGAACTCGTCCGCGCGCGCAAGGACGGGGTCGAGGCTTCTGGGGACACCGAAACCGCAGAGGGCGCTCCCGCCAAGGCCGAGGAACAGGGCGAACTGCTCTTCGCCATGGGCCCGACGCGGTTGGTTACCTTCGGCCTGTTCGAATTCTCGCTCGCGGTGTTCGCGGTGCTGATCGGCCTGACGCAGCAATTCGATTTCCTCCTGCCGTTCGACCTGTGGGACTTCGATGCGTGGGACGAGCAGCTTGCAGGGCCGGGCGCGGCGCTCGCCGGGCTCGGGCCTACCGCGCAGATCGTCGGCGGCATCATCGGCCTGGCAGCGCTCGTCGTAGTCGGTTTCGCGACCGGTGTGGTGCGTACGGTGACGCGCGACTGGGACTTCCGGCTCGAACGCACGGCCAAGGGCTTCCGCCGCCGCCGGGGCCTGTTCACCCGCACCGACGTGGTCATGCCGGTCCACCGCGTGCAGGCGCTCAAGATCGGCACGCGCATGATTCGCCGCCGTTTCGGCTGGCACGGCCTCAAGTTCGTCAGCCTCGCGCAGGATGCTGGCAATGCGAGCCACGATGTCGCGCCCTTCGCCCAGCTGTCCGAGATCGAGCCGATCGTTCGCGCAGCCGGGTTCGAGCCGCCTGCCGACGATCTCGACTGGCACCGCGCGAGCCGGAAATTCCGCACCGACAGCGCGCTGATCGAATTCGCCGTGCTCGCGCTGATTGCGCTCGGCGTGGCGATCTTCTCGCCGATCATGGAGCTGGCGCTGATCCCGCTCGGCATCGGTGTGCTGCTCGCCGCGCGGCAGCTGTTCCTGTGGCAGTACGACCGCAATGCGCTCACTGCGCGCCAGCTCTTCGTGCGCAGCGGCTGGCTCGCCCCGCGCACCGAGATTGCCGACCGGGTGAAACTGCAGTCGGTCGAGATCCGGCAAGGCCCGCTGGCGCGTGCGCGCGGCTATGCCACGCTGCACCTCGGGCTGGCCGGAGGTTCGCTGTCTGCCGAAGGCCTGCCGGCCGAACGCGCGGAGGAACTGCGCGAGGCAATCCTCTCCAGCATCGCCGGAACCGACTTCTCCGAACTCGTCGCCTAGCGCGCGAGGCGTCGCAGGATCGCGAAATTAAGCAGCACGCCGACGAGGCAGACCGCCCCTGCGACCCATGCGCTCTCGCTGTCGAAGACGCTCAGCAGCAGCGACCAGGGCAGTGCGAGGAACAGGGCGAACACCCCGCTCAACGGATCGGGTTCGATGCCGAACCAGCCGTTCGCGCTCATCGGGACCAGCGCCAGCGCGAAGAGTCCCGCGGCAAGATAGACCCAGGCGGCGCCCCCGAGGAGACGCCGCCACAACGGTTTATCGTCCGCCATCTATCAGCGTCGGCACTTCGGGTGCTGGCCGATGTCGCGGATGTCGTCGATCCGTCCGTTGACGGTGATCATCTGCAGGCACTGGCGCGAATCGCGCCGCCACCAGATCGTGTAGGAGCCGTTGCCGCTCTTGAACCCGTCGACATTGTCGAACCCGCGTTCGCGCAGGGCACTGTCGGCGCTCGAGGCGCGGGCACCTTCGAGGTCCTTGAAATAGACCGTCTGGTGATAGCCGCCACGACCGTGGTGGTAGCTGGTGTTGCGGTTACGCTGCGCAACGCCGGCCTGGTAGCCGCTCGAATAGGACTGCGAATTGTCCCAGTTGTGATAGGCGACCGAGTGCAGCCCGTCGTTGTAGCCGCGCTCGTAATGCGCCTCGTCGTTCACGTCGTCGTAGTGCTTGTTGTCGTCGTGGTGGTGCTTCTTGTGCCCGCCGAGCAGCGCGCCGAGCAGCAGGGCACCTGCCGCCACGCCGACTGCGGCGGCGACGTCACCGCCGCCGTCCTTCTGGTGGCAATCCGAATTCTTCGCATCGGTGATCGCTGTGTAGCGACCGTCATAGGTTTCCACGTGCACGCAGTTCTTGTGCTCGCGGTTCCACCAGTAGGAATGACGCGTGTTGTAGTCGCCGAGATTGCCGGTGATGTAGGTGTAGCCGCGTGCTTCGAGCGCGCTTTCGCCCGAGCTTGCCCTTGCGCCAACCAGGTCGGTGAGCGACCCGGCATTGCGAGCCAGCACCGGTGTCGCGACAAGCGCCGTGCAGGCGGCCAGTGCAACGGATTTCCTGAAAATACGCGTCATTCGACTCTCCCCTCGAGGTTTTCCGAGTCGCAAGCGTATCATAAGTTTGGAGAAACTCCGATGACGTAGCGTCAAAGACGCTCAGCCGGCCCGCAAATCGCTCCATTCGGGGTTCTCGTCGAACTTCTTCGCGACGTAGGAACAGCGTGCTTCGACCTTGAAGCCCTTCCTGCGCGCATCGGCGACGAGGTGCTCGACCAGCATGGCGGCGATACCCTTGCCGCCGATCGGCGGAGGCACCAGCGTATGGGTCGCGATGCGGACATTCTCGCCATCGGCCTCCCAGTCGAGATAGCCGCGATGGTCGCTGTCGGCGACATTGGCCGTATAGCGCCCGCCCGAACCGCGCACCGTGTGGGTTATCGTCACATCCACCAAAGAAGTTCTCCCTTCTTGCCAACTACGCGCGGCTGCGTCAGGGCGTTCCGCGATGGGCTCGAAGCAATTTCTCTCCGACAATGCCGCCGCTGTCCACCCCCGGCTGTGGGAGGCGATGCGCGCGGCCGACGAACCGGACGCGCCATACGACGGCGATGCGATCTCGCAGGAGCTCGATGCGCGCTTCACCGAACTGTTCGGGCGGGAGTGCGCCGCGCTGTGGGTCGCGACCGGAACCGCGGCCAATTGCCTTGCGCTTTCGACCATGGTCCAGCCGCACGGCGGCGTCGTGTGCCACGAGGAAGCGCATATCGAGGTCGACGAGGGCGGCGCGCCCGGTTTCTACCTCCACGGCGCGAAGCTGCTGCTGGCCGGGGGCGAAGGCGCGAAGATCACGCCTGACGGCATCGCCGCGGTGATCGACCCCATCCGCGACGATGTCCACCAGGTCCAACCGCATGCGATCTCTCTCACCCAGGCGAGCGAATACGGGCGCTGCTATCGCCCCGAAGAGCTTGCCGCGATCGGCGCACTGGCGAAGGAACGCGGGCTGGCTCTGCATGTCGATGGCGCGCGCTTCGGCAATGCCGTCGCCTTCCTCGGCTGCTCTCCGGCAGAAGCGGTCGGCCCGGCCGAGGCGCTGTCCTTCGGCTTCGTCAAGAACGGCGGGATGAGCGCGGAGGCGATCGTGTTCTTCGATCCCGACCTCGCCGATGTCGCGCGCTATCGCCGCAAGCGCGCGGGCCACTTGCAGAGCAAGGGCCGCTACCTCGCCGCGCAAATCGTGGCGATGCTCGAGAACGATCTGTGGCTCGACAATGCGCGCGCGGCCAATGCGGCGGCGGCGGAAATCGCCTCCTCCTGCGGCGGGCGGCTGATGCATCCGGTCGAGGCGAACGAGCTGTTCGTTCGCTGCACCGCCGAGGAACGCGAGGCTCTGCGCGCGCAGGGCTTCGGCTTCTACGACTGGGGCAGCGATGCGGCACGGTTCGTCACCGCGTGGAATTCCGACCCCGAGGCCGCTTCGGCGCTGGCGAAGGCCATCGCCGCGCTATGAACGCGCAGCAGCCGGGCGGTGCGAGCCTTCTCGAGCCGCGCAACCTTGCGGCCTTCATCCTCGTCAGCCTGATCTGGGGCGGGACATGGCTGGTCATTCGCGACCAGATTTCCGCCGTCTCGCCGACCTGGTCGATCTGCTACCGGTTCATCGTAGCGGCTGCCGGCATGTTCATGCTGGCAAAGATGCGCGGCGAGCCTTTCCGGCTGGGAGCGGGCGCATGGCCGTGGGTGCTCGCGCTCGGCCTCTTCCAGTTCTCGCTCAATTTCGGGTTCGTCTATCGGGCGGAAGCCTATGTCACCTCGGGCCTCGTCGCAGTGATTTTCGCGCTGCTCGTGGTGCCCAATGCGGTGCTGGGCAAGATCTACCTCGGCCAGCCGATCCGGCGCGAATTCGTCATCGGCTCCTCCATTGCCGCGATCGGCGTCGCAATGCTGTTCGCGCAGGAATACCGCGCCTCGCCCGCAACGCTCGGCGAAGTGCTGCTCGGCGCGGCGCTGTGCATCGGGGGCATCCTGTCTGCGAGCGTCGCCAATATCCTCCAGGCGACCGAGGGGGCGAAACGCCAGCCGCTGCTGACGCTGCTGGCATGGTCGATGCTGTGCGGCGCGGTGTTCAACGGCGTTGCCGCGCTGGCTCTCGACGGCGCGCCGCAATTTGACCCGCGCCCGGAATATGCGCTCGGCATTCTCTATCTCGGGCTTGCCGGTTCGGTCGTGACGTTCCCGCTCTATTACGGGCTGGTGCGCAAGGTGGGTGCGGGGACGGCCGCCTACAGTTCGGTGGTGGTGCCGGTAGTGGCGATGATCCTCTCGACCCTGTTCGAGGGCTTCGTCTGGGGGCCGCTGCCCGCCGCAGGGGCAGTCATCACGCTGGCAGGAATGGTGGTCGCGATGCGCGGCCGCAGCGCACCCCCGCCGCGCCGCGCTACGCCCGAGCCATGAGGGCGCGCAGCCCCTCGCGGTAGGTCGGATACTCCGGCTGCCAGCCGAGGACGCGTTTCGCCTTGCCGTTCGCGACGCGCCGGTTCTCCGCATAGAAACCGCGCGCCATGGGAGAGAGGTCGGCTTCCTCCATCGTCTGGAGCGGCGGCGGCTCGACACCGAGCAGGCGGCAGGCTTCCTCCGTCACCGCATTGCTGCTGGCGGGCAAATCGTCGCCGAGATTGTAGGCGCCTGCCGGAGCCTCGAGCGCAGCGAGCACCCCGCTCACGATATCGTCGACATGCACGCGGCTGAAGACCTGTCCGGGCATGTCGATGCGGTTCGCGCGCCCCTCGCGCACCCGGTCGAGCGCGCTGCGTTCCGGGCCGTAGATGCCGGGCAGGCGGAAGACCCGCGCGCCTTTCGCCAGCCACGCCGCATCGCATTCGGTCCGCGCGCTGCGTCGCCCGCCGCCGGTCGGGGTCGATTCGTCGACCCACGCGCCGCCCGCATCGCCGTAAACGCCTGTCGAGGACAGGTAGCCGAGCCAGCCGTGGCCCAGCGCATCGCCATAGCGATCGAGCACCGGGTCCGCGCCGCTTTCGCGATCGGGCGGGACGGAGGAGAGGACATGGCTCGCCGCCGACAGCGCTTTGCGAACCGCAGCCTCGTCGGCGAAATCGACATTGCCCGCGCTGCCGCTCGCATCGACCTGCCACCCGCGCTCTTCCAGCGCAGCGGCGATACGCTTCGCCGTATATCCCAGCCCGAAAATGAACATCCTCGCCATGCCCGCGTTGTAGCGGTTGGAGAGCCTCGCGAAAGGGAGTAGATGCAGCGCCCATGGATATAGCCCGCAACCCCGCCGTCACCGAAGAGAACACCCAGCTGGCCGATGCGCCGCCCGAGCCGAAGCAGCCGCCGCTGATCCGGCGCGAGGATTACCAGCCTTTTCCTTGGCTGGTCCCGCAGATTGCGATGAAATTCGACCTCGGCCTTGAGGCGACGCGCGTCGTTTCCACGCTGACCGTCGCGCGCAATGGCAATGCGCACCACTCGCCGACGATTCGCCTCAATGGCGACGGCCTGGAGCTGGTCTCGGTCACGGTCGACGGGGAGCCGGTCACCGACTGGTCGATGGACGAGGGCGATCTCATCCTGCCGCTTTCGGGCGACGCGCACGAAATCGAGATCGCGACCGAGATCGATCCTGCGGCCAACACGCAGCTCATGGGCCTCTATGCCTCCAACGGGATGCTGTGCACCCAGTGCGAGGCGGAAGGCTTCCGCCGCATCACCTTCTTCCCCGACCGGCCCGACGTGCTGAGCACCTATACCGTGCGCATGTCGGGCTCGAAGGAGCAATTCCCGATCCTGCTGTGCAATGGCAACAAGGTCGCGGAAGGCGAGGGCGAGAACGGCACCCACTGGGCCGAATGGCACGATCCCTGGCCCAAGCCGTCCTACCTCTTCGCGCTGGTGGCGGGCGACCTCGTCGCCAACAGCGGCACCTTCACGACCTGTGGCGGCCGCGAAGTCGAACTCAACGTCTGGGTGCGCGAGGCCGATCTCGCCCGCACCGACCACGCGGTCGAATCGCTGCGCAAGAGCATGCAGTGGGACGAGGAGGTGTTCGGCCGCGAATACGACCTCGACCTCTACAACATCGTCGCGGTGAGCGATTTCAACATGGGGGCGATGGAGAACAAGGGCCTCAACGTCTTCAACACGAAATACGTCCTTGCCGACCCCGATACCGCGACCGATGCCGATTTCGACGCTGTCGAAGGCGTGATCGCGCACGAATACTTCCACAACTGGTCGGGTAATCGCGTGACCTGCCGCGACTGGTTCCAGCTCAGCCTCAAGGAAGGCTTCACCGTGCTGCGCGACCAGCTGTTCAGCCAGGACATGCAGGGCGAAGCGGTCAAGCGGATCGAGGACGTGCGCATCCTGCGCTCCGCCCAGTTCCCCGAAGACAGCGGCCCGCTCGCACACCCGATCCGGCCGGATAGCTTCCGCGAGATCTCCAACTTCTACACCGCGACCGTCTACAACAAGGGTGCCGAAGTCATCCGCATGATGCGCACGATGGCCGGACCCGAGAAATTCCGCGCCGGGACCGACCTGTATTTCGACCGTCACGACGGCGAGGCGGCGACCTGCGAGGACTTCATCAAGGCGATCGAGGACGGGGCGGGGCTCGACCTCAAGCAGTTCCGCCTGTGGTATTCGCAGGCCGGCACGCCGAAGGTCGGCGTCGGCATGGAGCATTCGGGCGGCACGGTGACGCTGCGCCTCACGCAGCATGTCCCCGACACGCCGGGCCAGTCGAACAAGCAGCCGATGCAGATCCCGCTCAAGCTCGCCCTGTTCGACCGCGACAGCGGCGAGCACGACGGCGAAAAGCTGGTCGTGCTCGACAAGGCGGAAGACACCTTCACCTTCGACGGCTTTGCGAAACCTCCGGTACTGTCGATCAACCGCGGCTTCTCCGCCCCCGTCACCATCGAGCGGAGCCTCGCGAGCGAAGATCTCGTCTTCCTCGCCGCACGCGACGACGACAGTTTCGCCCGCTACGAGGCGATGCAGGAACTGGTGGTCGGCCATATCGTCGCCGCAGCGGGTGATGGTCTCAACGAGGCGGGCCGCGAGGCAGGGCGGGCGGCGATCCGCGAAGCCCTCGGCGCGATCCTGACCGACGAGAGCCTCGACGATTCGATGCGCGGCGAGCTGATGATGCTGCCGAGCCAGACCTACCTGATGGAGCAGATGCTGGTCGCCGACCCGGGCCGAATCCACGCCGAGCGCGAAGGGCTCAAGGCCTTCCTCGGCGAGGCGCTGAAGAGCGAATTCCACGCGCTCTACGACCGCGTCGAGAAGGTGCCTTACGACGGCGAGGGTGCACGCGGTGCGCGCAAGGTGAAGACGCAGGTGCTGGTCTATGCCGCTGCGAGCGACCCGGACAAGGCATCCGAACTCGCCGCCCACCAATATGCGAAGGCGGACAACATGACCGACCGCCAAGGTGCGCTGATGGTGCTCGCCGGGCTGCATACGGCTGCGCGGACGGACAAGCTGATCGACTTCTACCGCCGCTACCAAGGCAACGAGCTGGTGATCGACAAGTGGTTCAGCCTGCAGGCGATCTCGCTCCACCCCAATGCGATCGAGCATGTCAAGGCGCTGCGCGATCACGAGGACTTCACCATGCGCAATCCCAACCGGGTGCGCGCGCTCTACATGGCCTTCGCCGGCAATCCGCAGGCCTTCCACGCCGAGACGGGCGAGGGCTACCGCATGATCGCCGACCTCATCCTCGAACTCGACCCGATCAATGCCCAGACCGCGGCGCGCTTCGTGCCCTCGCTCGGCCGCTGGCGGCGGATCGAGCCGGTGCGCGCGGCGCTCATGCGGCAGGAGCTGGAGCGGATCGCGGCTGCGCCCAACCTGTCGCGCGACACTTACGAGCAGGTCAGCCGGTCCCTTGGTTGAGCCGCTGAGGGCCGGGATCCTCGGCGACATACCGCACGGCTTCATGACGCGGCGCGGCGGCGTGTCGAGAGGCATGGTCGCCGGCCTGCAATGCGGATTCGGCGCGGATGACGACGAGGATGCGGTGCGCGAAAACCGCCGCCTCGCAGCCGAAAGCGTACTGCCGGGCGGGACCCTCGTCACCGTCCACCAGACGCATTCTCCCGATGCGGTCGTGGTGCGCGAGCCGTGGAGCCTTGCCGACAGGCCCGAAGCCGATGCGCTGGTCACCGACCGGCGCGGCCTCGTGCTCGGCATCGTGACTGCCGACTGCGCCCCGGTCCTGCTCGCCGACGAGCGCGCTGGTGTCGTTGGAGCGGCCCATGCCGGCTGGCGCGGGGCGCATGGCGGCGTGATCGAGGCAACGCTTGCCGCGATGGAGCAACTCGGCGCCGGGCGCGGCAATATCGCCGCCGCCATCGGCCCATGCATCGCCCAGGCGAGCTACGAAGTGGACGACGGCTTTCGCGCAAACTTCGAGGAGGCCGACGAGCCCTATTTCGAGCGCGGGCGCGAGGGCCATTGGCAGTTCGATCTCGAAGGCTATGTCGCGCACCGCCTCGCCTGCGCGGGGGTGGGCCATGTCGAGCCAATGCGGCGCGATACCTATGCCGAGGAAGAAGCGTTCTATTCCTTCCGCCGGGCGACGCATCGCGGCGAGCCGAATTACGGGCGGCAGATGAGCCTCATCGCCCTGCCTGCGTGAGAATCGCGCACGCGCGGCCCGACCGGTTGCGCCCGAGCGAACGGATCGTGCCAAAAAGGCAGTTGGCACGCCGCGCTTTCCCGTCTATCAGCGCGCCCAAACCGGCACCGGAATGGCCGAAACGGGGTGTTCCCGCTGCAAGTGGGAGCGGCATTTACATGCAGGCAATCCGGCATCGGTCGAGAAAGCATTACCGCCGCGCGTCATGCGCGGAACCAGCTGTAGGGCAAGGCAGAATCAATGGCTGAAACCACTGGCACGGCGAATCCCGAAAATGTCGTCTCCGAAGACGGCGAGGGCGTCCGCCGCCGCGACTTCATTCACATCGCCGCAGTAAGCGCGGCCGGCATCGGCGGCGTTGCCGTCGTCTATCCGCTGGTCAGCCAGATGGCACCCTCGGCCGACGTCCTGGCCGAAAGCACGACCGAGGTCGACGTTTCGGGTATCGAGCCCGGCCAGTCGATCAAGGCGATCTTCCGCAAGCAGCCGCTTTTCATCCGTCGCCTGACGACCGAGGAAATGAACCAGGCGAATGCGGTTTCGCTCGGCCAGCTGCGCGATGCGCAGACGCTCGACGAGCGGACCAAGGAAGGTCACCGCGACGTTCTCGTCACCATGGGCGTGTGCACCCACCTCGGCTGCGTGCCGCTGGGTGCTGCCGAAGGCGAGAACAAGGGCGAGTTCGGCGGGTATTTCTGCCCGTGCCACGGCTCGCACTACGATACCGCCGGCCGTATCCGCAAAGGCCCTGCTCCGACGAACCTCGAGGTTCCGGAGTACGAATTCACCTCCGACACCGTCATCCGCGTCGGGTAAGAGGAAAGAGATCAGACCATGAGTTTTCCCTGGGCTCGCCAGTACGAACCGCAGAACGATTTCACCAAGTGGATCGACGAGAAGCTGCCGCTTCCGCGCCTCGTCTATAATGCAGTCGGCGCCGGCTATCCGGTTCCGCGCAACCTCAACTACATGTGGAACTTCGGCGTCCTCGCCGGTTTCTTCCTCGTCCTGCAGATCGTCACCGGCGTCATATTGGCCATGCATTATGCCGCCAATGCACAGGTCGCCTTCGCGACGACCGAGCACATCATGCGCGACGTCAACTGGGGCTGGATGATGCGTTACGCTCACGCCAACGGCGCGAGCTTCTTCTTCATCGTCATCTACCTGCACATCTTCCGCGGCTTCTTCTACTCCTCGTACAAGGCCCCGCGCGAGATGATCTGGCTGCTCGGCGTGGTCATCTTCCTGCTCATGATGGCGACCGCTTTCATGGGTTACGTGCTTCCCTGGGGCCAGATGAGCTTCTGGGGTGCCAAGGTCATCACCGGCCTGTTCGGCGCAATCCCGCTGGTCGGCGAGCCGATCCAGATCTGGCTGCTCGGCGGTTTCGCCCCCGACAATGCCGCGCTGAACCGCTTCTTCTCGCTGCACTTCCTGCTGCCCTTCGTGATCGCGGGTGTCGTCATCCTGCACATCTGGGCGCTGCACATCCCGGGTTCGTCGAACCCGACGGGCGTCGAAGTGAAGCAGGAAAGCGACACGGTTCCGTTCCACCCGTACTACACGGCGAAGGACGGCTTCGGGCTCGGCGTCATCATGATCCTCTTCACGATCATGGTGTTCTTCCTGCCGAACGCCCTGGGCCACCCGGACAACTACATCGAGGCGAACCCGCTCTCGACCCCGGCGCACATCGTTCCGGAATGGTACTTCTGGCCGTTTTACGCGATCCTGCGTGCCTTCACGATGGACTTCATCCTGCCGGCGAAGCTGTGGGGCGTCCTCGCGATGTTCGCGGCAATCCTGGTGTGGTTCTTCCTGCCCTGGCTCGACAAGTCGCCGGTGCGCAGCGGCCACTACCGCCCGCTGTTCCGCAAGTTCTTCTGGTTCGGCCTGATCCCCGCGATGATCGTCCTGTTCATCTGCGGCGGCGCGCCGGCTGAAGAGCCCTATGTGATGCTCAGCCAGATCGCCACGGCATACTACTTCCTCCACTTCCTGGTGATCCTCCCGATCGTCAGCTCGATCGAGAAGCCGGAGCCGCTGCCCTATTCGATCACCGAAAAGGTGCTGGGCGAAGATCCGAACGCCAAGCTCGGCGCGACCACCAAGGCCTGAGGACGAAAGAAAGATAGCGACATGATCCGTCTGTTTGGAATTCTGACCGGCCTCGTCTTCACCCTCGTGGTGCTGGTGGCCTTCGTGACCGGCGCCTATACGGCGGCGACCGAGGAAGCGACGCCGCATGCTCCCTACGAGCATCCGCGCGACATCGACTTCTCGTTCGACGGCCCCTTCGGCAAGTGGGACACCCAGCAGCTGCAGCGCGGCTACAAGGTCTACAAGGAAGTCTGCGCGGCCTGCCACGGCCTCAAGTACGTCGCCTTCCGCGACCTTGCCCAGCTCGGCTACAGCGAAGCGCAGGTGAAGGCCCTGGCAGCCGAATGGCAGGTCCCGGGTATCGATCCGGACACCGGCGAAGCGACCATGCGCGCCGGCGAGCCGACCGATTACTTCCCTTCGCCCTATCCCAACAATGTTGCGGCTGCCGCGGCGAACAACAACGCGATCCCGCCGGATCTCTCGCTGATCACCAAGGCGCGCGGAGACGGTTCGAACTACGTCGCGTCGCTGCTGACCGGCTACCAGGAGCCTTCGGCCGAGCTGCTCGCCGAATTCCCGGAAGTCGCTCCGGCACAGGGCCTGTACCACAACGTGTACTTCCCGAACCTCAACCTCGCGATGGCACCGCCGCTCACTTCGGACGGCCAGGTGACCTATGACGACGGGACCGAGGCGACGATCGAGCAGATGTCGACCGACGTGGCCGCGTTCCTGACCTGGACCGCAGAGCCGAAGATGCAGATCCGCAAGCAGACCGGTGTCTGGTTCCTCGGCTTCCTGCTCTTCGCGACCATCCTCGCCTATCTGTCGTACAAGCAGATCTGGGCAGGCATGAAGCCGAAGAAGCGCAAGGACTGATCGTTCTTCGCGATTGACATTCAGGGCGCCCCCGCACCAATCCGGTGCGGGGGCGCTCTGCGTTTGGGCGGACGTGGGAAATTGAGATGGGGGATGGAATGACGAGAGACGAGCTCAAGGCGCTGGTGCGCACCGTGCCCGACTTTCCCGAACCCGGCATCCAGTTCCGCGACATCACCACGCTCATCTCCCACGGCCTCGGCCTGTCGGCGGCGATCGGCCACATGGCCCAGCATGCGCGCGAGGCGCAGGCGCATGCCATCGCCGGAATGGAAGCGCGCGGTTTCATCTTCGGTGCGGGTGTGGCCACGCAACTCGGCCTCGGCTTCATCCCGGTGCGCAAGCCGGGCAAGCTGCCGGTAGCGACGATCGGCGTCGACTACGCGCTCGAATACGGCACCGACCGTCTTGAGATCGATCCCGGCGCGATCACGCAGCAGGAACGGGTGGTGATCGTCGACGATCTCATCGCAACCGGCGGCACGGCGCTCGCCACGGTGGACCTGCTGCGGCAGGCAGGTGCCACGGTCGAGCATGCGGTATTCGCCATCGACCTGCCCGACCTCGGCGGGGCCGACAAATTGCGCGAGGCCGGCGTCGAAGTCGCCTCGCTCATGGCCTTCGACGGGGCCTGATTGGCGCAGATCCGCTCTCTCGGGATAGATTCCCTCGCTCGGCCATTGATCGCCTGATATCCGAATTCTGGAGTGGATGTGGAAGAACAGGCTCTCGTAATTGCCCTCGTCGGCATGCTCGGCATCGGCGCGCAGTGGGTTGCATGGCGCACCGGCTGGCCGGCCATCGTGCTGATGCTCGCGGCCGGCTTCCTTGCCGGTCCGGTGCTCGGCCTGATGAATCCGGAGCACGCATTCGGCGAATTGCTCGAACCGATGGTCGCGATCGGCGTTGCACTGATCCTGTTCGAAGGCGGGCTGAGCCTCGACTTCCGCGAGCTTCGCCATTCGGGCGAAGCGGTCTGGCGCATGGCGACGCTCGGCGTGGTCATCGGCTGGGCGCTGGGTGCGGGTGCGGCGCATTTCGTTGCCGGACTAGCGGTGCCGGTCGCGGTGCTGTTCGGCGGCATTCTCGTAGTGACCGGGCCGACGGTCGTCATGCCGCTCCTGCGACAAAGCTCGGTCAAGACGCGGCCCGCTTCGATCCTCAAGTGGGAAGCCATCGTCAACGACCCGACGGGCGCGCTGTGCGCCGTCATCGCCTACGAATATTTCCGCAAGATCAGCGAAAACCCGGGCCAGAGCGTGTTCGAGATCGTCCCGCCGATGATCATCGCCGCGATCCTTTCCGGCCTGATCGGCTATGCCGCGGCAAAGGCCATCGCCTGGGCCTTCCCGCGCGGTGCGATACCCGAATTCCTCAAGGTCCCGGTGCTGCTGGTGACCGTCGTAGTGGTGTTCGTCTTCGCAAACACGATCGAGCATGAGGCGGGGCTCGTCGCGGTCACCGTCATGGGCGTCGCGCTTGCGAACATGCATGTCTCGAGCATCCGCTCGATCCACCCGTTCAAGCAGAACATCGCGGTCCTGCTCGTCTCGGGCATCTTCATCCTGCTGTCGGCCTCGCTGACGTGGGACGACCTCTACTACCTCGACCCGCGCCGGACCGAGGGTTTCCGCTTCATGCTGTTCCTCATCGCGCTGCTGTTCTTCGTGCGACCGGCGACGATCCTGCTCAGCCTGCTCGGCACGTCGCTGCCGTGGAACGAGCGGCTCTTCCTCGCCTGGATCGCGCCGCGCGGTATCGTACTCGTCGCGATCTCCGGTCTCTTCGCGCTGCGCCTCGGCGAGCTGGGTTTTGCCGATGGCAGCCTGCTCATCGGGCTGAGCTTCGCCGTGGTGGTCGCGACCATCGTCGCACACGGCTTCACGGTCGATCTCGTCGCGCGCTGGCTGGGCGTGAAGGGCACGACCCGCCCGGGCCTGCTGATCGTCGGCAGCACCCCGTGGACCATTTCGCTCGCCAAGCAGATGGAAGCGCTCAAGACCCCGGTCACCATCGTCGACCCGAGCTTCCAGCGCCTCGCGCTCGCACGGCGTGAAGGGCTGCCGACCTACCACGGCGAAATCCTCAACGAAGCCACCGAGCACAACCTCGACCTGACCCCGTTCCAGACGCTCGTCGCGGCGACCGACAACGAGGCCTACAATGCACTCGTGTGCAACGAGTTCGCCTACGAGATCGGGCGCGACAGCGTCTACCAGCTCGGCGAATCGACCGAAGAGACCGACCGCTACGCCCTGCCGCCGAGCATTCGCGGCCGCGCGATCTTCGAATCCGGTTTCGGGGTCGAGGACGTCAACGAACGCCAGCGCCAGGGCTGGGGCTGGCGCAAGACCAGGCTGTCGGACGAGTTTTCCTTCGCCGACGCGCAGGAGACGCTGCCCGAAGGCTCGCACATGCTGCTGGTCATGCGCGAAAGCGGGCGCCTGCGCTTCTTCACCCACGCCGCGCGGCCCGAACCGCGTTCCGGTGACACCATCCTGACTTTCGTTCCGCCCAAGACCGTGTCCGCCGAAGATGCGGCCGCGCGCAGGAAACCGGTCGAAGGCCAGCCCAAACCGCAGACAAGCTGATGCAACGAGAATTCGAAATGAAGCACCTCATCCTGTCTTTCACCGCAGTCTCGCTGCTCGCGTCATGCGAATATCGCGAGGACCCGCCCGAGCCGGAGCCGACCGAAAGCGCAACGCCGCGCGCGGAAGCGACCAATTCCATCTTCGATACCGAGGCCGGCGTCGAAATCGCGCCTGAGCCGCTGCTGCCGCTCGAGGTGACGGTCGGTTTCCCCGAAGGCGGCACGGAGCTGGACGAGGAGGCGATGCAGGCCATCTCGCAAATCCTCGAGAGCGAGCAACTCGCTTTCGGCGGTGCCATCGTCCTGCGCGGTCACAGCGATGCCGGCGGCAACGACACCGTCAATGAACGCACCTCGCGCGAGCGCGCCGAAGCGGTTGCAGCGCAGATGGTCGCGGCGGGCATTCCGGAGGATCGGATCGAGATCATCGCATTCGGCGAGCAGAACCCGCTCGAGCCCAATGCGCTTCCCGACGGCACGCCCAACGAGGAAGGCCGTGCGGCCAATCGCCGGGTCGAAGTGACGGTGGAAGTGCCCGAAGGCGCGGTGCGGAGGGCCTCGCCCAGCCCGGCAGCGAGCCCGAGCGGCGCGACCGGAAGCTAGTTGACCAGCGCGAGCACCCGCGCAGCCCATTCCGGCCGGCAGATGAGCAGGTCGGGCAGGTAGGTATCGGAATTGTTGTAGCGCAGCGGCGACCCGTCGACGCGCGAACAATGCAGGCCATGCGCCCGCGCCACTGCGACCGGCGCGCAATTGTCCCACTCGTACTGCCCGCCCGAGTGGAGGTAGATTTCCGCCTCACCGCGAACCACCGCCATCGCCTTCGCGCCGGCTGAACCCATCGGGACAAGCTCCGCCCCGATCGCCTCGGCGACTTCGACCGCTTCCTTCGCGGGGCGGGTGCGGCTGACGACCATGCGCGGGGTTTCCGCCGCTTCCGGCAAGGCAATCGGTGCATCCGAGCGCAGCACAGTCCCGCCGTTCAGCCCCGGAAGGCCGACCGCGCCGATGCTCGCCACGCCGTCGATCGCGAGGCCGACATGGATCGCCCAGTCGGAACGCTTCTCGCCATATTCGCGCGTGCCGTCGACCGGGTCGACGATCCAAACGCGCGACTTCGACAGGCGCTCGGGTGTGTCCTTGCTCTCTTCGGAAAGCAGCCCGTCGTCGGGGCGGTTCTCGCGGATCGCGGCGACGAGAAACTGGTTCACCGCCTTGTCGCCCGCATCACCCAAGGCCTTGCCGTCGAGCAGGCTCGATTCGCGCAGGTCGCAGGCGATCCGGCCCGCTTCCTCGGCGAGCCGTGCGGCGAGTTCTCCGTCGGTCATGCTCATTTGAGCGGGAGTATCCGTTCGACAATGTAGTCCGCAGCCTCTTCGACCGTCATATCCACCGTGTTGACGCGGATTTCGGGATTTTCCGGTGCTTCGTAAGGGCTGTCGATCCCGGTGAAGTTCTTAAGCTCGCCCGCGCGCGCCTTCTTGTAGAGGCCTTTCACGTCGCGCTCCTCGGCGACTTCCAGCGGCGTATCGACGAAGATTTCGATGAACTCGGTTTCCGCCATCATCTTGCGCACCATCTCGCGCTCGGCGCGAAAAGGACTGATGAAGGCAGTGAGCACGATCAGGCCAGCATCGGTCATCAGCTTGGCGACCTCGCCGATGCGGCGGATGTTCTCGATCCGGTCGGTCTCGGTGAAGCCCAGGTCCTTGTTCAGCCCATGGCGAACATTGTCCCCGTCGAGCAGGAAGGTGTGCCGGTTCATCAGGCTGAGCCGCTGCTCGACCGCATTGGCGATGGTCGACTTGCCAGAGCCGGACAGGCCGGTGAACCACAGCACGCGCGGCGTCTGGTTCTTGAGCGCGGCGTGATCCTCGCGCGTGATCGCGGTCGGCTGCCAGTGGACGTTCTGCGCACGGCGCAGGCTGAAATGCAGCATCCCTGCACCGACCGTCGCATTGGTAATCTTGTCGATCAGGATGAACCCGCCGAGCGCGCGGCTGTCTTCATAGGGCTCGAACACGATCGGCTTCTCGGTGTGGACCTCTGCCACGCCGATCGCGTTCAACTCGAGCGTTTTCGCCGCGAGATGGTCGAGCGTGTTGACGTTGATCTCGTATTTCGGAGCCTGCACCGTCGCGGTGACGTTCTGGCTCGCAAGCTTGAGCCAGTAGCCACGGCCGGGCTTCATCGCCTCGTCGCTCAGCCACACGATGGTCGCCTCGAACTGGTCGGAAGCCTCGGGCGGATCGTCCGCCGCGGCAATCACGTCGCCGCGCGAGCAGTCGATTTCGTCTTCGAGCGTCAGCGTGACCGACTGGCCCGCGACCGCTTCAGGGAGCGCGCCGCCGAAGGTCTCGATCGACTTGATCGTGCTGGTCTTGCCCGAAGGGACGACCCGTACAGCATCGCCCGGCTTGACCGCGCCGCTCGAAACCAGCCCGGCGAAGCCGCGGAAGTCGAGATTGGGGCGATTGACCCACTGCACCGGCATGCGGAAGCCGCGCTCCTGCGCGTGCGTATTGGCGAGGTCGACGCTCTCGAGGTGGTGGATCAGGCTCTGCCCGTCGTACCACGGCGTGTTGCCGGACGGTGCGGCGGTAATGTTGTCGCCGCGAAAGCCCGAGATCGGGATCGCGGTAAACTCCTCGATGCCGATCTCGTCCGCGAAGGCGCGATAGTCGGCAACGATCTGCTCGAAAGTGGCCCGGTCGTAATCGACGAGGTCCATCTTGTTCACCGCGAGCACGATGTGCCGGATGCCGAGCAGCTTGGCGATGTAGCTGTGGCGCCGCGTCTGGACGAGCACGCCCTTGCGCGCATCGACGAGGATCACGGCTGCATCGGCGGTCGATGCGCCGGTCACCATGTTGCGCGTATATTGCTCGTGGCCCGGGCAGTCGGCGACGATGAACTTGCGTTTCTCGGTCGAGAAGAACCGGTAGGCGACATCGATGGTGATGCCCTGCTCGCGCTCGGCGGCGAGGCCGTCGACCAGCAGCGCAAAGTCGATCTCCTGGCCTTGCGTGCCGACCCGCTTACTGTCGCTTTCGAGCGCGGCGAGCTGGTCTTCGAAGATCATCTTGGAATCGTAGAGCAGCCGCCCGATCAGGGTGGACTTGCCATCGTCGACGCTGCCGCAGGTGATGAAGCGCAGCAGCTGCTTGTTCTGGTGCTGCTCGAGATAGCTCTCGATATCCTCGGCGATCAGGCTGTCGGCTTCGTAGGAGGAACTGCGGTCGGCCATCAGAAATAGCCCTCCTGCTTCTTCTTCTCCATGCCGGCACCGCCCGCATCCTTGTCGATCACGCGGCCCTGCCGTTCGCTGGTGGTGGTGAGCAGCGTTTCCTGCACGACTGCAGACAGGGTCGTCGCCGTGCTCTCGACCGCGCCGGTCAGCGGCCAGCAGCCTAGTGTGCGGAAGCGGACCGAACGCATCGCGATCTCGGGCGTCTTGCCGAGAACCTTCTCGAGCCGCTCGACGTCGTCGGCCATGAACAGCCCGCCTTCCCATTCGAAGGTCGGGCGTTCGGCGGCGAAGTAGAGCGGGACGATCTCGATGCCTTCGGCCATGATGTATTGCCAGATGTCGAGCTCGGTCCAGTTCGACAGCGGGAAGACGCGGATGCTTTCGCCCTTCGCCTTCTTCGCGTTGTAGAGGTTCCACAGCTCGGGCCGCTGGTTCTTCGGATCCCATCCGTGGCTGGCGGTGCGGAAGGAGAATACGCGCTCCTTCGCGCGGCTCTTCTCCTCGTCGCGCCGCGCGCCGCCGAAGGCTGCGTCGAAGCCGTAATGGTCGAGCGCCTGCTTCAGACCTTGCGTCTTCCACATGTCGGTATGGAGCGGACCGTGGTCGAACGGGTTGATGCCGCGCTCGCGTGCTTCCTCGTTGTGCCAGACGAGCAGCTCCATCCCGCTCTCGCGCGCCATCTTGTCGCGCAGCGCATACATTTCGGCGAACTTCCAGGTCGTATCGACATGCAGCAGCGGGAAGGGCGGCGGCGCGGGGTGGAAGGCCTTGCGCGCCAGGTGCAGCATGACCGCGCTGTCCTTGCCGACCGAATAGAGCATGACCGGGCTGTCGGCCTCGGCCACCACCTCACGCATGATGTGGATGCTCTCGGCCTCGAGCCGTTCGAGATGGGTAAGCTCGCGCATATGCCTCGCGAAGTAGTGCGGGGGCATGCCGGCGCAATCAAGTTATGATTGCCGCAAGGAAAGCGCTCTATTGACGGAGCCAGCGCGCAGTGGCAATCGGCGCGACCGAGCGGGCGGGTATAGCTTAGTGGTAAAGCCCCAGCCTTCCAAGCTGGTTATGCGGGTTCGATTCCCGCTACCCGCTCCAACTTCCCAAAGCGTTGTGCAAGCTGGAGCGGTCGAGCGAAGCGGGTTCGATTGTCCTCGCTCCGCTCGTTCATCTACGCGGCTTCGCCGCTTCGATTCCCCGCTACCCGCTCCAACTCGCTCCCCCGAAAATCAGTCCTCCCACCAGTACCTGAGGCGCCGGGACGAACCGGTTTCGACCTCGTTCATGGTCGCCGCATCGTACATCCGGCCGCCGACCATCACGCGTTCGATATCGTCGGAGTTCGAAATATCGACGGTGGGGTCGGCCGAAAGCACCAAGAGGTCGGCGAGCTTGCCCGCCTCGAGGCTGCCGATCTCGCGGTCCATGCCGAGCGACCTTGCCGGGATGATGGTGCCTGCGCGCAAAGCCTCGGTCGGGCTCATCCCGCCGCGCACGAAGCTCCACAGCTCCCAATGCGCCGCGATGCCGGCCTGCTGGCCGTGCGCACCGATCGAGACGAGCACGCCCGCATCGGCGAGCTTTTTCGCCTCGCGCGCATTGTCGTCGTCGACGAAGGCCCAGTCGGGCGCCTTGGTCCGGCGCGCGGTCGATGCGAGCAGCTGGCGCGGCGGGGTGTGGACGAGCAGCGGGTTGTCGAACACGTCGGTCGCCTGGCGCCAGTAGGGATCGCCTGCAAGGCCGCCATAGGTCACCACGATGGTCGGCGTGTAATTGGTGTCGCTGCCGCCGAAGAACTGCACCACGTCGTCGTAGAAGATGTTGAGCGGGACATTGTGCTCGACCGTCGAATTGCCGTCGGCGACGAGGTTCATGTCCATGCCGAACAGCGAGCCGCCCTCGGCCACCACCAGCATGTTCTCGGCGCGCGAGGCGGCGACGACCATCTGGCGCTGCTCGCGGCGCGGCTGGTTGTAGTTCTTCACCGCGACGCCGCCCTGCGCCTTGATCCGGCGCACATGGGCGAGCGCATCCTCATAGCTGTTGATCTCGGCATAAACGCTCGGAGCCTTCGCGCCATAGATGATCTCGCCGGTCGAGAAGAGGCGCGGGGCAAGCAGCTTGCCTGCACGCTGGCGTTCCGATGCAGCGAAAATCTGGCTCGCCGAGGAACTGGGATCGAACATCGTCGTCGTCCCGAGTGCGAGCTGCTGGACGAGGGTCCAGTTCTGCTGCGGGACGAGATCGGCAGTGCCCTGCGGCCCGTGCGCATGCGCATCGACGAGACCGGGCATGATGACCTTGCCGTTCATGTCGACTTCGCGGAAGCCGGCGGGGATCGCCACGTCGCCGCGAGTGCCGACGGCGCGGATACGGTCGCCTTCGACCAGCACCACGCCATCCTCGATCGCGCCTGCGCCGTCACCGGTCATGGTCAGCACCCGCGCGCCGGTCAGCGCGAGGCGCGTATCCGGGACGGCCTTGGCCTGCGTCATCGCGAGCGAGACACCGGTGGTCGGCGGGGTGAAGTCGGTCTCGGCACCGGGCGCAGAGGGGAACAGCGCGCCGGTCGACACGGTGTAGAGCGTCGGGCCGAGGCTCCAGTGCAGGCGGTCGCCATCGCGCGACCAGCCGATGTAGTCCGCGCCGCCCTTGCTCGCGCGGGTCACGGGAAGCGCGCTCGATCCCTTGTCGACCGAAACGCTCGCGCCGCCCGGAAGCAGCGGCATGGCGAAGACCTCGTAGTTCTGGCGGAAGGCAACGAAACGCCCGTCCGGCGACACGCGGTAGTCGTTGACCAGCTCGCCCGTCGCATGGGTGCGCTCGTCCTCGCCCTCGAGGTTGGTCGAGACGAGCTGCAGCCCGTCGCCGCCGCGCAGCATGAAAACGCGGTCGTTCGCAGCGCCGAACTGCGGCGAACCGCCGCTGCGGCTGACGAGCTGTGCCCGGCCGCCGCTTGCCGGAACGCGGTAGACGCCCGGGTTCTCGGAATATTCGGGCGCGGTCAGGTAGCCGCCGCTGCCTTTTTCGAAGACGATGGTCTGGCCGTCGGGCGAGAATTGCGGGTTGCGATAATGGCCCGGCTGGCTCGTCACCATGCGCTCGCCGCGGCCGCGTGCATCGACCGTCACGATGCGGCCGAGCCCCTCGTCGCTCCAGCGCACGAAGGCGATGCGGCTGCCGTCACGCGACCATGCGGGGAAAGCCTCGAGGCTGTCGTCGCTGCTCGCCGTCAGCCTGCGCGGTTCGCCGCCGCCGGTCGATTTGACGTAGAGTTTGCCCAGCGTCTCGAAGACGACCTGCCCGCCGTCGGGCGAGACGCTGGCGTATTTCGGGATCGAAGTGGTGAAGCTGTCGGGCGCAACCTTGATCACCGGATGCGGCGCAGAGGCGATCAGGCGAATGTCCTTCACGCGGAAGGGAATCTCGCTCGCCTGGCCGGTCGAGGCGTTGACGCGGTTGAGCTTGCCGCCCGCCCAGAACACGATGTCGCGGCTGTCGGGCGTCCAGTCCATGTTCGGATAGACCCCGGTGACCGCCCAGGTTTCCTGCACGTCCTGGTCGAGCGCGCCGTAGACCATGCGCTCGGTCCCGGTTTCGAGGTTCTTGACCCACAGCTGCGACTGGTCCTTGTCGCGCCGCACGAAAGCGATGCTCTTGCCATCGGGCGAAGGCGTCGGGCGGACCGCGCCGCCAAAGCCGTCGACCGCAGTGGTGATTTCGCCGGTCTCGACGTCGTAGCGCTCGATCGCGAAAATGCCGGAATTGGAATCCTGCGCATATTCGAAGATCGGTCCGCCGGTCGTATTGCGCGTGTAGTAGATCGCACTGCCGTCGGGCGAATAGGTCGGCTCGCCCAGTTCCTTCTGGTGCGTCTCGTTCGGGCGCTTGACCAGCTTTACGCCGCCGCCGCCCGAGACGTGGTAGAGCCACACTTCACCCGTGCCGAGCGAACGGCCGGTGGTGAAATGCTTCTTCGCCGCGATGAAGCGCCCGTCCGGGCTCCAGCTCGGCTGGTTCAAGAGCCGGAAGCTTTCCCTGGTGAGCTGCTGCTTGTTGGAGCCGTCGCGGTCCATCAGCCAGATATTGTCGCCGCCTGCTCGGTCGGAGGTGAAGGCGATGCGGCTGCCATCGGGCGAAAAGCGCGGCTGCACTTCCCATGCGAGACCTTCTGCAATGCGCGTCGGCGTGCCGCCGGAAATCGGCATGGTGTAGATGTCGCCCAGCAGCGAGAATGCGAGGGTCGAGCCGTCGGGGCTGACGTCGACATCCATCCAGCTGCCCTCGTCGACATCGATCTCGACCGGGTTGAGGTCGAAGCGCGGCGGGTTGGTGACATCCCATTCCTTGCTTTCGCCATTGTCCGAGGTGTCTTCCGTTTCTGCGCCAGCGCCGAGCGGGGTGGCCTCCTGCGCGGACACGGCGGGGGCGACGAGCAGCGCGGCAAGGACCGATGCGACGGTATATTTCATGAAAACGACTCTCCCTGTTCGTTGCGCCGGTTTGTAGGAAGCCGCGGCGTCCAAGTCCATCGCGCCGGTCGAACCCGCATGCGTGTTAACCGGCGCGCAACAAGTCCCTGCGAAACTTGCATTTGACCGGGCGAGTGTCCGGGCGCATCCTGCGCAAAGCCATCGGGGAGTCCGCTGGCGTTACATCAATCGAGGGAGTCTCGATCATGGCAGACCAAGCCAAGGGCCAGCGCGCCCATTTCGGCGTCTTTATCGGACGCTTCCAACCCCTTCACATCGGCCACGAATACGTCATCCGCGAAGCGCTGGAGCGTGTCGACAAGCTCATCGTGCTCGTCGGTTCGGCCAATGTCGCGCGCGATCCGCGCAATCCCTTCAGCTATGCCGAGCGCGAGCACATGCTGCGCGCGGCCTTCGCCTATGAAATGGCGCAGGGACGGCTGATCGTCGAGCCGCTCGACGACCATCTCTATTCCGACACCGCCTGGGTTGCCGAAGTGCAGCGCCGGGTGCGCGAGATCGTGCTGCGCGAAGGCAATCCGGAAGGCTTCCCTGCCAACGGGATCAAGGATTTCCGCATCGCGCTCGCCGGCTACGGCAAGGACAATTCGAGCTTCTATCTCAAGCTCTTTCCCGAGTGGGACAGCATCCAGATCGACAGCCAGCACGGCACTTTCGGCGCGAGCGACATTCGCGACCGGCTGTTCCGCCGCATTCCCGAAGTGCCCTCCTCGATCCTGTCGAAAGGTGTCGCCGAACAGCTCGAGGAGTTCGCGAAGGGCGAGGCGTTCAAGATGCTGCTCGCCGAGCGCGAGTATCTCGATGCCTATCCGCAGGAATGGGGCGAGGGGCCATTCGTCACGGCCGATGCGGTGGTGATCCAGGCGGGCCACATCCTGCTCGTCGGGCGCGGCCAGTTGCCCGGCAAGGGCCTGCTCGCGCTGCCCGGCGGCTTCGTCGGCAAGGACGAGCGAATCCGCGATGCGGCGATCCGCGAGCTGCGCGAGGAGACGGGGATTTCCGATAGCAAGGGCCAGATCCCGCCGGCCATGCTGTCCAGCTTCATCGAGGATAGCGCGACGCGCGTGTTCGATGCGCCGGGCCGTTCGCTGCGGGGGCGGATCATCACCCACGCGTTTCTTTTCCGCCTGCCCGAGCGGCGCAATCTCGCGAAAGTGAAGGGCGGCGACGATGCGGCCCACGCGCGCTGGTACCGCCTCGGCGAACTCGAGCCGCAGATGCTGTTCGAGGACCACTGGTCGATCATCGAGCAGATGGCCGACCTCTGATTTCACCGGCGCGGGGGAGCCTCGCGCCACCAACACCCCAAGCATGTGAGGAGTTCACATCATGCAGAACCTGATCCTGGCTACCGACAGCTACAAGCACAGCCACTTCCTGCAGTATCCGCCCGAGGCGCGGCTGATCAGCGCCTATGGCGAGAGCCGTACCAACGGCTTCGCCGACGAAGTGCTGTTTCTCGGCCTGCAGCCCTTCCTGATCGACTATCTCGGCAAGCCGGTGAGCGCTGCCGATGTCGACGAGGCCGAAGCGATCTGCGCCGCGCACGGCGTCCCCTTCAACCGCGCAGGCTGGGATGCGATCGTGAGCGAATACGGCGGCTACCTGCCGCTGGAAATCAGCGCGCTGCCCGAAGGCGCGATGGTCCCGACCTCGGTCCCGCTTTTCCAGGTGGTCAATACGGACGAGCGCATGCCGTGGCTGACGACCTTCATCGAAACGGCGCTGCTGCGAGCGGTGTGGTATCCCACGACGGTCGGCACGCTCAGCCGCAAGTGCAAGAGTGTGATTGCCGCAGGGCTCGAGCAGACGAGCGAAGACCCGGCCGGGCAATTGCCCTTCAAGCTGCACGATTTCGGCGCACGCGGCGTATCGAGCGGCGAAAGCGCTGCGCTCGGCGGGATGGCGCATCTCGTCAATTTCGCCGGGACCGACACGCTCGAAGGCATCATGGCGGCGCGGCGCTATTACGGCGCCGACATGCCCGGCTTCTCCATCCCGGCAGCCGAGCACAGCACGATGACGAGCTGGGGCGAAGCGCGCGAGGCGGCAGCCTACGAGAACATGCTCGACAGCTTCGAAGGCGAAGGCGGCCTCGTTGCGGTCGTCTCCGACAGCTACGATCTCGACAATGCGGTCGAGGCGATCTGGGGCGGCAGCCTGAAGGACAAGGTCCTCTCGCGGCGGGGCACGCTGGTCGTGCGGCCCGACAGCGGCGACCCGGTCGAAACGCCTGCCCGCACGCTTGCGCGGCTGTGGGAGATCTTCGGGGGCGCGACCAATGCCAAGGGCTACCGCGTGCTCGACCCGCATGTCCGCGTGATCCAGGGCGACGGGATGAACGTCGACAGCATCGAGCGGCTGGTCGCCCGACTGGTGTCCGACGGCTTCGCGATTGACAACATCGCTTTCGGCATGGGCGGCGGGCTGCTGCAGCAGGTCAACCGCGACACGCTGCGCTTCGCGATGAAGGCAAACGCCATGCGCGATGCCGAAGGCAGCTGGCACGACGTCTCGAAGGATCCGAAGACCGATCCGGGCAAGGCGTCCAAGGCCGGGCGCCAGGCGGTGGTCGAGGAAAACGGCCGGATGGTTGCACGCAGGCTCGACGAGGTCGACGCCGGTGCCGACCTGCTGCGCCCGGTATGGCGCAATGGCGAGATGCTGGTGCGGCATTCCTTCGAGGACGTGCGCAAGCGCAGCTGGTCGTAGGAGCTGCCCAAAACTGAACGGGGCGGCGCGCCGTTGTGGCTGCGCCGCCCCGTCTGGTGTTCGCGAAAGGGGGGAGGGGTCTTTCGTCGAAAGCCGGGCATACCGGCCCTGGAAGGTCGGCATGCCCGACCCGTTGCAACCCGAAGGGCACTTGAAGCGCTCTTCGCGTCGCGAGGGTTAATAGGGATGCGATCACCCGCCCGCATGTCACCAATACGGGGGACGCGTCGCGGGTCTTGGTATTCAGCCGACAGCCATGTTGTCGATCAGGCGTGTGCCGCCGATCCGCGCTGCCACGAGCATTCGCATCGGCTTTTCAATGGTTTGCGTAAGAACTTCGAGGCTCGCAGCATCGGCGAGGTCGGCATAGTCGACCCGGTCGAAGCCTGCGCCCAGTAGCTCGTCCTCGAATGCGGCAAGCGTTC
Source organism: Erythrobacter sp. HKB08 (assembly GCF_004114695.1). Lineage (NCBI taxonomy): Bacteria > Pseudomonadati > Pseudomonadota > Alphaproteobacteria > Sphingomonadales > Erythrobacteraceae > Erythrobacter > Erythrobacter sp. HKB08. The sequence continues at coordinate 661,772 of NZ_CP035310.1, forward strand.
GCGTCACGTCCTGCCCGTCCTCGATTCGCGCGATCGCTTCCTTCATCGCGCGCGGGAGCGTGCCGGCGGCCTCGCGCTGTTCCGGCGAGAGGTAGCGATTGCGGCTCGACATCGCGAGCCCGTCCGCCTCGCGCACGGTCGGCACCCCGCGAATTGCGGAGACATGCGGGCGGGTGAGGTCGAGGTCGCGCGCCATGCGGCGGATCACCGCAAGCTGCTGCCAGTCCTTCTCGCCGAAACAGGCGATGTCGGGCAGCACCTGGTGGAACAGCTTGTTCACCACCGTTGCCACACCGTCGAAATGCCCGGGCCGGTCGGCCCCGCAAAAGCCCGAGCTCACCCCGCTCACGCTGATCGAGGTGGCGAAACCGCCCGGATACATTTCCTCGACCGTCGGCGCCCACAGCAGGTCGATGCCCTCAGTCTCGAGCATCCGGCTGTCTTCCTCCAGCTGGCGCGGATAGGCGTCGAGGTCCTCGTTCGGGCCGAACTGCGTCGGGTTGACGAAGATCGAGACGGCGACCGTGTCGGCCAGCTTCTTCGCCTCGCGCACCAGCGTCAGGTGCCCTTCATGCAGCGCCCCCATGGTCGGGACGAGCGCCAGCGTCCTGCCGCCCTCGCGCAATTTTGCGACGGCGTTTCTCAACACATCGAGATGGTTGACGGTTTGCACGGCTTCGGCCCCTCCGATAAACACTTGAACGGGCCCGCAGATAGACCCCGGTCCCGCCTCGTAGCAAGCAGCAGGAAGGCCAGCGCACGTGTCGAATACCCGCCCGCACCGTATCACTTTCGCCAATGAGAAGGGCGGCACGGGCAAATCGACCACGGCTGTGCATGTCGCGGTCGCGCTTGCCTATCGGGGGGCGAAGGTCGGCGCGATCGATCTCGACCCGCGCCAGCGTACCATGCACCGCTATTTCGAGAACCGCGCAGAGACCATGCAGCGCCGCGCGATCGACCTGCCGACGGCCAGCTGCGAAGTGTTCCGCGGCGACAGCACTCAAGAGCTCGACGCGATGATCGAGCGTGTCGGCGAAGGGATGGATTTCATCATCCTCGATACGCCGGGCCGCGACGACCAGTATGCCCGCCACGCCGCAACCGGTGCGGACACGCTGGTCACGCCGCTCAACGACAGTTTCGTCGATTTCGATCTCATCGGGCAGGTCGACGCGGAAACCTTCAAGGTCCGCCGCCTGAGCTTCTATGCCGAGCTGATCTGGGAAACGCGCAAGACGCGCGCGATGCAGCAGCGCAAGGAAATCGACTGGGTCGTGGTGCGCAACCGTTCCGGCCATGTCGAGGCGCGCAACATGCAGCGTATCGAGAAGGCGCTGCACGAATTGTCCAAGCGCGCCGGCTTCCGCGTGGTAAAGGGCCTGTCGGAGCGCGTGATCTACCGCGAGCTTTTCCCGAGCGGGCTGACCCTGCTCGACAAGGGGCACCTGGGCGAACTTGGAACCAGTCACCTCGTCGCGCGTCAGGAGATGCGTGCGCTGCTCGCCGGGTTGCATCTCAATATCCCGGAGCGAAATGGCAGCCCGCAGCTGGAGCTGGCCTGACACGTGCTCAAATACGCGCTCATCATCGGCCTCTTCGTGCTGATCTTCCGCTGGGCGCTCGGTGAATGGCCCTGGGCCTTCCTGTCCACCAAGTCGACCCGCAGCCAGGCGATCTTCCAGGCGCGCAGGCTACTGCGCGTGGAAAGCGGCGCTAGCAGGAATGACATAATCGCAGCGCACAAGCGGCTCGTCGCCATGGTCCATCCGGACAAGGGCGGCAGCAATGCGCAGGTGCACGAGGCGGATGCCGCGCGCGACCTGCTGCTCGACGAATTGCCCGACGAAGGAGCGCGGCCCGAATGACTCATCAGTTCCACCCGACCGTGCTGCGCGAATATGATATCCGCGGGATAATCGGCGAAACGCTCGGTCCCGACGATGCGCGCGCGATCGGGCGCGGGTTCGCAACCCTTTTGCGGCGCGCGGGCGGGACGACGGTGGCGGTCGGTTACGACGGGCGTGTCAGCTCGCCGATGCTCGAACACGCGCTGGTCGAAGGGCTGACGGCGAGCGGCTGCGACGTCGTGCGGATCGGCATGGGGCCGACGCCGATGCTCTATTACGCGGAAGCCTCAGCCGAAGATGTGCAGGGCGGCATTCAGATAACTGGCAGCCACAATCCCGCCAATTACAACGGCTTCAAAATGGTACTTCAGGGCCGACCGTTTTTCGGGGCGGACATCCTGAAACTCGGTGAAATGGCGGCCGCGGGCGACTGGGACGACGGGGCGGGAAGCTCCTCCACCCGCGATGTCCTCGACGCCTATATCGAGCGCATGCTCGAGCCCCTCGCGTCCATCGATGCAGGCGCGCTCGCCGGTATCAAGGTCGGCTGGGACGCGGGCAACGGCGCGGCCGGCCCGGCGCTCGAAAAGCTCGCCGCCCGGCTTCCGGGGGAGCATCACCTGCTGTTCACTGAAGTCGACGGTTCGTTTCCCAATCATCATCCCGATCCCACTGTCGAAGCCAACCTGGCCGACCTGAAGACGCTCGTCGCCGAGAAGAACCTCGACTTCGGAGTGGCATTCGACGGCGATGGCGACCGGATCGGCGCGATCGACGGCGAAGGCCGTGTCATCTGGGGTGATCAGTTACTCATGATTTACGCCGAAGACCTCCTCGCAAGACTACCTAGTGCGACGGTGATCGCCGATGTGAAGGCGAGCCGCGCGCTGTTCGACCATGTCGCGAAGCATGGCGGCAAGCCGGTCATGTGGAAGACCGGCCACTCGCTGATTAAGTCCAAAATGAAGGAAACAGGCGCGCCGCTGGCCGGCGAGATGAGCGGCCATGTCTTCTTCGCCGACGATTACTACGGCTATGACGATGCGCTGTATGCCGGGGTCCGCCTGCTCGCCGCCTCCGCGCGGCTCGGCAAGTCGGTGACGCAGTTACGGGGCGAGATGCCCGCGATGGTCAACACGCCGGAAATGCGCTTCCAAGTCGACGAAGAGCGCAAGTTCGCCGCGATCGACGAGGTCAAGGCGCGGTTGGCGGACAGTCCGGCCGATGTCGACGGGACCGACGGCGTGCGCGTCACCACCGATGACGGTTGGTGGCTGCTGCGGGCCTCGAACACGCAAGACGTCCTCGTCGCGCGCGCCGAAAGCGAGGACGAGGCGGGCCTTGCGCGGCTCATCGCCCAGATCGACGAACAGCTTGCCTTGTCCGGCCTCGAACGCGGCGAAAGCGTGGGCCACTGATTTCTTCGCGAAAGGATCGCACGACCATGTTCCGCAAGACCCTGCTCGCCGCCGGTGCGGCTCTTTCGCTCCTGTCCCAGCCTGCCCTGGCGCAGGACGAAATGGCGACGGAGGATCCCTTCGCCAGCATGGCCGCGATGTTCGAGGCCGAGCCGCTGACCGAGGAACAGCTCGCGCGCCTGCCGCTCGCGACGCAGATCGTCGACAAGGTCATCCCCGAAGGCGCGATGCAGGACATGATGGGCGAGATGTTCAACGGCATGCTCGGCCCGCTGTCGGCGATGGCGCAGGCCGATGCACGCTCCTACGTCGCCGAGCAGCTCGGCCTCTACGGCATGGATGTCCAGCTGGAGGAAGCGCAGGCGCAGGAAATCGCCAATATGGTCGATCCCGCCTGGCGCGAGCGGCGCAAGCGCGAAGCCGACCTCATGCCCGAGGTGATGGGCGACATGATGGCGGTGATGGAAGGCCCGATGCGCAAGGCCATGTCGGAGCTTTACGCGATCCATTTCACGAGGGCCGAGCTGGTCGATATCGACGCCTTCTTCTCCACCCCGTCGGGCGCGGCCTATGCCCGCAAGAGCTTCACCATGGCGAGCGATCCGCGGGTCATGGCAGCGACGATGGAAGCGATGCCCGCCATGATGGGCACGATCGGCGCTATGGAGGAAAGGCTGAAGGCGGCAACCGCGGACCTGCCGGCGGTGCGCACCTTCTCCGAGTTGAGCGATGCGGAAAAGGCGCGCATTTCGGCCCTGACCGGCATCAGCGTCGAGGAACTGGAGCAGATGGTTTCCATCGGTATCGGCGCCAATGCAGCGGTCGAGGCCGCCGCCGAGGATATCGAAGAGGCGGCGGGCAACTGACGAAATCAGGAACCATCGGCAGGGCTTCCGCGCTGGAACCCTGTCACATGTGTAACTTTCCTACCTCTGCCTGCACGCGCTGAATGGGCGATGCGGCGACCATACCGCCCGAGATCGAGGCGTGGTTTGCGGGGCGCGACTGGCGAATCCGGTCGCACCAGCGCGACATGTTCGATGCCGACCGGCGCGGGCATCATGCGCTGCTTGTCGCCGATACCGGGGCAGGCAAGACGCTCGCCGGGTTCCTGCCGACGCTCGCCGATTTCTGTCCCTCGACGTTCGGGGAAGACGGCGCGCCCGAGGGGCTGCACACGCTCTATGTCTCTCCGCTCAAGGCGCTGGCGCATGACGTGCAGCGCAACCTCGTCACCCCGGTCGAGGAGATGGGGCTGCCGCTGAAGGTCGAAACCCGCAGCGGCGATACTCCGTCGGACCGTAAGCGTCGCCAACGCAGCAAGCCGCCGCATGTCCTGCTGACGACGCCGGAATCGCTCTCGCTGCTGCTCAGCTATCCCGACAGCTTCGAGCTGTTCCGCTCGCTCAACCGCATCGTGATCGACGAAATCCACGCCTTCGCGACCGGCAAGCGCGGCGACCTGCTGGCGCTCAGCCTCGCGCGGCTTCAGGCTATTGCGCCGGGCCTCAAACGAAGCGCCCTTTCGGCTACGGTCGCCCAGCCCGAGGCGTTCCGCGAATGGCTTGCCCCGTTCGGCGATATCGACGAGGTCGAGCTGGTAGTGGGCGAGAAGGGCGCCGATCCGCAGATCGAGATTCTCCTCCCGGACGAAGAGCGCGTGCCGTGGGGCGGCCATGCCGCGACCTGGGCGATCCCGCAGCTGATGCAGCTGATCGCGGACAACAGCACGACCATCGTCTTCACCAACACGCGTTTCCTCGCCGAATACACCTTCCAGAACCTGTGGGACGTCAACGAGGAAAACCTGCCGATCGGCATCCACCACGGCTCGCTAAGCCGCGAGGCGCGGCGCAAGGTCGAAGGCGCGATAGCGCGCGGCGAATTGCGCGCGCTGGTGGCAACGGCAAGCCTCGACCTCGGTGTCGACTGGGGCGATGTCGATTGCGTGGTGCAGATGGGCGCGCCCAAGGGCTCCTCGCGCCTGCTGCAACGGATCGGCCGGGCCAACCACCGGCTCGACCTGCCGAGCCGCGCCGTGCTGGTACCCGGCAACCGGTTCGAATTCCTCGAGGCGACTGCAGCGCGCGACGCGGTGGAAGAAGGCAGGCGCGACGGGGAGGAATTCCGTCCCGGCGGCCTCGACGTCCTCGCCCAGCACGTGATGGCCTGCGCCTGCGCCGCACCGTTCCAGGAAGAGGAATTGCTGCGCGAGGTGCGTTCCTCGCTGTCCTATGCTTGGATCGACGAAGATGTATGGCAGCGCGTGCTGAACTTCGTGGCGACCGGCGGATATTCGCTGCGCGCCTACGACAAGTTCCGCCGCATCGTGCGCGACAAGCAGGGCGTCTGGCGGCTTGCCCACCCCGAACAGGCGGCGCGCCACCGGCTAAATGCCGGGATCATCATCGACGGCGAGATGCTGACGGTCCGCTTCAAGAACGGCCGCTCGCTCGGCAAGGTGGAGGAACGCTTCGCCGCCCAGCTATCGCCCGGAGATACCTTCGCCTTTGCCGGCATGACCGTCGAGGTCGAGCAGCTGAAGGACATGGACGTGATCGTCCGCGGCTCGTCCAAGGCGGCGATGATCCCCTCCTACGGCGGGGCTCGCATGCCACTTACCACCCACCTTGCCGACCGCGTGCGCGAGATGGTCGCCGACCGGGCAGGCTGGGGCCGCTTTCCCGACGATGTGCGCGAATGGCTCGAAGTGCAGGACTGGCGCTCGCAACTGCCGGGGCCGGAGATGCTGCTGGTCGAGAGCTTCCCGCACGCCAAGCGGCATTACACGGTCTATTATACGTTCGAGGGGTGGAACGCGAACCAGTCGCTCGGGATGCTGATCACCCGGCGGATGAACGACCGCGGGCTGATGCCGGGCGGGTTCGTTGCCAACGACTATTCGCTCGCGGTGTGGGGATTGCGGCCGGTGAAAGACCCCGCGCCGCTCCTCTCGCCCGACATCCTCGCCGAGGAATTCGTCGAATGGGTGCAGGATTCGCACCTGCTGCGCCGCGCGTTCCGCGAAGTCGCGGTAATCGGCGGTCTGGTCGAGCGCCAGCATCCGGGCAAGCGCAAGACTGGCAAGCAGGTCACCTTTTCGACCGACCTCATCTACGACGTGCTGCGCAAGCACGAGCCCGATCATGTGCTGCTCGAGGCGGCGTGGGCCGATGCGCGCGAGCGGATGACCGATGTGGGGCGACTCGGCTCGCTCCTCGACCGCTCGGCGGAGCAGCTGGTGCATGTCGAGCTCGACCGGGTCAGCCCGCTCGCCGTGCCGGTAATGGTGATGATCGGGCGCGAGAGCATCCCGCAGGGCGCGGTCGACGATGAATTGCTGCTCGAAGCGGAAAGCCTCGCCGATGCGGCCATGCGGGTCGACCCGCTGGGCGAGGTGTAGGGAAAGCGACTGCCGTCAACCAAGCGCCAGATCGGCTGGCCGTGGTCGAAGATCGGGCGTTCAGGCACCCGCATCGAATTCGCGGTATTTCTCGTTGCCGACGAAGCCGAACTTCGTGACCCCGCTGGCCTTAATGATGCTGAGCGTGCGAACCGCGGTACGGTAGCTGGCAAGCGGCTCGGGCTCGAACTGGAGCTCGGGCTCGACATCCATGTCGCGGGTTTCGCCAAGCAGCAGGGCGAGCTGCGCCTCGTTCACCGCCGTCCCGTTCCACAAGATGCGGTCCTGCGTGTCGATGACGATCTTGTTCTTCAGCGAACTGGGCTCGGGAATGTCCGGGCAGTTCGGCTGGCAGTTGGACGGCAGGTCGACCGGGATCGAATGGGTCGCGACGGGGATGGTGATGATGAACATCACCAGCAGCACCAACATCACGTCGATCAGCGGCGTGGTGTTGAGCTCGCTCATCGGCATTTCGCCATCTATCATCACGCTTCCGGCCATCGCACCTCTCCTTATTGATGTAATAACATCACATACTATGAGGGGTGAGCAAGAAGTATCGCGTTTTCAGCCGCAACCGATCGCGAGCGGAGCGGTCAGGCAAGGGCTAGCGGCGGTCCCGGAAAACGAAGCGCGCAAAGAAAAAGGGGCGGATCGCTCCGCCCCTTCTGTCTCTTTGATGGGTCGACCGGGTGCTTACTGCACGCCGCCTTCCTTGCCGAAGGTCCGGTACTTCTCGTTCCCGACGAAGCCGAACTTGGTCACGCCGCTCGCCTTGATGATGTTGAGCGTCTGGACCGAGATCTCGTAGCTGGCGAGCGGTTCGGGTTCGAACTGCAGTTCCGGCTCCGGATCGATGTCCTTCGTGATGTTCAGGTTGCGAACGAGCTCGCTCTCCGAGATGCCTTCGCCATTCCAGAGAATGGTGCCATCCTGCGTGAGCACGATCTTGTTCTTGATCGGGTCGATCATGTCTTCCGGGGGCGGGTTGTTATCCGGCACCGGGAGGTCGATGTTCACCGAGTGGGTCGCAACCGGGATGGTGATGATGAACATGATGAGGAGAACGAGCATGACGTCGATAAGCGGCGTCGTGTTCATTTCCATCATCGGCTCGCCATCGTCCTTGCCGCCTGACATTGCCATGGTGATGTACTCCTAAGTTTCTTCGTTCCGCGCCGGTCAGCCGTTCGGGTCGACCGGGTTGGAGATGAAGCCGACCGTCGGGTAACCAGCGGCCTGGACGTTGTAGATCGTGCCCGCGATGCAGCGCCACGGTGCATTCACGTCGCCGCGAATGTGCACCTGCGGGATCAGGTCCGGGTTTTCCCGAAGCTGGTCCGCGCCGCCCGCACGCTGGACGATGTTGTCGAGGCGTTCGAACGCGAGGTCGTAGAGTTCCTGCGAGGTAACCGGGGTGATATTGTTGAAATACACCCGGCATTCGCCGTCGCGGGTCGCCCCGGTAAAGCCCGAGTCCACCGTACCGGCAGTCGCACCCGATGCGTCCGTCGTCGAGACGGTGAGCAGCAGGTTCTCGACCTTGTCGTCCGATTCGATCGATTCGAGGATCGGAATACGAAGCTCTTCGATCGTCTGGATTGCGACCGGGACGGCGATCAGGAAGATGATGAGAAGGACGAGCATCACGTCGACGAGCGGCGTGGTGTTGATGTCCGACATCGGCGTCTCGCCGCCGTCGCCTCCCGTGGAAATGGCCATGGTTTAAATCCTATCCTGACTTTTTCTATCGTGACGGGCGGGGGAGGCAGGCATGACCGGCTTCCCCCGCAATCGTCTCGATCAGGCCTTCTTCGGCGGGACCGCGGCAGCCGGCTTTGCAGCCGGAGCGGTCGATGCAGCCTTGCCAGCCTGCTGGGTCGACGTCTTGGTCATGACGGCCGGGCGAACGGCACCCTTCGAGTTGATGTTCGCCAGGAGGTCGGTCGAGAAGCCGTGCAGCATCGAAGCGATGCGCTTGTTGCGGCTCTGCAGCCAGTTGTATGCAAGCACGGCCGGGACCGCGACGAGCAGACCGATGGCGGTCATGATCAGTGCTTCACCGACCGGGCCAGCGACCTTGTCGATCGAAGCCGAACCGGCGAGGCCGATGTTGATCAGTGCGCGGTAGATACCGATAACCGTACCGAGCAGGCCGACGAACGGAGCGGTTGCACCGGTCGTTGCGAGGAACGGCAGGCCGCCCGCGAGCTTGGCGTTGATCGAAGCTTCCGAACGGGTCAGCGAGCCGACCATCCAGTCGTGGGCTTCGAGGCTGTCGGTCATCTTGCCGTGCTCGTCTTCAGCCTTGAGGGCATCGTCGACGAGCTGGCGCCATGCGCTGTTCTTCTCGAGCTTGTTGGCGCCTTCACGAAGGCTGCCGGCACGCCAGAAGCTTGCGCGGACGTCCTTGTACTGACGCATGATCTTGTTCTGCTCGAGGAGCTTCGTGATCAGGATGTAGAACGAGCCGACCGACATGATGACCAGGACGCCGAAGATCGACCATGCGATCGCGCCACCCTGATTCATGGCTTCCCAGAACCCGAACTGGTTCTTCATTTCATTATCGCCGGCAGCTGCGGCTAGAAGTTCAATAATCATTGCGAGTGTCCTCTCAAAAAGACGTGTAATCCAAACTTGCGATCCGCGGAATCTCGGTATCGCGCTCCTTTACCTTATTCCGGAATCTGCCAGCGGACCGACTGCGAGTAGGTACCCGTAGTCTCATCGCCGTTGCCGTCGGTTGCCGGGCGGAAACGCGCCCGTCGTTCAACCAGGCTACAGGTGGCCTCGTCGAGTTCGGAATGTCCGCTCGAACGGGTCACGCGGCAGCTCTGGACACGGCCGTCCGTGCCCACGGTAACCGAGAAGCCGACCACGCCCTGGTATTCGCGACGAATCCAGCTCGAGCGATAGTCGTTATCGGTAACCCAGCCACCCGGGTTGTTGCGCGGTTCCGGGTTCTTAGGCTGGAAACGCGGCGGCGGGGGCGGCGGCGGTCCGGGGGGCGGACCGGGCGGCGGAATGCGCACGGCGATCGGAGCCGGCGGCGGCGGCGTATCCGTGACGCGGATCTGCGGCGGCGTGGTAGCCACGTTGATCGGCGGCGGCGGAGCAACCGGGGGCGGCGGGACCGTCTCGGGCACATCTTCCGGGGGCGGCGGCTCATCCTCGGGCTCGGGCGGCGGTTCATCTTCGATGTCCACCGTCGTCACGCGCTCGACCACATTCTGCACCGCTTCATAAGCAAGACCGGTGATGAGAACGTAGCCGATTGCGATATGGATCAGCGCCACGATGATGATTGCGATAATCTTGTTACCGCTCATCTCTTGGTCAGCGTAAGCCATTCAGTCGCATCACTCCATTATCATGCGCCGGGCATGGGCCCGGCCTCTCACCCCTAGGCAAGGCAGACTGCCCTGCCAGAGACTCAACCCTTCTGTCTACCCTGAACGCCTGACGCACCTGATGCCGTTACGGCTTACCGGACCCGTCAGGCCCGGTCAGGGCCTACTCCTCGTGCAGGCTCCCGACCTGCATCTCTCAGGGCGCGTCCTTAGCTACGAGTCGAAAGCCAAGCAAACGCTTTATCGGTTAACGCGCGATTCACGCCTGACTCCCTGAACACGTGAAACAGGAAATTCGTTCCGCGTTCATGCGCGAATGTCTAAGGGTCGCAATATGAAACACGCTACGCTCAAGACCGCACTCGCCCTCGGGCTCGCCACGACCCTTCCGCTTGCAGGGGGAGGCGCGACTGCGCAGGAGCCTGCCGCCGTCCCCGCCCTGACCTATGCCGACCTTGCCGACCTTGCCGGGGGTGCCGAGCTGGTCCTTAGGGCAGAGGTGAAGAAGCAGGTCGAGATCGAGCCCGAGCGGGCGCCGAACGTACCGCCCCAGCAGGTGCGGCTCTATATCGAGGCCGAGACGCAGACCCTGCTCGCGGGCAGTTCGCCGGTTGGCGAATCGCTCAAGTACCTGGTCGACGTGCCGCGCGATTCGCGCGGGCGTGCGCCCAAGCTGAAGAAGAAGGCGGTCCTGCTGTTCGCCAAGCCTGTGGCCGGCCAGCCCGGCGCACTGCGTCTCGTTGCGCCCGACGCGCAGGTCCTGTGGGACGAGGCGACCGAACAGCGCTTGCGGAACGTGCTCTCGCAGCTGGTCTCGCGTTCCGCGCCGCCGCAAGTGACCGGTGTGCGCGATGCGATCTCGATCTCCGGCACGCTCGTCGGCGAATCGGAAACGCAGATATTCCTCGAGACGGCAGGCGGCGATCCGGTGTCGATGACGGTGGTGCGCCGCCCCGGTCAGACCCCGCAATGGGGCGTTTCGTGGTCGGAAATCGTCGATCAGTCCGCCCGTCCCCCGGCGCCGGAAACGCTCGAATGGTATCGCCTCGCGTGCTTCCTGCCGGGTTCGCTCGATCGTTCGGCCGTCCTGTCGGACACGCCCGCCGACATGGCGCGCGCGCAGGCCGATTATCGATTCGTCATGGAGCAGCTCGGACCCTGCCCGCGCAATCGGAGCTAGGCGCGAGGCAAGACAATCTGGTTCCCTTCGCCTGCCCTGCGGCCCTACACCGGGCGCGATGAAACACTTGGGCAAACTCCATAAGAAAGCAGCGCGCCATGGCTGAGCCGCTGCGCATAGCCATTGCCGGTCTCGGGACCGTCGGCGCCGGCGTCGTCCGGCTGATCGAGACCAATGGCGAGCTGATAGCCAGGCGGGCCGGGCGCAAAATCGAGATCGTCGCCGTGAGCGCGCGTGACCGGCATCGCGACCGCGGGCTCGACCTCAAGGGAATCGCCTGGGAAGACGACATGACCGCCATGGCCGCGCGCGACGATGTTGATGTGGTGGTCGAACTGGTCGGCGGGGCTGACGGGCCCGCACTGACGCTGGCACGCGGTAGCCTTGCTGCCGGCAAGGGCTTCGTCACCGCCAACAAGGCGATGATCGCCCACCACGGCATCGAGCTGGCCGGTGCTGCCGAGAAGGCCGGGGCGGCGCTCAAGTTCGAGGCAGCCGTGGCGGGCGGCATCCCGGTGGTGAAGGGCCTGCGCGAAGGGGCGGCGGCCAACGCGCTCGACACGATCTACGGCGTGCTCAACGGCACAGCCAATTACATCCTCTCGACGATGGAGGAGACCGGCGCGGATTTCGGCGCGACGCTCGAGGATGCGCAGCGCCTCGGCTATGCCGAAGCCGATCCGACGTTCGACATCGAAGGCGTCGATGCGGCGCACAAGCTCGCCATCCTTGCCAGCATCGCATTCGGCACGCGGCTGGATTTCGATTCGGTAGCCTGCGAGGGCATATCGCGCGTGCGTGCCGCCGACATTCGCCGTGCCGACACGCTCGGCTATGTCGTGCGCCTCGTCGGCAGCGCGGAGATCGACCGTTCGAACGGCGAGGTCGCGCTGCTCCAGCAGGTGCGCCCGTGCCTCGTCCCCAAGAGCCATCCGCTCGCCCATGTGACCGGCCCGACCAATGCGGTCGTTGCGCAGGGCAACTTCTCCGGCCGCCTGCTGTTCCAGGGCGCCGGCGCTGGCGACGGACCGACGGCGAGCGCGGTCGTCGCCGACCTGATCGATATCGCGCGCGGCGATGTCGGTGCGCCTTTCAGCGTGCCGAGCGACGAACTCGCACCCATGCCCGCTGCCGAGGCGGGGCATCACACGGGGCAGACCTATATCCGCTTCACCGTGGCAGACCGGCCGGGCGTGCTGGCGGAAATCACCGCCGCGATGCGCGATGCCGGCGTCTCTATCGAGAGCCTCATCCAGAACGGCCGCGCCAAGGATGGCGGCGAAGTGTTGGTGGCAATGGTCACGCATGAAGGGCCGCAGGGCCATGTCGCCAAGGCGGTCGACCTGCTGTCCGGTTCAGAGAGCCTGACCGAACCGCCGCTGGTGATGCAGATTATCGAGGATTAGTCCTCGCTCGCATCCGGAGCGGCCTGCGCTTCGCTGTCCTCTTCTTCGACCTCTTCCGGCGAAACGTCACGCCCGAGCGGGGGCAGGCCGCGAGCGATCCTGTCCGCATCGGAGCCCGGCGGCGCCTCGGGCAAGGTCGAAAAGTCGATGAAATAGGCAGGCGGTGGCGGACAGGGATTGAGCCCGATGCCGCACAGCCCGCCGACGGTCGCCGGACCGCTGAAGATGCCGCAATTCGGGCCGCACGGATCGGGTGTCTGGGGATTGCCCCGGTTCATGGTCCGCGCGGCGTAGTCGTCCTGCGCTTCCTCGCGGCTGCGCAGGCGATGCTGTTCCGGATCGTCGGGCCCTTGCGCGCAGACGACGATCTCGTCGCCTTCCCCTTCCTCGCACTCCGGCTCGGGTTCCGGCGGTCCGTAGACGGCCTCGGCGCGCTCGAAGACCTGCTCGGCGGTGACTTCTTCGCGCGGAGTATCATCCTCCGGTGGAGATGCGCGCAAAGAGGGCGCAAGGATGTCGATCCTCTCCGGGCTGTCCTGCGCATATGCGGGAACGCAGAATGCCAGCGCGGCGGTGAAAGCAATGGGCAGGCTTCTCGACAATGCCACACTCCCCCTCTAAGCGCGCGTGCAGATGGACGCCAAACTGGGCCGAGGGACTGAATTGACCATGAATGAATCGCCGATTTCGCCGAGCAGCGTACTGGACCGCGTGCTCGTCCTCGAGATGGTCCGCGTGACCGAAGCGGCGGCCATCGCGGCTTCCAAGCTGATCGGTCGAGGCGACGAAAAGGCCGCCGATGCCGCCGCGGTCGAGGCGATGCGCAAGGCGTTCGACGAGCTTTACATGGACGGCACGGTCGTCATCGGTGAAGGCGAGCGCGACGAGGCGCCGATGCTCTATATCGGCGAGAAGGTCGGCGGCGCGCCGGGCAAGGGTCCGAAGATCGACATCGCGCTCGACCCGCTCGAAGGCACGACGATCACCGCCAAGGCCGGGCCCAACGCGCTGGCCGTGCTCGCGGCGGCGGAGGAGGGTTGCCTTCTCAATGCGCCCGACACCTACATGGACAAGATCGCCGTCGGCCCGGGCTATCCGGACGACATCATCAGCCTCGAGAAGAGCGTCAGCGAGAACGTGAAGGCAGTCGCCGAGGCGAAGGGTGTCGAGCCGGGCGAGATCATCGTCTGTGTCCTAGACCGGCCGCGCCATGCCGACATCATCGCCGAACTTCGCGAGCTCGGCTGCGGCGTGGTGCTGATCGGCGACGGCGATGTCGCAGGCGTGATCGCGACGAGCGATCCCGACACCACGATCGACATGTACATGGGCCAGGGCGGCGCGCCCGAGGGCGTGCTGGCGGCAGCTGCGCTGCGCTGCGTCGGCGGCCAGTTCAACGGCCGGCTGGTGTTCCGCAACGAGGACGAAAAGGCGCGTGCGCGCCGCCTCGGCATCACCGACTTCGACCGCATCTACAAGCTCGACGATCTTGCCAAGGGCGACTGCATCTTCGCAGCGACCGGCGTCACCTCGGGCTCGCTGCTCGACGGCGTGAAGCGCCTGCGCGGCGGCAAGATGACGACCGAGAGCGTCGTGATGCGCGCATCGAGCGGCACGGTCCGCTGGATCAGGGGTGAGCACCGGACCGGGTAAAACGGGCCATCTCGCCCTGTTGCAAAGCCGTTACGCTCGGCTAATCCGGTCGGGCAGCGATTCGCCGCTATCCGGGGACGATCCGACATGAAAATCATGGCCGCCAATTCCAATCTCCCGCTCGCGCGGGCGATTGCCGCCTATCTCGAAATGCCGCTGGTCGATGCCGGCGTGCGCCGCTTCGCCGACGAGGAAATCTTCGTCGAAATCCACGAGAACGTGCGCGGCGAGGACGTCTTCCTCGTCCAGTCGACGAGCTTCCCGGCGAACGACAATCTGATGGAACTGCTGATCTGCATCGATGCGCTCAAGCGCGCTTCGGCCAAGCGGATCACGGCGGTGGTGCCCTATTTCGGCTACGCCCGGCAGGACCGCAAACCCGGTCCGCGCACGCCGATCTCGGCCAAGCTGGTTGCGAACCTGATCACCGAAGCAGGGGCCGACCGCGTGCTCGCAGTCGACCTGCACGCCGGCCAGATCCAGGGCTTCTTCGACATCCCGACCGACAATCTCTACGCAGCGCCGGTCATGGCTGCCGATATCCAGGCACGTTACGGCGACCGCGACCTGATGGTCATTTCGCCCGACGTCGGCGGCGTTGTCCGCGCGCGTGCACTCGCCAAGCGGCTCGACAATGCGCCGCTCGCGATCGTCGACAAGCGTCGCGACCGCCCGGGCGAGAGCGAGGTGATGAACATCATCGGCGACGTCCAGGGGCGTCACTGCATCCTGATCGACGACATCATCGATTCGGGCGGCACGCTGTGCAACGCCGCGCAGGCCCTGCTCGACCAGGGTGCGAGCTCGGTCGCGGCCTACATCACTCACGGCGTCCTCTCCGGCGGGGCGGTCGCCCGCGTCGACGGGTCCGCGCTGACCGAGCTGGTCATCACCGATTCCATCCGCCCGACCGATGCCGCGCAGGATAGCGAGAAGATCCGCATCCTGACCATTGCGCCGCTGATCGGCGAAGCGGTTCGCCGCATCGCGGACGAGAGCTCGGTCAGCTCGCTGTTCGACTGACAGCTTCGCCTAAGGGGTGAAGGGCTTGCTCATCCACGGGCGCACTGCGCCCGGCTGGATGCGGTTGAGCTGTTCGAGCCTGCGCGCCTGCCGGATTTCGAGGCTGAGCGTGACGAGGCCGTTGCGCGCCTCGCGGAACTCGACCGGGGTCACGCCGAAGAAGGCCTGGAATTCGCGGATCTGGTGCGCCTGGTCGAAGAAGCGCAGGACGATTTCCTCCTCCTCCGCATCGGCGACGCCGCACAGCCTCGCCGCGAAGTCGAGCACGCGTGCGCGCCGCATGACCTGCTTGGGCGTCAGGCCGAAATCGCGCCGCACCGTCCGCTCCAGCGTGCGCATCGAGATGTCCCACTCCTCGGCGAACTCGGACACCTGGCGGTTCGGATCGGCAAAGGCCTGCGTTTCGAAAGCGAGTGAAATCTGGTTCGGCTCGGGTGCATCGGTGCGCGCGATGTAGTCGCGCATCCACTCTTCGAGCGCATCGAGCCACTCGGTCGGCTCGAGGTCGAGGTTGAACAGGCCGGTAAGCTCGCGGTCCTCGATGCCGACATATTCCATCGGCTTGATGCGATCGAGGAACTCGGCATCGTCCTTGCCGAACAGCGCGCGGATGGCGCCCGGCCTCAGCAGCAGGCCGGCGACCTTGTTGCCGCCGCGGTAGAGCAGCGGCCAGACCTTGGAATGCTGCCCGCACAGGAAGGTCTGGTCGCGGATCTGCAGCGGGCCCTCGGCCGTTCCGACCGTCCAGTCCGCACCGACGGCCGAGCGCAGGTAGCTGGCATCGTTGCACAGCTCGCCAAACTCTTCCTCGTTGGTGTTGGCATAGACATAGGCGACGAAGCAGCGGCCGAGCCACGGGCGAAGGTCTTCGGCCGGCTGGCGGTTGAAAGCCAGCGGCGTGCCGTCCTCGAGCTCGCCGGTCTCGGAATCGAACCGCTTCTGATTGTCCCCTGTGCCCCTGGCCATTGCGCCTGCCTCAGCTCCCTACGGCCAGGCGTCCGGCGCGCCAAGGCAATTCGTCGTCCGGCGCGATCCGCTCGAGTTCTTCGAGCCTTCGCGCCTGCCTGGCTTCCAGCGTCAGCGTCATAAGTGGTTGAGGACTACGGACGAACTGCACGGGTGTCATCCCGAAATATTGCGAGAAGTCCCGGTTGAGGTGGGACTGGTCGTAGTAGCGCAGCGCCAGTTCTTCGGCCTCGTTCTCGTCGGCGACGCCGCGCAGGCTGGCCGCCATGTCCATCGCGCGCGCCCGTCGCAGCACGGCCTTCGGCGTCATTCCGAAGTCGCGGCGGATTGTCCGCTCCACCTTGCGGGTCGAGCAACCGTGTTGCGCAGCGAACTCGGTAAGCGAGAGGTTCGGGTCGGCAAAGGTTGCCCGGTCGAAGGCCTGGGTCAGCGCATCGGGTTCCTTCGCGCCGCGCTGCATGATGAGGCGGCGCATGCATTCCTCGATGATGTCGAGCCACTCGCCCGCATCGCTCACGCCGTCGAACAGGCCGAGCAGGTCCTCGCTCGGCCCGACGATGTCTTCGTAGGGGATGATCCGGTCGAGCGTCGTGGCAAGGTCCGGACCTTCGAGCATGCGGCATGCGCCCGGTTTCAGGGCGATGCCGACAGTCGCGAAGCTGCCGCGCACGCTGATCGGCATGCGCTTCGTCTGCGGACCGAAGAAAAGCGCCGAGCGCTTGTAGAAGCCGGGGCCGTCCGCCGTTTCCGCATGCCAGTTGCCCGAGAAGAGCAGGCGGATGATGCAGGTGTCGGCGAACAGGCCGCAGGCGACCTGCATGTCATCGGGCATGGTGACATTGGTGGCGTAGAGGCGCGCGACCCACGGGGCGAGATCGGGCGCCGGGCCGCGGTTGACCGACAGCGGCTGCCCGTCGCGCGTAGCACCAAGCGCCGAGTTGATCCTCGAAAGGCCCTGTTCGACGCCGTCCATCAGCTACCGTCACTTTCGATGCCGTCCATCCACGGCCTCGTGCCGTCGGGCGCGACCCGCCGCAGTTCTTCGAGACGCCGCGCCTGGCGCGATTCGAGGTTCAGCGTCAGCAACGGACGCGTCTTCTCGACGAATTGCCGGGGCGTGCAGTCGAAGAAGGAATGGAACTCGCGAATCTGGTGGGACTGGTCGAAATACCGCAGCATGATCGCCTCGGTCTCGTCCTCGTCGAAGACCCCGCACAGGCGCGAGGCGAGGTCGAGTGCGCGGGCGCGGCGCAGGACGCGCTTGGGCGTCATCCCGAAATCGCGTTTGACGATCCGCTCGAGGGTTCGCGTGCTGATATCGTGCTGCTCGGCGAAGTCGGCCACCGAATAGGTCGGATCGGCGAAGGCGAGCCGCTCGAACTCGCGCGCGATGGTCGAGGGCGGCTCGGGCTGCCGTTCTGCGATGAGGTCGCGCATCATCGCCTCGATCCGGGCGATCCACTGCTCCGGGCTGTCTTTTGGATCGAAGCTCGATGCGTCGAACGGCTGGGGGAATCCCATGTCGGCGCTCGGCACGATGCGGTCGACCGTTTCGCTCTCTTCGGGAAAGCCGAGCGCATGGAGCGCGCCCGGCCTGAAGGAGATGCCGACGGTCATCACGTCGCCCGTGCAGCTGATCGGCATGGCGTGCGAGTGCGGACCGAAGAACGGCGTTTCCTTGAAGTAGCGCCCCGTCCCGTCGGCAGTGCTCGCGGACCATTGCCCGGCGAGCAGGACGCGCACGAAGGCCGTGTCGTTGAACATGTGGCAGTTGATGTTGGCCTCGCCGATCGCTTCCAGCTTGGCCGCCTGGACGCGGGCGATCCACGGTTCGAGGTCGCTTGCAGGCGCACGGTTGAGCGACAGCGGCGCGCCGCTGCGCGATACGCCCGTCTCAGGACGGTAGGCGGTATCACCCGCCTCTTCTGAGTGCCCCCGGGGGTTTGTCATTGCTGACCCGTTTTTGTCCTCGGACAATGTTTATCCTGTTTCGCCGCAAGGTGCAAAGCGCTCTCGCTATTGCGAAGAGCTTGACCGGCGGCCCCCGCTCGGCGAAGCGGCGCGCATGGCAAATTCACGTGACAAGGCCCTTGCCGAAAGGCTCGCCGATGCAGCCGGCGAGGCGATCCGCCCGCTGTTCCGGGGCGAATGGTCGCAGGAGCAGAAGGACGACAGTACCTTCGTGACCGAAGCCGACCGCGCGGCCGAGGCTGCGATGCGGCAGATCATCGAAGCGGAATTCCCCGGCGACGGCATCATCGGCGAGGAATACGGCACGCGCAACGAGGCCTCGGGGCGTCAGTGGGTGCTCGACCCGATCGACGGCACGACCAGCTTCATCGCCGGGCGCCCGATCTTCGGCACGCTGATCGCGCTGCTTCAGGACGGCTGGCCGGTGCTCGGCGTGATCGACCAGCCGATCGCGCGCGAACGCTGGGTCGGGCTGATCGGGCAGGGGACGACATTCAACGGCAAGCCGATAAAGGCGCGCGCGTGCAAGGAATTGTCCGACGCGGTGCTCGGCACGACCACGCCGCACCAGTTTTCAGGCGACGAGGTCGATGCCTTCATGGGCCTCGCCAAGTCGGTCGCCGAGCGCAAGATCATCTACGGCGGCGACTGCTACAATTACGGCCTCGTCGCGAGCGGGCATGTCGATCTCGTGTGCGAGGCGGGCCTCAAGCTCTACGACTTCGCGGCGCTCGTGCCGGTCGTCGAAGGGGCGGGCGGCACGATGAGCGACTGGCAGGGCAATCCGCTCGATGCCGAAAGCGACGGCCGCGTCCTTGCCCTCGGCGACCCTGCGCGGCTCGACGACGTGCTCGAGGCGATGGGGTAGCTTTGCCACCCCGCGGGAAGGCGCGCTTTTGACCTTGCCTTCTGCTGCAACGCACACTATTTGCGCGCCCTTCACCGACACGTGATTCATCTGCCGGTCTGGCCGAAAGGGCTGCCAGGGCTGGTTGGACGTGTCTCCGAACCGATATCCGTAAAGGAGATGAAAATGCCCAAGCTGAAGACCAAGAGCGGTGTGAAGAAGCGCTTCAAGATCACCGCAACCGGCAAGGTCAAGCACGGTGTGGCCGGCAAGCGCCACCGCCTGATCAGCCACAATGCGAAGTATATCCGCCAGAACCGCGGCACCACTGTCCTGTCGGAAGCCGACAGCAAGACGGTGAAGAAGTGGGCGCCTTACGGCCTCGACTGATCGCGAACTAAGGAGAAACTGATATGCCTCGCATCAAACGCGGCGTTACCACGCGCCAGAAGCACAAGCGGCTCCTCGACCAGGCCAAGGGCTATCGCGGTCGTCGCAAGAACACCATCCGCATCGCGCGCCAGGCCGTCGAAAAGGCCGGCCAGTACGCTTACCGCGACCGCAAGGTCAAAAAGCGTAACTTCCGCGCCCTGTGGATCCAGCGCATCAACGCGGCAGTCCGTCCGGAAGGCCTGACCTACTCGCAGTTCATGCACGGCGTTAAGCTCGCCGGCATCGAGCTCGACCGCAAGGTGATGGCCGACCTCGCCATGAACGAAGAAGCTGCGTTCAAGTCGATCGTCGAGCAGGCGAAGAAGGCCCTCCCGGCCTAAGCCTCGCGCACCAGCGAATACGAAGGGGCGGTCCGGCAACGGGCCGCCCTTTTTGTTTCGGCAGTCGGCGGTTCTACTTGCGCGGCTCGCAGCAATAGTCTTAGCCTTGCACGCACATAGCTTCCCTGGGTCGCAGAAACACCTTCGGGGCGTTGCATGACTGCCAGTTGCGAGCTCGAAGTCCGCTTCCACGATCTACCGGCGGACCTCGATCCCTACTTCACGACATTCTGCTACGGCGTCGTCACCGTGCACGATGGGGACGTGGTGCACGACGCGATGCAACCCGAATGGGGTACGCTGCGCTTCTTCCCGCAGGCCCAGCCGACCATCTTCGTCGACGGCCATGAAGCGATCGGCGGCGCCGGGTTCGTCGCCTCCGGCCCGACCAGCAGCCAGCTGGAATATACCCTCGGCACGACGACATTCTGGGGAGTTGGCCTACTCCCCCTGGGCTGGGCGACATTCATCGATTTCCCGGCCGACAGCATGGCCAATACGGTGGTCGACGGCATGGCCGATGAGCGCTTTGCAGGCTTTCGCGAGCTGGGAAAGAAACTGCTCGCCGCCAATCTCGACGAGGAGGCGGAGAAGGAAGTCATTATCGATTTCTTCCGTCACCGGGCGAAGCGCCACCCGGTCGATGCCGAGCGGATCGTGCGCATCCACCGCAGCCTGCTCGCCGAAGACCTGCCCGATGTCGCGACGCTGGCACAGATGTGCGATCTCAACCAGCGCACGCTTGCCCGGCTCTGCCGCCGCGCTTTCGGCTTCCCTCCCAAGCTGCTGCTGCGCCGCCAGCGCTTCATGCGCACGCTTGCCGCCTACATGCTCGAGGACAAGGCGACCTGGTCGGAAATGATCGACGAGCTTTATTACGACCAGCCGCAATTCGTGCGCGAGTGCCGCGAGTTCCTCGGCGTAACCCCCAGCGAGTACGCGGCCACCAAGCGTCCGATCCTCGATGCCTTCATCCGCGAGCGCCTGCGGCACCTGGGTGTGCCGGTCCAGACGCTTCAAGCGCCCGCTTCCTGACCTGCGGCTTTCGGGGCATGGGTTGGAATATCGCGGCAGGCGCGTTAGGCATCGCATCGGGTTGTAAATTCGCGACACGATTGCGCGACGAGGGCCGGGGAGGGCTCGATGACTACGGCTTGTGACATTGCCGTTCGTTTCCACGAGCCTCCGGTCGATCTCGCGCGCTATTTCACGACCTTCTACCGCGCCGATTTCTCCTGCCCCGATGGGCCGGTCCACGATGCTCTCCAACCCGAATGGGGCGGCGTCCGCTTCTTCGACGGAAAGAACCTGACCTCGCGCCTTGGCAAGGACCAGGTGCTTTCAGGGACCGACATTTCGGTGATGGGGCCGAGCAGCCAGCCGGTCGAATTCGAGATCGGGTCGGTCGCCTTCTGGGGCATCGGCCTCCTCCCGCTTGGCTGGGCGCGCTTCATGTCGGTTGGGGCGAGCGACTGGGCAAACCGGATCGGCGACGGACGGACCGAAGCGGACTTCGCGCATTTCCTGCCGCTGCGCGATCGCTTGAGCATTGCAGCCCGCGACGAGGAAAGCGACCTTGCGGCAATCGTGTCCTTCTTCCGCGAGCTTGTGGAGCGCACGAAGGAGCCCGACGAGCGCATCCTCGCCATCCACGAGATGCTGCTCGACCCGGACCTGCCCAATGTCGCCGCCATGGCGGAAAGCTGCGGCATGAACCCGCGCACGATGGAGCGCCTGTGTCGCCGCCATTTCGGCTTCCCGCCCAAGCTGCTGCTGCGCCGCCAGCGATTCATGCGCAGCCTCAGCAAGTTCATGCTCGACCCTTCGCTCGGCTGGATCGGCGCGCTCGATTCGCTCTATTTCGACCAGAGCCATTTCGTGCGCGACTGCCACACCTTCCTCGGCATGTCGCCGAGCGAATATGCCGCCCGGCCGCACCCCATCCTGTCTGCCTTCATGCGAGAGCGGTTGAAGTCGCACGGCTCGGCCGTCCAGACGCTCGACAAGCCCGGCTGATCTTTTCGGCCGAACAGGGGTCATCCCCTTTGCCTTGCGGCGCATTTACGGCTAGCGGGCCTTCGCCATGGACGATTTGCAAAACCGTACTCAAGAGGCCGTAGCCGCGGTCTCGAACGCCGCGTCGCTCGACGCGCTCGATGCGCTGCGCGTCGAAGCGCTGGGCAAGCAGGGCTGGGTCAGCCAGCTGCTCAAGACGCTCGGCAAGATGACGCCCGACGAGCGCCAGGAAAAGGCGCCGAAGATCCAGTCCGCCCGCGTGGCGATCGCCGATGCGATCGAAGCCCGCAAGGCCGCGATCGAGGCGGAAGAGCTGGAGCGTCGCCTCGCGACCGAGACGCTCGACCTCACCCTGCCTGCGCCGCAGACCCCGAAGGGCAGCGTGCACCCGGTGAGCCAGGTGATGGACGAACTGTCGGAAATCTTCGCCGACCTGGGCTTCGCCGTGAAGACCGGCCCGGAAGTCGAGGACGACTGGCACAACTTCACTGCGCTCAACATGCCGGAAAGCCATCCGGCGCGCGCGATGCACGACACATTCTATTTCCCGGACCATGACGGGGAAGGCCGCCGCATGCTGCTGCGCACGCACACCTCGCCGGTGCAAATCCGCACGATGGTCGCCGAGGGCGCGCCGGTGCGCATCATCGCGCCGGGCCGGGTCTATCGCAGCGACAGCGATGCGACGCACACGCCGATGTTCCACCAGATCGAAGGCCTGGTGATCGACCGCGACATCCACCTCGGCCACCTGAAGTGGACCCTCGAGACCTTCCTCAAGGCCTTCTTCGAGCGCGAGGATATCGTGCTGCGGCTGCGCCCGTCCTACTTCCCCTTCACCGAACCGAGCGTCGAGGTCGATGTCGGCTTCGAAGTGGTCGACGGCAAGCGCGTGCTCGGCGGCAGCGGCGATGCGCCGGGCCACGGCTGGATGGAGCTGCTCGGCTCGGGCGTGGTCAACCGCCGCGTGATCGAATTCGCCGGGCTCGATCCCGACGAATGGCAGGGCTTTGCATTCGGCGTCGGCGTCGACCGTCTCGCCATGCTCAAATACGGGATGGACGACTTGCGCGCCTTCTTCGACGGCGACCGCCGCTGGCTGCAGCACTACGGTTTCTCGCCCTTCGACCAGCCGACCCTCTCGGCCGGCGTCGGGGCGCCGATCGGAGGCCGGGCATGAAGTTCTCGCTCACCTGGCTGAAGGACCACCTCGAAACCGACGCTTCGGCGGCGGAGATTTCGGCTGCGCTCAACGCGATCGGCATCGAAGTCGAGGGTTTCGAAGACCCCGCCGACACGCTGGCCGGCTTCCGCGTGGCGAAGGTCCTCACCGCCGACCGGCATCCCGATGCCGACAAGCTGCAGGTCCTCACCGTCGATACCGGTGAAGGCGACCCGCTGCAGGTCGTATGCGGTGCGCCCAATGCGCGCGCCGGGATGAAAGGCGTGCTCGGCCTGCCGGGCGCGGTGGTTCCGGCCAACGGAATGCAGCTGCGCAAGAGCGCGATCCGCGGTGTCGAATCGAACGGCATGATGTGTTCGGTCCGCGAACTCGAACTGGGTGACGAGCACGACGGAATCATCGAATTGCCGGAAGACGCGCCGGTCGGGACGAGCTTCGCCGAGTACCGCGGCGCTTCACCCGTATTCGACGTCGCGATCACGCCGAACCGCCCGGACTGCATGGGCGTCTACGGCATAGCGCGCGACCTCGCGGCAGCAGGGCTTGGCACGCTCAAGCCGATCGCCTTTCCGAAGTTCGAGGCGCAGGGCGCTTGCCCGGTCGAAATCCGCACCGACGATCCGGAAGGTTGCCCGGCGTTCTACGGCCGCGTGATCAGGGGCCTGACGAACGGCGCTTCGCCCGACTGGCTCCAGCAGCGCCTGCTGAGCGCGGGCCAGCGGCCGATTTCGCTGCTGGTCGATCTCACCAACTACCTCATGCTCGCCTATGGCCGTCCGGCGCATGCCTACGATCTTGCCAAGCTGACCGGCGCGGTGGTCGCCCGCCGTGCGAAGGATGGCGAGCAGGTGCTGGCGCTCAACGAGAAAACCTACACGCTCGACGAGACCATGACCGTGATCGCCGACGACAGCGGCGTGCACGATATCGCCGGCATCATGGGCGGCGAGCATTCGGGCTGCAGCGACGAGACGACCGACGTGCTGCTCGAGATCGCCTATTTCGATCCCGACCGCATCGGGGCGACCGGGCGCAAGCTCGGCCTGACTTCCGATGCGCGCACGCGTTTCGAGCGCGGCGTCGACCCGGCATTCCTGCAGGACGGTCTCGACCTCCTGACCGGGCTCATCGTCGAGCTGGCAGGCGGCGAGGCGAGCGAGGCCGTTCAGGCCGGTTCCCCGCCGAGCGAGCCGAAGGTCGTCGCTTTCGACCCGGCGCTGACCGCGAAGATCGGCGGCGTCGAGATTGACGAGGACGAGCAGCAGCGCATCCTCCAATCGCTCGATTTCACCGTCGATGCGGGCGCGAAGCCGTGGTCGGTCACCGTGCCGCTGCGTCGCCACGACGTCGAAGGCGCGGCCGACCTGGTCGAGGAAGTCGTGCGCATCCACGGCCTCGACAAGGTCGAAAGCGTGCCGCTTTCGCGCGTCGATGGCGTCGCCCGCCCGACTGCCACGCGCGAACAGCTCGTCGAGCGGCGCCTGCGCCGTGCGGCTGCGGCAAGCGGCCTCGACGAAGCGGTCACCTGGTCCTTCCTGCCGACTGCCGATGCAGAGCATTTCGCCGAGGACGGCCAGAAGCTCTGGGTGCTCGACAACCCGATCAGCGAGGACATGAAGGCCATGCGCCCCTCGCTCGTTCCCGGACTGCTCGCGGCCGCCAAGCGCAATGCCGACCGAGGCGCCGCAGGCTCGCGCCTGTTCGAGATCGGTCGCCGCTATTTCCGCAATGCCGATGGCTCGAGTGACGAGAAACCGACGCTCGGCGTCGTGCTAGCAGGCGAGAAGGCGCAGCGGGCATGGGCCACCGGCAAACCGGTCGGTTTCGATGCCTATGACGCGAAGGCCGTCGCCGAAACGCTGCTGGCGGAAGCCGGCGCACCGGTCGACAAGCTAATGGTCATGGGCGACGCCGGACCGCAGTTCCACCCGGGCCAGTCGGCGACGCTTCGCCTCGGCCCGAAGAACGTGCTCGCGCGCTTCGGGGCGCTGCATCCGGCAACGCTCAAGGCGTTCGACATCGACGGCCCCGTCGTCGCGGTCGAAATCTTCCTCGACGCGATCCCGGCGCGCAAGGGCGGCAACCAGTTCGCCCGTCCGCATTACGCGCCGCCTGCGCTCCAGGCGATCATGCGCGACTTCGCCTTCCTCGTACCGGCAGACCTCGCCGCCAACGACCTGCTGCGCGCCGTGAGCGGCGCGGACAAGCAGCACATCGTCGATGCGCGCGTGTTCGACGTCTTTGCAGGCCAGGGCGTGCCCGAAGGTCACAAGTCGGTCGCGATCGAAGTCACGCTCCAGCCGGGTCAGAAGAGCTTCAAGGATGCCGAGATCAAGGCGATCTCCGACAAGATCGTCGCTTCGGCGACCAAGCTCGGCGCGACACTACGCGGATGAAGACCGCTTTCGTCACCGGAGCCACTGCAGGCATTGGCGAGGCCACCGTTCGCGCGCTGGTCGCGAATGGCTGGCGCTGCGTTGCGACAGGGCGGCGCAAGGAGAGGCTCGATGCACTCGTCGCCGAATTGGGGTCGGATAAGGTCCACCCCTGCGTCTTCGACGTGCGCGACGAAGCGGCGATGGATGCGGCGATTGCCGGCCTGCCCGAAGATTTTGCCGGGATCGACCTGCTGGTGAACAATGCGGGTCTCGCGCAGGGCCTTTCGCCCGCGCAGGAGGCCAACCTCGACGACTGGCAGACCATGATCGACACCAATGTCACGGCCATGGTCAAGCTGACGCGCAAGCTCTTGCCCGTGCTGATCGAGCGCAAGGGCGCAATCATCGCGATCGGCTCGGTCGCGGGCAGCTACATCTATCCCGGCGGCAACGTCTATGCCGGGTCGAAAGCCTTCGCGAACCACTTTACGCTCGCCTTGCGCGCGGACCTCCACGGCACCGGCGTGCGGGTGACGAGCATCGAGCCGGGCATGGTGGAAACCGAGTTCACCCTGGTCCGCACGGGAAGCCAGGAGGCCTCCGACAACCTCTATCGCGGCGCCGACCCGATGACGGGCGAGGACATTGCGAATACCATCCTGTGGATCGCGCAGCTGCCGCCGCATCTCAACATCAACCGTATCGAGCTGATGCCCGTGAGCCAGGACTTCGCCGGCTTCCGCGTCGCTCGCGACTGAGCTTCCATGACTTCCAATCGCCGCACTTTCGCGATCATTTCGCACCCCGACGCCGGTAAGACCACGCTGACCGAGAAGCTGCTGCTGCAGGGCGGCGCGATCCATCTCGCAGGCGAGGTCAAGGCGCGCGGTGCCGCGCGGCGCGCGCGTTCGGACTGGATGAAGATCGAGCAGCAGCGCGGCATCTCGGTCACCTCCTCGGTGATGACCTTCGAGAAGGAATATGACGGTGAGAAGATCACCTTCAACCTGCTCGATACGCCGGGGCACGAAGACTTTTCCGAAGATACCTATCGCACGCTGACCGCGGTCGATTCCGCCATCATGGTGATCGACGCGGCCAAGGGTATCGAGCCGCAGACGCGCAAGCTGTTCGAGGTATGCCGCCTGCGCAGCGTGCCGATCATCACCTTCGTCAACAAGGTCGACCGCGAAGGCCGCGATCCGTTCGAGACGCTCGACGAAGTGGCCGACATGCTCGCGCTCGACGTCAGCCCGCAGAGCTGGCCGATCGGCATGGGCGGGCAGTTCGAGGGCATTCTCGACTTCGCGACCGGCGACATCAGCCGCCCGGAAGGCGGGTCGAAGGAATTCCTCGGCAAGCGCGATAGCGATCCGGTGCCCGAACAGTGGGCCGAGCAGGTCGAACTGGCGCAGATCGGCTATCCCGAATTCGACCTCGAGGCCTATCGTAATGGCGACCTCACCCCGGTCTATTTCGGCTCGGCCCTGAAGAACTTCGGCGTCGAGGAACTGATCGACGCGATTGCCAAATATGCTCCGCCGCCGCGTCCGCAGCCTGCTGGCGAGGAACAGGTCAGCCCGGAACGCGACGAGGTGACCGGCTTCATCTTCAAGGTGCAGGCCAACATGGACCCGAACCACCGCGACCGCATCGCGTTCATGCGCCAGGTTTCGGGGACCTTCAAACGCGGCATGAAGCTGACGCCTTCGGGCCTCGGCAAGCCGATCGCGATCCACTCGCCGATCCTCTTCTTCGCGCAGGACCGCGAAATCGCCGACACGGCGGAGGCGGGCGACATCATCGGCATTCCGAACCACGGCACGCTGCGCGTCGGCGATACGCTGAGCGAGAAAAACCAGCTGCGCTTCACCGGCCTGCCGAACTTCGCGCCGGAAATCCTGCGCCGCGTCGTGCTCAAGGACCCGACCAAGACCAAGCAGCTGAGGAAGGCGCTCGACGACCTGTCCGAGGAAGGCGTCATCCAGGTCTTCTATCCCGAGATCGGCGGGCAGTGGATCGTCGGCGTCGTCGGGCAGCTGCAGCTCGACGTGCTGATCTCGCGCCTCTCGGCAGAGTACAAGGTCGAGGCCGCGCTCGAAGCCGCGCCCTTCGCAACCGCGCGCTGGATCAAGGGTACGGGCGAGGCGCTGCGCCAGTTCGAGGAATTCAACCGCGCCAACCTTGCACGCGACCGCGACGGCGACCTCGTCTTCATGGCGAAATCGCCGTGGGACGTCGGCTACCAGGAAGAAAAGAACCCCGAGCTCAAGTTCTCCGCGACGAAGGAACGGTGACAGATGCGCGGCGCGTGCCTAGCATAAGGGCATGGCCGATTTCTTCGATACGCTGAACGCCGATCACGAAGCGATGATCGCGCAGCAGCCGGTGTTCTTCGTGGCGACGGCTGCGCAGGATGCACGGATCAATCTCAGCCCCAAGGGCTATGACGCCTTCCGCATCCTGGCGCCGGACAGGGTCGCCTATCTCGATCTCGGCGGGTCGGGCAACGAGACCAATGCGCACCTGATGGCCGACGGGCGCATCACCATCATGTTCTGCAATTTCCAGCAGCCCGCGCTGATCCTGCGCATCTATGGCAGGGGCCGGGCGGTGCTGCCGGCGGATCCGGAGTGGGATACGCTCGCCGCGCATTTCACCCTGCTGCCCGGTACGCGCCAGATCTTCGACATATCGGTCGAGAGCGTGCAAACGAGCTGCGGCTACGGCGTCCCGCTGATGACCTTGGACAAGGAGCGCGAGACTCTGACCAAGTATCACGCGCGAAGCGATCCCGACGAATGGGCGGAGAAATATTCGCAGCGCGATACCAGCATCGACGGATTGCCCGCCCGACCGACCGATCGCTTCATCGCGGGCGATGCGGGAACCGGTCGGGGCTGAGGGCGATTGCAAGCCACGTGCGCCTGAAGTTCGCCAGCTACAATATTCACAAGTCCGTCGGCACCGACGGCAAGCGCGATGCCGACCGGATCGTCACCGTCCTGCGCGAAGTCGATGCGGACATCATCGCATTGCAGGAATCGGACTATCGCTTCGGCCAGCGGGCGAGCACGATCCCGCGCGCCATGCTCGACGACACGCCGTGGAAAGCGGCCCCGGTCGCCAAGCGTCGCCGCAGCCTCGGCTGGCATGGCAACGCGCTGCTGGTTCGGCGCACCTTCGACGTCCTTTCTTCCGAGCCTATGGAACTGCCCACGCTGGAGCCGCGCGGGGCGGTGCGGTGCGACCTCGATGTAGGGGGCTTGCGAGTGCGGGTGGTCGGGATGCATCTCGACCTCTCCGGCCTCAGGCGCCGGGACCAGATCCACGCCGTGCTCGACCACGTGGGTGAATGCGACCCGCCATGCCCCACGGTGCTGATGGGCGATTTCAACCAGTGGGGCACCCGGACGGGCGCGATGCAGGCCTTCGGCGACCATTGGCACGTGCTCGATACCGGACGCAGCTTTCCGAGCCGCCAGCCGATTGCGCGTCTCGACCGGATCGTCACCTCGCCGGAGTGGGGCTGCCTCGAACAGCACGTCCACCACAGCGCGATGGCGACACGCGCTTCGGACCATTTGCCCATCGTGGCCGAACTGGAACTGCCCGAATTTTCATCACTGACTGAAAATTAGGCAGTAAACCTGCCCTCGCGCAGCAATCATGCGCGCTCAAGGGCTGGATTCTCGCATTATTTCGAATTGGCACGGGTTTTGCTGCGTATGCGAAGCCGGTGATCGACCGGTGCACCAGACCGGGGGGCTAGATGAAATACATCATCGCCATCATCAAACCATTCAAGCTCGACGAGGTCCGCGAGGCGCTGAGCGCTATCGGCGTCGCGGGCATGACCGTGTCCGAGGTCAAGGGCTTCGGGCGTCAGAAAGGCCAGACCGAGATTTATCGCGGGGCCGAATATTCGACCAACATGCTGCCGAAAGTGAAGCTCGAGATCGCCGCGGCCGATGCCATTGCGGACCAGGTCGTCGAGACGATCACGCAGACCGCCAGCACGGAAAGCATCGGCGACGGCAAGATCTTCGTCCTCGACCTCGCTTCCGCGACCCGCATTCGCACTGCCGAAACCGGCGAGACCGCGCTGTGAGCGGCTTTCCAGACATGAAGGATACTCCCATGATCCGCAAACTCGCAGGCGTGGCGACCGGTCTCGGCGCTTCGCTATTCGTATCGACCGCCGCTTTGGCGCAGGAAGTCGCCGAAGTGGCGGAGGCCGCACCGGCCGTTCCGAACCCGGGCAACAACGCCTGGATGATGACCGCCACGGTTCTCGTGATGCTCATGATCCTGCCGGGCCTTGCGCTGTTCTACGGCGGCCTGACGCGTTCGAAGAACATGCTTTCGACAATGACCCAGGTCGGCGCGACGGCCTGTCTCGCCATGATCATCTGGGTGATGTGGGGCTATTCGCTGGCGTTCGGCGATACCTCTTATGAAGGTACGCTGGGCCTCTTCATCAGCGGCGGGAGCTACTTCCTCGCCGGAACCGATGCGAGCAGCACCGCCGCGACCTTCACCGATGAAGTCATCAGCAAATACGTCTTCATCAGCTTCCAGATGACCTTCGCCGCGATCACCGCTGCACTCATCCTCGGCGCGACTGCCGAGCGCATGAAGTTCAGCGCGGTGATGATGTTCGTGCCGATCTGGCTGACCATCGTCTACTTCCCGATCGCGCACATGGTTTGGGCTGCCGATGGCCTGCTGTTTGTCGACGGTGCACTCGACTTCGCCGGCGGCACGGTGGTGCACATCAACGCCGGTGTCTCGGGCCTCGTCCTTGCCTACCTGCTCGGCAAGCGCCGCGGCTATCCGGCAGAGCCGATGCCGCCGCACTCGATGACGCTGACCATGGTCGGCACCGGCCTGCTGTGGGTGGGCTGGTTCGGCTTCAACGCCGGTTCCGCACTCGAAGCGGACGGTTCGGCCGGCCTCGCGATGATCAACACCTTCGTCGCTACCGCTGCCGGTGCGCTCACCTGGATGGTGATCGAGAAGCTGGCCGGTCACAAGGGTTCGGCTCTCGGCTTCTGTTCGGGCGTCATCGCCGGCCTCGTCGCCGTCACGCCTGCTGCCGGTAACAGCGGCCCGTTCGGCGCCATCCTGCTCGGCATCGTCGCTTCGGCCATCTGCTACTTCGCGGTCGCCAAGGCCAAGGCGAAGTTCGGCTACGACGACTCGCTCGACGCCTTCGGCATCCACGGTGTCGGCGGCATGGTCGGCGCAGTCGGCACCGCCGTCGTCTACCAGGCATTCCTGGGCGGACCGGCGGGCGACGACGCCAACGCGCTCGGCACGCAGCTCTGGATCCAGATCAAGGGCGTGCTCATCACGATCGGTTGGGCCGGGATCGGCACGCTGATCGCGGGCTACCTCGTCAAGCTGACCATCGGACTTCGCGTCGACGAAGAAGCCGAGGTCAACGGGCTCGACATCTCCGAACACGGAGAGCGCGCCTACAACTAACACCCAGGTACGGCGGGTCCGGGAAATCCTCTCCCTTCCCGGTCCCGCCGCACGACGTTCCTCCTGCGAACACAACAACTGACAAGGGCCGGAGCCAGCCGCTCCGGCCCCTTTTTTATGCTCCGGCAAAAAATGCAGGTGATTCAATTAGGCAACACAAGATTCCGAAAAATGCAACTCAATGACAATTGCGTTGCAATAGGCGCAATCGTCGGTAGGCAAGTCGGTCAGGAGTCGTATTTTTGGGAGAGAATACATGCAGTCAGCAATCCGCAAGACCTGTCTCGCCTCGGTTTCGGCGTTCGGCATCAGCGTGCTCGTCGCTTCACCGGCGATGGCGCAAAGCAACACGGACCAGAGCGCGGCGAACAACAGCCGCGTCGATAGCCCGGCCATCGTCGTAACCGGTACCCGCCAAGCCGATCGCTCGGCGGCAGACACCGTCGCACCGATCGATGTCGTCTCCGGTGCGGAGCTGACCAACCAGGCCGACAGCGACATCAGCAATTTGCTGCGCGTCGCGGTGCCTTCGTTCAACGTCAACACCCAACCGATTTCGGATGCGGCAACTCTCGTTCGTCCTGCGAACCTGCGTGGTCTCTCTCCCGACAACACGCTGGTCCTCGTCAACGGCAAGCGCATGCACCGTGCCGCGGTCATCGCTTTCCTCGGCGGCGGTATCTCGGACGGCTCGCAAGGCCCCGACGTTTCGACCATCCCGGCGATCGCCATCAAGCAGCTCGAAGTGCTACGTGACGGTGCATCCTCGCAATATGGTTCGGACGCCATCGCGGGCGTGATGAACTTCATCCTCAAGGACGATGCCGAAGGCGGCATGGTCACCGGCAAGTGGGGTTCCACCTACGAAGGTGACGGCGACAACTACCTCATCGGCCTCAATGTCGGCCTGCCGATCACCGATGCTGGCTTCCTCAACCTGAGCGCCGAATATGGCGAATCCGACGCGACCAGCCGTTCGGTCCAGCGCGACGATGCCGCGGCCCTGATCGCCGCCGGCAACACTGCCGTCGCCGACCCGGCGCAGATCTGGGGCCAGCCGAACGTCAACGACGACTTCAAGTTCTTCGCAAACTTCGGCATCGACCTCGCGCCCGACATCACGCTCTACGCTTTCGGCAACTATGCCGAGCGCAATGTCGACGGCGGCTTCTTCTTCCGCAACCCGACCAACCGCGCCGGCGTCTATCGCGGCCCGCTGGTCGATCCGAATACCGGTTTCGCCGATCCCAATGGCGTGGCCTCGGTGCTCGTCGGCGACCTGTCGATCAACAACACGGGCGATTGCCCGGCCGGCATTCCGCTGACCGGAACCAACGGGCTTATTCCGGATCCGACCATACTCGCAGCGGTTTCGGCGGACGCGAACTGCTTCTCCTTCGTGGAGCTGTTCCCCGGTGGTTTCACCCCGCGCTTCGGCGGCGATTTGGAAGATTACTCGATGGCGGGCGGCCTGCGCGGCCAGCTGTTTGGCGGTCTCGATTTCGACCTCAGCTACCGGCACGGCCGGAACAAGGTCGATTTCTTCATCCGCAACACGATCAACGCCTCGCTCGGCCCGAACACGCCGACCGAGTTCAACCCGGGCGGCTATTCGCAGACGGAAAACGTCGTGAACCTCGACCTCGGCTACAACTTCCAGGTCGGCAGCGGCAGCGTCTATGTCGCAGCCGGTGCGGAGTATCGTGACGAGACGTTCAGGATCTTCGCCGGCGACCCGGCATCGTTCGAACTCGGTCCGCTCGCGCAGCCGACCGCGGCCTATCCCTTCGGTCAGGGCTTCTCGACCAGCTCGAACGGCTTCGGCGGTTTCTCGAACAACGCAGCCGGCTCCAGCAAGGAAGACAACAAGGCGGTCTACCTCGACGTCGAGGCCGACCTGATCGAGGCACTGACGCTGCAGGCGGCGGTCCGCTACGAAGACACCAAGAGCTTCGGCGACACCACCACCTGGAAGCTCGGCGCGCTCTATCGCCTGTCGGACAACTTCCGCCTGCGCGGGACCTACTCGACCGGCTTCCACGTGCCGACCGCAGGGCAAGCTAACGTCATCAACGTCACCACGCAGTTCTCCAACGGGCAGCTGCAGGACGAAGGTACGTTCCCGCTGTTCAGCCCGGCCGGCCTGATCGTTTCCGACTTCATCGCGGACACGACTGCCAATGGCGGCCTCGGTCTCCCGCGCCCGACGCTCGGGCCGGAGGAAGCCGACAGCTTCACGGCAGGTGTCGCGGGCGACTTCGGCAACGTGACCTTCACGCTCGATTACTTCAACATCAAGCTGAAGGATCGCATCTCGCGTTCGTCGACCATCAACTTCACCAACGCGCTGCTGTATCTCGCGGACCGTGAAGGGGTGATGGTGACCTCGACGAACACGGCGGGCCTGCTGGCGGAACTCGATGCGGCGAATGTCATCGACCGCAACGACTTCACCGGCTTCGAGGACCTTACGTCCTTCGCCTTCTTCAACAATGCGTTCGATACGCGCACGCAGGGCATCGACTTCGTTGCCAACGCGCGCCTCGACCTGACCGAAGCAGGCCGGACGCAGGCGACGCTGGCGATCAACTACACCAAGACCGACGTGGTCGATGCCGACCCGACGATCTCGGCTACGCGTATCCGCCAGCTGGAAGAGAACCTCCCGAACTGGAAGGGCTTCTTCAACCTGACGCATGAAGAAGGGCCGTTCCGCGGCCTGCTTCGCGCCAACTACTACGGCAGCTTCTACGAAGCGCACCTCGACGATGGGACGCTTCCGATCGACGCAGGTTCGCGGGTCACCTTCGATGCCGAGCTCGGCTACGAAGTGATCGAAGGGCTGGAACTCACCGTCGGCGCCCAGAACCTGCTCGACACCTATCCGACCCGGAACCCCTATGCGGGCATCGCCGGTGCGGAATACACGGTGACCTCGCCCTTCGGCTTCAACGGGGGCACCTATTACATCCGCGCCCGCTTCCAGTGGTAAGACCAAGGCCGATCGATGTAACGAGGGGGAGGGGCCGCAAGGCTCCTCCCTTCTTCTTTGGGGTCGTGCATTCGGGGGAGCGATTCCATGCCTGACATCCGCCTTGCGACGCAGGACGACCGCGAGGTGATCGCCGACCTCATGGAGCGCGCGATCGCCGAACTGCAGAAGGGCTTCCTGACCGACGAGCAGATCGAATCCTCGCGCGCAGGCATGGGGCTGGACCTCCAGCTGATAGAGGACGGGACCTATTTCTGCGTCGAGGACGAAGGCCAGCTAGCCGGTTGCGGCGGCTGGTCGCGCCGCGCGACGCTATATGGCGGGGACCATTCGGCCGGGCGCGATTCCCGCCTGCTCGACCCGGCGAGCGAACGCGCGCGGATCAGGGCGATGTACACCCACCCCGACCATACACGCAAAGGCATCGGCAGCCTGATCCTGAAGGCGGCGGAGGACGCGGCGCGCGCCGAGGGCTTCGCAGAGATCGAGATGGCCGCGACGATGGCGGGCAAGCCCTTCTACCTCACCCACGGCTACTGCGTGGAGAGCGAATGGTTCGACACGCACGGCAAGGTGCCGGTGCCGCTCGCAACGATGGCGAAGCGCCTCTAGGCGCGCTCGGCCTCGAGAATGAAGTCGGCGCAGCGTTCGCCGATCATGATGCTCGGCGCGTTGGTATTGCCGCTGACGATCTTCGGCATGATCGAGGCATCGGCGATCCACAGCCCCTCGACACCGCGTGCCTTCAGCTTCGTATCGACCACCGCGTCCTCGTCCGAGCCCATGCGGCAGGTGCCGACCGGGTGGTAGACCGTATCCGCCCGGTTGCGGATCAGCTCGTCGAGCTGGGCATCGTCGTCGAGGTCGATCGGGTGGCGATCGGTCGGCTTGTATTCGGCGAGCGGTCCGGTGTCGACGATCCGGTGCGACAGGCGAACGCCTGCGCGCATCACCGCCATGTCGCGCTCGTCGTCGAGGAAGTTCGGGTCGATCCGCGGCGCATCGGCGGCATCGGGTGAATTGAGGCGGACGGTGCCGCGGCTTTCCGGTCGAAGGACGCAGGCATGCAGCGAGAAGCCGTGCCCCTTCACCTTCTCGCGCCCATGATCCTCGAGGACAGCCGGGACGAAGTGCCACTGCACGTCGGGCGCGGGGGCATCCTCGCTCACCGTCCAGAACCCGCCAGCCTCGGCATAAGGCGTGGTCATGATGCCGGTACGCTTGCGGCGGTGTTCGATGATCGCCTTCGCCATGCGCGCGGTGCCGGCAAGGCTGTCGCCGATCGGCACGGTCGATTCGGTTTCCCAGCCGGAGACGTAGTCGATGTGGTCCTGCAGGTTCGAGCCGACCTCCGGCTTGTCGAGCACAACCTCGATGCCATGCTCTTTGAGGTGCTCTGCCGGACCGATGCCCGATGTCATGAGAATCTGCGGCGAATTGAATGCGCCGGCGCTCAGGATCACGCCGCCCTTGGCGCGGATCACCTCGCGCTTGCGGCCGCTCTTGATCGCAACGCCGACGACGCGGCCGTTCTCGACGACCAGTTTTTCGACCAGCGTCTTGGTGCGAACGTGGAAATTGCCCTGCTCGCGGATCGGCTCGACATAGGCGCGCGCAGCCGACCAGCGCTCGCCGTTGCGCTGCGTCACCTGGTAGAGGCCGAAGCCTTCCTGCTTCTCGCCGTTGAAGTCGCCGTTCTCGCGCAATTGCAGCGAGGCGGCACTTTGCACGAAGGCATGGCTCGTCGGGTTGGCCCATTTCTGGTCGGAGACGAACAGCGGCCCGCCTTCGCCGTGATACTCGTCCGCCCCGCGCTCGTTGCTTTCGGCCTTCTTGAAGTAGGGCAGGACGTCGTCGTAGCCCCAGCCGTCGCAGCCCATCGCGGCCCAGTTGTCGTAGTCCCAGCGATTGCCGCGGATATAGACCATCGCGTTGATCGCGGAGGAACCGCCAAGACCCTTGCCGCGCGGCTGGTAGCCGATGCGGCCGTTGAGGCCCTTCTGCGGCACCGTCTCGTAGCGATAGTTCGAGTTCTTTAGCAGGAAGGGCATGAAGCCCGGCGTCTTGACCAGCAGGTTGTTGTTCCGCCCGCCCGCTTCGACGAGGCACACCCGGCGCGTCCCGTCGACCGCGAGCCTGCCGGCGACCGCGCTTCCCGCGCTGCCGCCACCGATGACGATATAGTCGTAGTCAGCCATGTCCTCTCCTTTTCGGGCGCGAAGCTATGCCGCTTCGTTCTGCCCTGGAATAGTGTTGTCCTGTCCGGGCGGCTCCGCATTGCCTTGCCGTTCGAGCCAGCGCGCGCGGATCATGTCGGACGTGTCGCGGCTGCCGTCATGCGTCCAGCCAGGCTCGCGCCAGAGGTAGGACAGCTTGTGGCGCCACGGTGCCGCGGCGAGGTCGCGCGCGATGCCGATCCATTCGTGGAACACCGCCCACAGCAGGTTGAAGCTGCCGAGTTGCTTCACGATGCCGTAGCGGATGCGCTCTTCGTCCGGGCGCTCTTCCTCGAAAGTGCCGAACATCCGGTCCCAGATGATGAAGACGCCGGCGTAGTTGCGGTCGAGATAGCGCGGATTGGTCGCATGATGGACGCGGTGGTGGCTTGGCGTGTTCATCACCGCCTCGAACCAGCGCGGCATCTTGCCGATCGCCTCGGTGTGAATCCAGAACTGGTAGATCAGGTTGAAGCCCGCGCAGATCGCCAGCATGCCGGGATGGAACCCGATCAGCACGAGCGGCAGGCGAAACACGAAGCTTCCCGCAAAGAACCCGGTCCAGGTCTGCCGCAGCGCAGTCGACAGATTGTAGTGCTGGCTGGAATGGTGGTTCACATGGCTCGCCCAGAACCAGCGGACGCGGTGGGCGGTGCGGTGGAACAGGTAATAGGCGAGGTCGTCGAGCACGAAGGCAATCGGCCAGACCCACCATTGCCAACCTATGTCGGCAAGGCGGAACTGGTAGAGCCATAGCGACAGCGCGACGACGAAGCCGCCGAACAGAACGCCGGCGACCGTGCTCCCCAGCCCGAAGGCGAGGCTCGTCAGCGTGTCGCGCGGCTCGTAGGCCTCGGGACGCTTCTTCCACGACCACAGCATCTCGGCGAGGACCAGGCCGACAAACAGCGGCACGGCATAATCGACCGGCGAGAAACCTTGCGCCCACTCAGGCATGGCGCTTCTCCAGCCGCCGCAGGCTCGAGGCCCATTCCTGCGCCTTCGCGCCGAGGTTGAGCGTGACCGATCCGAACGGCTTGTCCTCCGCCTCGATCGTCAGGAAGCCCTGGTCGAGCCGCGCCTCGGGCCGGTGCTCGATCAGGCGCGAGGCGAAATGCGTGCCGTGGCGCCGCAGCAGCAGGATACGCCCGCGCGCATCGCGCATGAGCGCGCTGTAGCCGGCACGGTCGATCGCGATCTCCACCGGGTCGAAACCGCAGACGGCTTCCTCGGCAAGCTCGCGCGCTTCTTCTTCGCTGCGGATCCGCCGGTCGCCGCCGAGTTTCATCCGGCCCGCAAGCCATGCAAGCGCGAGAATCGCGAGCAGGGAACCGCCGAATTGGATGAGCTCGGGCATGGGGAGTTACTGACACAAATGTCAGTGCCGGTCGAGAGACTCTTCTGGCCTTGGAAGCTGCCGATTGCGCCGATACAAGGGCGCTTCGGAAGAGGACTGACATGAACAAACTGACCTTGCTTGCCGCTGCCGCATCGGTAGCGTTTTCCCCCGCACTCCACGCCCAGACCGCCGACCCGGTTGCCGAGGTCTCTGCACAGACCGACCGCACGAGCCGCGTCGCGCAGCAGATCTGGGACTGGGCCGAACTCGGCTATCTCGAAACCCGCTCCAGCTCGCTCCTGCAGGACGAGCTCGCCGCCGAGGGCTTCACGGTCGAGCGCGGGGTTGCCGATATCCCGACCGCATTCGTCGCCGAATGGGGCGAGGGCGGTCCGGTCATCGCGATCCTCGCCGAGTTCGACGCACTTCCCGGAATCACGCAGTCCGGCTCCGCCAGCCGCGATCCGATGGACGAAAAGGCTGCGGGCCATGCTTGCGGGCACAATCTGTTCGGTGCCGGCTCGCTGACCGCTGCCATCGCAGTCAAGCGCTGGCTCGAGAAGACCGGGACGCCGGGGCGCATCCGCCTCTACGGCACGCCGGCAGAGGAAGGCGGCTCGGGCAAGGTCTACATGGTCCGCGCCGGCCTGTTCGACGATGTCGACTTCTCGATCCACTGGCATGCCGACGACGAGAACAGCGCGGCAGCGCGCACCAGCCTTGCCAACCGTTCCGCCAAGTTCCGCTTCCGCGGCGTTTCGGCCCATGCGGCCGGCGCTCCGGAGCGCGGCCGCTCGGCGCTCGACGGGGTCGAGGCGATGAACATGATGGTCAACATGATGCGCGAGCACACCAGCATGGATACGCGCATCCACTACGTGATTACCGAGGGCGGCGCGGCCCCGAACGTGATCCCGGATTTCGCCGAGGTCTTCTATTACGTGCGTCACTCGGACGCCGATGAAGTCCGCGCGCTGTGGGAACGGCTGGAGGACACCGCGCGCGGCGCGGCGCTCGGCACCGGGACCAAGGTCGAGTGGGAGATCATCCACGGCAACAACCCGCTGCTCGTCAACGAGACGCTGGCGAAAATGATGGATGCGAAGCTGCGGCAGGTCGGCGGGATCGAATATACCGCGGAAGAACGTGCCTGGGCCGAAGAGCTTTCCAAGTCGCTCGGCGATGCGGCCCGCCCGCTGGAAAGCGCAGGGCAGATCCAGCCCTACCAGAAGTCGCTCGGCTACGGGTCGACCGACGTGGGCGATGTCAGCTGGGCGACGCCGACGGTCGGCGTGCGCACGGCGACCTGGGTTCCGGGAACGAGCTCGCACAGCTGGCAGGCGGTTGCCGCCAGCGGCCATTCGATCGGCCACAAGGGCGCACAGCTTGCGGCCAAGTCGATGACGCTTGCCGCAGTGGAGCTGTTCACCAATCCCGAGCTGCGGGAAGCTGCCAAGGCGGAATTCGATGCCTCGCGCGGCGAGGGATACGAATATGTCTCGCTGCTCGGCGACCGTCCGCCGCCGCTCGACTATCGCCGCTGATCAGCCCTTCGCGCGCTGGGCGAGGACGTCCATCGCCATGCGCACCGGCGTGATGTCGTAGCCCGCTTGCCGGGCAGCGGCTGCGATCGCGTCGGGGTCGCCGCCCTGTGCCGCTTGCGCGAGCGACCACAGCAGGGTCGAGCGCGTGCCGCTGCGGCAGAAGGCCAGCACCGGCCCCTCGGCTGCATCGAGCGCTTCGAGCATGGCGGTTACCTGCGGCTCGCCGAAGCCAGACCCGCCGACCGGGATCGCGCGGTAGGCAATACCGGCATCCTTCGCTGCCTGCTCGACCGCAGCGCCTTCCGGCTGGTCGGGAGCCTCGCCGTCGGGGCGGTTGTTGACGATCATCGCGATGCCGAGTGCCTTCGCCTCTGCGACTTGCGCCGGATCGATCTGCGGACTGGCGTACATGCTGTCGGACAGCTTGCGAAAGTCGCTCATGCCGCGCTCTCCCGCGCTTCGGCAGCCGCTTTTGCCCGGCGGTTGCGCTGGACGATATTGAGGATCTCGACCGAGACCGAGAAGCCCATGGCCGCGTAGATGTAGCCCTTGGGCACATGGAAGCCGAAGCCGTCGGCGATCAGCACGAGGCCGATCATCACGAGGAAGGCGAGAGCGAGCATTACCAGCGTCGGGTTCTTCTCGATGAATTTCGCCAGCGGATCGGCTGCGATCATCATCACGCCGACGGTTATGACGACGGCGGTGACCATGATCGGGATCTCGTCGGTCATGCCGACCGCGGTGAGGATCGAATCGACCGAGAATACGAGATCGATCGCGACGATCTGGGCGATCACCGCACCGAACGTGGCCGTCGCGGCCTGGGCAACGCCGGGCGTCTTGTCGAGCAAATCGCCCGAATCGTCTTCCGGCTCCATCGAGTGATGGATCTCTTTCGTGGCCTTCCAGAGCAGGAAAAGCCCGCCCGCCAGCAGGATCAGGTCGCGGCCCGAGAACGCCGTTTCGAAAGTCGGTTCGCCATAGGGGCCGGGAGCGCCGGTGATCCCGAGATCGAACAGCGGGGTCTGCAAGGTGACGATCCAGCCGATCAGCATGAGCATGGCGATACGCAGGATGAGCGCGAGGCTGAGGCCGATCCGGCGGGCCTTCTGCTGGTGCTCTTCGGGCAGCTTGTTCGAGAGAATCGCGATGAAAATCAAATTGTCGACGCCGAGCACGATCTCGAGCGCGATCAGTGTCAGCAGGGCCGCCCAGGCGGCGGGATCGGAAAGCAGCGCCATGATATCCATGCGCGGCCTGATGCGCGCTCGCCGCCTTGCTGGCAAGTATCGGCGCATACGAAAATGTCACAATTTTGCGTGAATAGGGGCCTATGGCTTAAATCATTCGCGCAACATGGGTTTGTGCGCTATGACAGATGCCTTGAGGGGGTCACGGCGTTTCCGTGTGCTCCTCACGTGTCCGGCGCGTTCCCCGTTCGCGCGGCGGATGCCACTCGCAAGAGGGCGGGGACGAAGGCGAATTTTTTACTATGGGTTACGATAGGGGCCGCCGCGGCCGCGGACGCGACAAGCGCGACAACATTGGCGAAGAAGGTTTCGATCCGTTTGGAGGAGCGCCGTCTGGCGGCGGATTCGGCGGCGATTTCGGTGGAAATAACGACCGCTACGGCGGCGGCGGTGGCGATCGCTTCGGCGGCGGCGGCGACCGCTTTGGCGGAGGCCCGCGCGGCGGCGGCGGTGGCGGTGGCTATCGCGGTGGCGGTGGCGGCGGCGGTCCGCGCGGCGGTGGCGGCGGTGGCGGCGGTTTCAACCGCATGCCCGCCCAGGTCGTCGGCACCGGCAAGGGGACCGTCAAGTTCTTCAACGCCCAGAAGGGTTTCGGCTTCATCCAGCAGGAAACCGGCGGCGAAGACGTGTTCATCCACATCAGCGCTGTCGAGCGTGCGGGCCTCGAAGGCCTCGCCGAAGGGCAGGAGCTCGAATTCAACCTGGTCGATCGCGGTGGCAAGGTCTCCGCGCAGGATATCCAGGTCGTCGGCGACGTGATCGAGGTGGAGCAGCGTTCGGCCGCTCCGCAGCGTGAACTCACCGGTGAGCGTGCAACCGGCACGGTCAAGTTCTTCAACTCGATGAAGGGTTTCGGCTTCCTCGTTCGCGACGACGGCCAGCCCGATGCATTCGTGCACATCAGCGCGGTCGAACGTTCCGGTCTCCAGGGTATCAACGAAGGCGAACGCTACGAGTTCGACCTCGAAGTCGACCGACGAGGCAAGTATTCGGCGGTCAATCTCGTCCCTGTCGAAGGGTAACGGACAAACGACCGTCGCGGCTTGAAGCGGCCCGTTCGATCGGGCATTTCAACGCCGAACCGAAACTGCGATGGCGGCTCCTTCGGGGTCGCCATTTGCATTTGCCAGAACGATAAAGAAACGAGACTGCTTCAATGGCTATCACCCCGCTCATGCCCGTCTATCCCCGCTGCGGTGTCCGCCCCGTGCGCGGCGAGCACTGCCACCTGATCGACGAGGGCGGCACGCGCTATCTCGACTTCGCGAGCGGTATCGCGGTCAACCTGCTCGGCCACAGCCACAAGGGGCTGATCGGCGCGATCCAGAAGCAGGCGGAAACGCTGATGCACGTCTCGAACCTCTATGGCAGCCCGCAGGGCGAGGAACTGGCGCAGCGCCTGGTCGACGAGACCTTCGCCGACACCGTGTTCTTCACCAATTCCGGCGCAGAGGCCGTCGAGGCGGCGATCAAGACGGCGCGCGCCTATCACCAGTCGCAGGGCAATGAGGATCGCTACGAGCTGATCACCTTCACCAACGCGTTCCACGGGCGCACGATGGCCACCATCAGCGCTTCGAACCAGGAGAAGATGCATCACGGCTTCAAGCCGCTGCTGCCCGGTTTCCAGTATTGCGAATTCGACAATCTCGAGATGGCGAAGTCGCTGATCGGTCCCAAGACCGCAGGCTTCCTCGTCGAACCGATCCAGGGCGAGGGCGGTATCCGCCCCGCATCCGACGAATTCATGAAAGGCCTGCGTGCACTCGCCGACGAGCACGACCTGATGCTCGTCCTCGACGAAGTGCAGTGCGGCGTTGCGCGTACCGGCAAGCTTTATGCCTACGAACACTACGGCATCACGCCGGACATCGTCGCGACGGCCAAGGGCATCGGCGGCGGCTTCCCGCTCGGCGCCTGCCTTGCTACCGAAAAGGCCGCGCGCGGCATGACCTTTGGCACGCAT
Source organism: Erythrobacter sp. HKB08 (assembly GCF_004114695.1). NCBI lineage: Bacteria > Pseudomonadati > Pseudomonadota > Alphaproteobacteria > Sphingomonadales > Erythrobacteraceae > Erythrobacter > Erythrobacter sp. HKB08. Next base: position 703,995 of record NZ_CP035310.1, read on the forward strand.
GGCTCGACCTATGGCGGCAACCCGCTCGCCATGGCCGCCGGCATGGCGGTGATGGACGCGGTCGCGAACGACGAGTTCCTCGCCGAAGTGACCGAGAAGGGCGAGCGCATCCGTACGCGTCTCGAACAGTTCATCGGTAACTATCCCGACCTGTTCGAACTGGTTCGCGGCAAGGGCCTGATGCTTGGCATCAAGATGAAGGTCGAGAGCCGCCCGTTCTTCGTGCACCTGCGCGACAATCACCAGCTCCTCACCGTGGCGGCGGGCGACAATACGCTGCGCGTGCTGCCGCCGCTGGTGATCGGTGATGCGGAAATCGACGAGTTCTTCGACAAGCTCTCGGCCGGTGCGGCCGACTACACGGTCCCGGAAGCGGCCTGATGGCGGGCGCGTCCGGGAGCAAAGCGCCAGCGACGCGCCATTTCCTCGATCTCGCGGATGCCGGCGGTGACGCCATCGCCGCGATGATCAACGACGCGCAGGATCGCAAGGCTGCGCGGCGCAGCTGGCCCAAGGGACAGGCCGATGCGGACAGGCCGCTCGATGGCCATGTCCTGGCGATGATATTCGAGAAGAACTCGACGCGAACGCGCGTCAGCTTCGATATCGCGATGCGCCAGCTCGGCGGGTCGTCGCTGATCCTCGACAGTGCCACCAGCCAGCTCGGCCGCGGCGAGACGATCGCCGACACCGCGCGTGTCCTCAGCCGGATGTGCGATGCGATCATGATCCGGACCGACAATCACGCGAAGATCGAAGAGTTGGCACGCCATGCCTCGGTCCCGGTGATCAACGGCCTGACCGACGCATCACATCCCTGCCAGATCGTCGCCGACCTGCTGACGGTGATCGAACACGGCAAGGCGTTGCCGGGGCTCGAAGTCGCGTGGTTCGGGGACGGGAACAACGTCCTCAACTCGATCCTCGAGGCCGCCGGACTGATGAAGTTCAACGTCCGCGTCGCGACGCCTGAAGGGTTCGAGCCCGATCCGGCATGGATTGAGAAAGCGCGTGCCGGCGGTGCCCGGGTCGACCTGACGAACGATGCCGACGAGGCCGCTCGCGGGGCGGACGTGCTGGTGACCGACACATGGGTTTCGATGGGCGATACCGATGCCGAGAAGCGCATCGCGGCCATGCGACCATACCAGGTCAACGAGGCGTTGATGGCGCTCGCCAAGCCCGATGCGATCTTCCTGCATTGCCTTCCCGCACATGTCGGCGACGAGGTCGACGAGGCCGTGTTCGAAGGGGCGCAATCGGTCGTGTTCGACGAAGCCGAGAACCGCATTCACGCGCAGAAATCGGTCCTGCTCTGGGCGTTCGGGAAGCTGTGAGACACGCAGGTCTGGTCTAAGCGGCGTCAGACCCCATATCTGCGCCATGACCGACACCAGCGAAACCTACACCGACCAGGTTCTCAATTTCACCATCCCTTCGCGCGATGCGCGCGGCCGTATCGTGCGCCTCGATAATGTGCTCGATGAAATCCTCGCAGCACATTCCTATCCCGCGCCGATCGCCCACCTGCTGGCCGAGGCCGTGACGCTGACTGCCCTGATGGGCGGGCTGGTCAAGGAAGAGGGTGCGCAGATGACGATGCAGGCGCAGAGCCAGGAAGGCATCGTGCGCCTGATGGTGTGCGATTTCCGCGCCGGTGAGATCCGAGGGTATGTCGAATACGATCGTGCGCGGCTCGACGATCTCGGCATCAATCCGTCGCTCGAAACGCTGTTCGGCGACGGTTATCTCGCGATCACCTTCGACCGCGCCAAGCAGGGCGGGCGCTATCAGGGTATCGTGCCGCTCGAGGGCGCGTCGCTCTCATCCGCCTGCGAGAACTACTTCTTCCAGTCGGAGCAGGTTCCGACCCTCATTCGTATTGCAGTACGGCGGGAAGGCCAGCGGACCGTTGCTTCGGGCCTGCTGATCCAGCACCTGCCCGACGGTGAGGAAGGGCGCGAGCGCCTCCATGCCCGGCTCGACCATCCGCAGTGGGAGCATGTCGCGACCATGGCCGGGAGCATTCGCCATGACGAACTGCTCGACCGTGCGCTCTCGATGGAAGCGCTCGTGTGGCGGTTGTTCCATGAAGAAGACGAAGTCCGCGTGCGTCCGGGCGTGCTGCTCGAGCGAGGGTGTCGCTGCACGGCGGAGCATTACGAATCGATCCTATCGCGCTTCTCCGAGGAAGAGCGCGTCGAAATGCGTGACGAGGAAGGCCTGATCCAGGTCGACTGCGCTTTCTGTGCTAAGGTATTCCCGATCGCCCTGTGACGGCTTGTCGCTCGAGAAACACGGTTCGTCGTAAGGTCGTATTCATGCAATCGCGCTACAATCGCGAGCGTACAAAGGTAGTCCGATGAATCGCATGGCAAAAACAGGAACTTGGTGGAAGGCGTCGCTGGCTGGCGGCCTGCTTGCGCTCGGGTTCTATCCGGCGGCAGCGCAGGCGCCTTCCCTCGCGATGCTCGAGCAGCTGACCAAGGGCGAGTGGGAAATCCGTTTCCGCGACGGATCGCCGGCGCGCAAGATCTGCCTGCGGACCGGCCACGAGCTGATCCAGCTCAAGCACAGCGCGCGCGGCTGCAATCGCTACGTGGTCGAGGATAGCCCCAAGGAAGTGACCGTGCAGTACACCTGCAGCGGGCAGGGCTATGGCCGGACCAATATCCGGCGCGAAAGCAGCACGCTTGTCCAGATCCAGGGGCAAGGCATCGACGGTTCCTCCGAGCCCTTCCAGTTTTCCGCAGAAGCGCGCCGCGTCGGCAGCTGCAGCTGATATCCTCCTGATTTCGAGCGTTGTTGCGAGATCGCCAAATTGCGGTTAGCGCATCGCGATGCACTCCGCGCAGCCCCAGAATGACAAACCGGCGGTGGTCTTGCTTTCCGGCGGGCTCGATTCGATGGTCTCTGCCGGCATCGCGCGTGAGCAGGGCTATGCGCTCTATGCGCTGACGATCGACTACAACCAGCGCCACCGTATCGAAATCGAAAGCGCTCGTCGGCTGGCGAGCGAGCTTGGCTGCCGACGACATGTCGTGCTGCCGCTCGACCTGTCGATTTTCGGTGGGTCGGCGCTGACCGACGATATCGAGGTTCCGACCGAAGGCGTCGGCGACGAAATCCCGGTGACCTATGTGCCGGCGCGTAATCTCGTCTTCCTGTCGCTGACGCTTGCCTGGGCGGAAACCGTCGGCGCGTCGGACATTTTCATCGGCGTCAATGCACTCGACTATTCGGGTTACCCCGACTGCCGCCCTGAATTCATCGCGAGTTTCCAGGAAACGGCCCGGCTTGGGACGAAGATCGGCGCCGAAGGTGCCGAGATCACGATACATGCGCCCCTGCAGCACATGGGCAAGGCGGAAATCGCCAAGGAAGCAAACCGGTTGGGCCTCGACCCTGCGCTCAGCTGGTCGTGTTATGCGCCAAGTGTGGATGGCCGCCCCTGCGGGCTATGCGACAGCTGCAGATTGCGGCTCAAAGGGTTCGCCGAGGCGGGATTGAAGGACGGATTGGACTATGTCGACTACCCAGAGTGAAATGCCGGCTGCGGCCGAGACCGCTGCGAGCACAGACAAGGTCCCGGCCTACAGCTGGTACGCGCTGAGCGTTCTGGTCATCATCTACGTCCTGAATTTCGTCGACCGCAACATCATCTCGATCCTTGCAGAAGACATCAAAGCCGACCTCGGCCTGCGTGACGATCAAATCGGCTTCCTCTACGGAACCGCATTCGGGGTATTCTACGCCCTCTTCGGCATTCCCCTCGGGAAACTCGCGGACAGCTGGCACCGCGTCCGCCTGATGACGGTCGGCCTTGCCGTATGGTCGGCCTTCACCGTGCTTTCCGGTTTCGCGAAGAGCTTCGCAGCTTTGAGCGTAGCTCGGATCGGGGTCGGAGTCGGGGAAGCCACGGCCAGCCCGAGCGCTTATTCGCTCATTTCGGACTGGTTCCCCAAGAAGATGCGGGCGACCGCGCTCGCAATCTATTCCTCCGGCCTGTACCTTGGTGGCGGCGTGTCGCTGCTCATTGGCGGCGCGATCGTCGAGCGGTGGAACGAGGCTTATCCGGTAGATGCGCCCTTGGGTCTCGTCGGCTGGCAAGCGGCATTCATCATCGTCGGTCTGCCGGGGCTTCTGCTTGCAATGCTCGTCTTTACCCTGCGCGAGCCGGTGCGCGGTGCGAGCGAAGGCATCGCGACGCCGCCGGCGAAAGACCCGTTCCGCGGATTTTTCCGTGAACTGATTGCGGTCATCCCGCCATTCACCCTGATCGGTGCGGCCCAGGCCGGTGTGCGCGGTATCGTGATCAATCTGGTTGGCGCAGCGGTTATCGGCGCGGTCGCATTCGGAATGGCGCTGGTAACCGAAAGCTACCAGCAGTGGATCGCGATCGGGATCGGCTATTACGCGATCTTCTCTTGGGCTTCGACGCTGAAGCGGCGCGATGCCCCGACATTCAAGCTGATCTGGGGGACACCGGCTTTCCTCACCACCATTCTCGGTTACGGCATGGTGGCCTTCATGTCCTACGCCGCTTCCTTCTGGGCGGCGCCCTACGCGATCCGCATCCTTGAAGAAGCGCCGTCCACTGCCGGCTGGTGGATCGGTGGTCCTGGTGCCCTCGGCGGCTTCCTCGGGGTCATCCTGGGCGGACGCATGGCCGACTGGATGCGAGCCCGCAATCCTGCCGGCCGTCTCGTGGTCGTCGCATTCGGCCTCGTCGCGGCGGCACCATTCCTGTTCCTGATGTTCACCACCAATGATCCGACGGTGTTCTACATCGCCGCTTTCCTGCAATCGATGTTCGGTAGCTCCGCACTGGGCGGGGCAGCGGCGACGACGCAGGATCTGGTCCTGCCACGCATGCGCGGCACGGCCACCGCGACTTTCTTCCTCGCGACAACGCTGGTTGGGCTTGCGCTCGGGCCTTACATGGCGGGACAGGTGTCGACCATGGCGGACAGCCTCTCGACCGGCGGGCTCAGCCTGCTGATTGCGGTGCCGATCGGCCTCATCCTGCTTGCGATTGCATATCGCACCGTGCCTGAAGCAGAGCGCAGCGTGCAGGAAAGAGCGCGCGAGGCAGGCGAAGAAATCTAGGCAGTCCTCGCCGCCCCTGGCGTGATTAGCGAAGCCCTCGCGCAAGAACGCCAGCGGTGCGCATCGGCACACCACTGGCGTAACTGAGTCGATCAATGGCGTGGTGCGCTGCTAGACGCGCTCGAGCACCCCGCAAGCGACACGTGAACCCGCCGCACCGGACGGATTGGTCCGATAGTCGTCCGCGCCTGCGTGGATGACTACGGCCGTGCCGTCATCGTCGAACAACCATTCCTCGAGCTGAGCCCGGTCGCCATCGAGCTCTACGGTCAAAGTGGCGGTTCCGTTCTCGTTGACGTCCAGGTTCGGCAAGTCGCCGAGATGCGATCCGCCGTCCGAGAGCGTGCCATGATCATTGCCGAGCGGATTGAGGTGACCGCCAGCGGAGGTGAAATCCGGGCGGCGGCATTCGCCGGTCTCGTGGAGGTGAAAGCCGTGCGCTCCCGGAGTGAGGCCGGTAGCTACGATCGAGAGCTGCAGACCGTTGCCGTCTGCCAGAAGCTGGGCGGTGCCGACCGGAATGCCGTTGGAAAGCGTGACTCTTGCAGAAGCGACGCGGTCGGTCGGTATGTCGCCGATTGTCGAGCAGGCTGCGAGAACGGTTGCAGCGGCAGTCAGGCCAAGCGCAGCTAAAATGGTCTTGAAGGTCATGGCAGTCCCCTTTGATTGCGGTTTTCCCTGACCCAACGAAAAAGGGGCCGGATTGCTCCGGCCCCTCTTCATCTTTTCCGCTGTGCGGAAGCTTACATGCCCGAACCCGGACCGTAAGTGATTTCCACGCGGCGGTTCTGAAGTTCGCGAACGCCGTCGGCGGTCGGAACACGAAGCTGCGTTTCACCGAATGCTTCGCTCGAGATGCGAGCATCGGGGATGCCGCGGCTCGTGAGGTAAGCACGGACCGAAGCGTTACGACGCTGCGAGAGGCCTTCGTTGTAGACCTTGGTACCCGAGGTATCGGTGTGACCGGCCAGCATGACTGCAGCGGTGCCGCAGTTCGAGTAGGCCGAAACAGCGTTGTTCAGGATGGTAGCCGCTTCAGGCGTGATGTCCGACTTGTCCCATTCGAAGAAGACAATGTACGGGCCCTGCTTGCAGACTGCCGGTTCTGGACGTGCCGGGCAGGTAGCCGTTGCCGGGATCACCGAGCCGTTCCAGCAGGTCTGGGTCGGCGGCGGCGGCGGGGTCGGACGTGCCGGGCACGCTTCCGTCACCGGGATCACCGAACCGTCCCAGCAGGTCTGGGTAGCGATTTCAGCCGGACCACCGAAGTTGTAGGTCAGCGTACCGAGGATCGAGTGGGTACGAAGCGTACCTTCGTTGTCACGACCGAGGGTGTCGACCAGTTCGACGTTCTCGGCAGTGAACATGCGGTAGCGAAGACCAACGTCCCAGCTGTCGCTCAGCGGAGCGCGGACACCGGCGAGGAGCTGCCAAGCAAGGCCGCTGCTCGAGTCGTCGAAGACGCCCGGGGTGCGCGGGTTGGCGCTGGCGTGAACGTCGGTGCGTGCAACACCGATACCACCGCCGGCGAAAGCCTGCAGGCCGTCGTCCGGACCGAAGTCGAACAGGCCGTTGACCATGAAGCTCAGCGAGTTGACGTCGCCGGCAGCCGGGTAAACACCAGCCGGCGTAACGCCGATGGAGTTGCCGTCGATACGCGGGAGACCCGCGGAGTCAGCCGAAAGGTTGTCGATGTCGCCTTCGCGGAAGCTGGCTTCAGCTTCGAGGCGGAATGCGCCGAAGTCGTAGCCGACGACGCCGCCGAAATCATAACCTTCCTGAGTGTCGGTCGTGACGGTGCCAGCACCGTCGTTGACGTCGAACTCGGTATCCTGGACGATCATCGGACCGCCCTGAACTTCGACGTACCACTGACCGTCACGGGCGAGAGCAGGCGAAGCAAGGGCCGTCGAGGCCATCGCCATGCCAATGACGAGTTTCCGCATTATATAATTCCCCTTTTTAGCGAAATTGAGCCACCGATTGGCTGTTTTCTAACTTTTCCCTCCGAGAGAGGCAAGCGATCAATCCTGTCAAACTGTTGCAAGAATGTCGCTCTTCGCCTTCACCTCCGAAAAAATCGACTGAATCCCTCGTGGAGTAGCCAAGCAACGTCACTGGCACCGAATTGTTCCTATTCTGTTACGGAAAGGATTCCAGACACTTCCAAGGCTTCGACCAGGGCGGTGAATGCGGCGCGGAGTTCTTCGTCGACTACTGTGCCGCCGCTCGGCTGCTCCGGGCTTGCCGCGCGCCTCCAACCGTCGCGAAACAGCAGGAACTGCGAAGTCGACCGATCGAACAGTTTCATGCCCGGTGTCGGCGCAATGAAGTGCCAGGCGCCTGCCTGCCATCCTGCAAGCGCGCCCGCGCGCCCGAACCAGTCCTCCGAAGGGTTTTCACCGATGAGCCAAAACTCGCCGTCTTCAGGCGCCGCAGGCGGCGTGTCCGCCTCTCCGAGGACTGCGGCGTGATGGAGAAAATCGGCGAGGCAGAGCGCCTGGTTGAGGAAGAATTCCTTCTGGGCTTGGCCGGGAAAAAGCAGGGGCAGGCCGAATCGGGCGGTCCGGTCGGGAAACGGTGAGGCGAAAGTCATGATTCACTCCAGTATTTGCGCATTAGTATCCGCTGTTCTTCAAGCGAGGTTCGTGAGGAAGAGTGCTGCCGACCGGTCCGAGAGGCCGAGCTGGCGGACCCAGACGGGCTGATTTGCGTATTGGGCGATCGTCGGGGCCGGGAGCACGAAGGCGGGTTGCGAGGTCTCGAACCTGGCGGACGGTGAGTCTTCCGGTCCGACGCCGACCTCGTATCGTTCGAATTCCTCGTTGAGGCGCACCTCCAGGTCCCGGTCCCAAAGCCAGGCACCGCGCGCGCGCCGCGTCCAACCGAGATGGAGATCGCCATTGTCAGCGAGGGTCGAAGAACCGTGCACCGGCATGAGCGGGCGCCGGGTCAGGCCCGGGTTGGCAATCTCGGCAAAGGCAGGCTCGTCATCGCCTCGCCCGATTGCTGCAAGCCTGTCGACCGAGGCGCTACCTGACGTATCGTCCCCGACAGATGTCAGTCCGCTTTGCATATATAATATGTCTGTTCCCGCAGCGTGACCTGCGAGCGCGGCCGGTTCGGTCCCGCCCCTTCCGCGCGCGTCACGATGTCAAGGTAAAAGTGCCAAATAGGTTAGACACTATCCGGTTGCGTGCCATCGCCGGGTGCCGTAATCGGCGCGAAACGGCCAAGGGATCGCCTTTTCTCATGATCATGAAACCGCTTCGCGGCCTGTACGACTGGACGATGGACAAGGCCGCGCACCCCAAGGCCGTGTGGTGGCTCGCGCTGTTCAGCTTCGTCGAGGCGAGCTTCTTCCCGATCCCGCCGCACCCGCTGCTCGGGCTGATGTGCCTGGCAGAACCGAAGAAGGCGATCCGCTTCGCTGCGGTCGCGACCGGTTTCTCGGTGCTCGGCGGGTTGTTCGGTTACCTGATCGGCTGGGGGCTCTACGACCTTGTCGGCGAACAGCTGCTCTCCGCGCTCGGGCTCTCGGAAGAGTTCCCGCAGGCCGCCTGCTACCTGCGCGAATACGACTGGGAGGCGATCGTCATCGCCGGCGCGACGCCCCTTCCGTTCAAGCTGCTGACGATCACGGCGGGCTTCATCTCGATGAACCTCGTGACCTTCATCCTTGCCAGCATCGCCGGCCGCGCGATGATCTTCATGACGGTGGGCATCCTGTTCCGCCTGTTCGGGGCGCCGATCAAGCGCGTGATCGACGAATATCTCGGCACGGTAACGACCGTCTTCGTCCTGCTCGTGGTCGGCGGCTTTATCGCCATCGGCCAGCTCGGCGGGGACGAGGGCGATGCGAACGACCCCTGCGCCAACGTCACCTCGATCGAAGCCGCCTCAGCCTAAAGCCGCGAGCCGCAAGGCTTCGGCATCGCGCACGGTAATCGCGCCGTAGCTGCGCTCGATCAGGCCTTCCTTCTCGAGTTCGCGCAGGCAGGCATTGGCGGTCGCCCGGCTGAGGCCGAGAAAATCGCCCAGCTCATGCTGCGTAATCGCGACCTGGCGCGGTTCCTCGGAAATGCCCGCGAGGTTGCCGAGTAGCCCCGCGACCCGCGCGCGGCTCGTCCCGCGGCGCATCCCGCCGATCACGTCGAGCAATTCCTGCTGCTGCTGCGACAGCGCGCCAAGCATCGCCCGCATCGCATCGGGCCGCGCGGCGATTGCCGCCTCGAAACGCGGCGCGGTCAGCAGCCGTGCAGTGCTCGCCCCGCGCGAAATCGCGTCGACCACGCGCGGCCGCTTGGAGAACATCGCCAGCTCGCCGTAGGAATCGCCCGGGCCGAGCAAAGCGACCCCGCGAAACTCGCCATTCGCGAGGAACTGCCCGACCGACACCGAGCCGCTCTCGATCAGCCAGAAACCCTCCGCCTCGTCGCCCCGCTGCTGGATGAGTTGCCCGTCGGAAAAGGATCGCAACGGGGCATCGGCCCGCAGCGCCTCCTGCAGGTCCTCGGGCAAGACCGAGAACAGCATCGGCGCCAACAGCGAGCGCGAGGGAGATTGTAAACTATTCGACATTCTTCGCTGTCGATAGGCGCTATTCCGCCTCCACTCAAGGAGGACCCAGCCATGCCCACTTCGACCATTGCGATCCTGGCGATCTATCTCGGCTTCGCGCTGCTCGAACTGTGGCGCTCTAACCTCTTTTCCAAGGCAGAGCAGACGCGCGACGACGGGATCGTCGAAATCGTCAGCACGGTCATGCTGCTTGGCGTGACGCAGCCTGCGGTGCTGTTCACCTCCGCCGCCATCGCCGGATGGATCGCGCCCGAATATGCCGGCGCGCTGGCGGGCATCAACATCTTCGCCGCGATCGCGCTGTTCCTGATCCTCGACGACATGATGCAGTACTGGTGGCACCGCGCGAGCCATTCGACGCCGTGGCTCTACAACCTCCACCGTGCGCATCACAACGCGCGCTACATGAGCATCCGCCTCGTGTACCGCAACAACGTGATCTATTACGCGATGATGCCGGGCATCTGGCTCTCGGGCGTGCTGATCTATCTCGGCCTCGGCTGGGTATATGCGGGCTACATCGTCGTGAAGCTGCTGGTCATCACCGGCGCGCATTCCGACGTCGCCTGGGACAAGCCGCTCTACAAGATCAAATGGCTCTCGCCGGTCATGTGGGTGGTCGAGCGCACGATCTCGACCCCGGCGACGCACCATGCGCACCATGGTCGCCATGCCGACGACCCGGGAACCCATTACAAGGGCAATTACGGAAACCTGCTGTTCTTCTGGGACGTGCTGTTCGGCACGGCCAAGATCACGCGCACCTTCCCGCAAAGCTACGGGGTGGAGAACCTGCCCGAGGCGAAACTCGGCCAGCAGCTGCTGTGGCCGATCTTTCCCGAGAACAAGGACATGCCCGAACCTGTTGGAGAGGAGGCGGTCCCCAAGACCGCCTGACGCCCGCAACGCACCCTCGCGAGTGCGGGCTGCGGCCGGGGGAGGGAGAGGCCCCCGGCCGCATTTGATTCCGGGCTAGCCCTCGAACTTGGTGTCGAGGGTGATCTCGCAGTTCAGCAGCTTGGAAATCGGGCAATTGGCCTTGGCATCGGCAGCGAGTTCCTCGAACTTCGCCTGCTCGAGCCCCGGCACCTTGCCCTTGGTCGACAGTGCGGACTTGGTGACGGTGAAACCGTCGTCGCCGCGCTCGAGCGTGACCTCGGCCGCCGTCACCACCGTGCCGTCCTCGAAGCCCGCCTCGGCGAGCTTGAACGACAGCGCCATGGTGAAGCAGCTGGCATGCGCGGCCGCGATCAGTTCTTCCGGATTGGTCCCCGGCTCGTCCTCGAACCGCGTCTGGAAACCATAGGGCTGGGCGGCCAGGGCTCCCGAGCCGGTCGAAACGTGACCATGACCCGACTTGCCGAGGCCTTCGTAAGTTGCGCTACCCGTGTTGACTGTTTTCATCGTGTGTTCCTTCCACACGATGAGACGGTCCCGCGGCCAGCCGGTTCCGAAATTGCGTTGCTTCGGCAGGGACGCATCCGCGCCCCGCTTGGCTGTCAGTCGATAATCCCGATCGCCTTGCCGGCGCGTTCGAACATGCCGAGGATCGTGTCGACTTCCTCGTCCGAATGTTCGGCGCAGAGCGAGCAGCGCAGCAGTGTCATGTTGGCGGGCGTTGCCGGCGGGCGCGCGAGGTTCACGTAGAGCCCTTCCTTGAGCAGCGCTTCCCACATTGCCGCGCCCTTCTGCAGGTCGGGCATGATGACCGCGATGATCGCGCTCTGCGGCTCGTCGGTGCAGAGCTCGAAGCCCAGTGCCTTGAGGCCGCCGTGCAGTCGCTTGGAATTCTCCCACAGGTGCGCGCGCTTGTTATGGCCGTGCATCAGCTTGCGGATCGAGGTCGCGGCGGTCGCGACCACGCTCGGCGGGAGCGAGGCGGTAAAGACGTAGGGACGGCAGACGAGGCGCATGATTTCGAACTTGGGGTGGTTCGAAACGCAGAAGCCGCCGACGGTGCCGACGCTCTTGGAGAAAGTGCCGATGATGAAATCGACATCGTCGATCACGCCGGCTTCCTCGACCACGCCGCGGCCGTTCTCGCCGATGAAGCCCATCGAATGCGCTTCGTCGACCAGCACCATCGCGCCGTATTTCTTGGCGATGGCGACCATTTCCTTGAGCGGCGCTACGTCGCCCAGCATCGAGTAGACGCCTTCGAGCACGACGAGCTTTCCGGCATCTTCCGGAATGCGGCGCAGGCGCTTTTCCATCGCCTCGATGTCGTTGTGGCGGAAGGGCACGATTTCCGCATCGCCCATCTTGCAGCCGTCGTAGATCGAGGCGTGGCTGTCGATGTCGAGGACGATGTAGTCGCCCTTGCCCGCGATGGTGCTGATGATCCCGAGATTGGCCTGGTAGCCGGTCGAGAAGACCATCGCGTGGTCCATGTCGTAGAATTCCTTGAGCGCTTCCTCGCACTCGCGGTGGCCCTGGTAGGTGCCATTGAGGACACGGCTGCCGGTCGTGCCCGTGCCGAAATCGGCCAGCGCCTGCTTGCCCGCATCGACCACGTCCGGGTCGAAGGTCATGCCCATGTAGTTGTAGGTGCCGAGCAGGATCGTGTCGCGCCCGTTGCAGATGGCGCGGGTCGGCGAGAGCACCTTTTCCATCACGAGGTTGAACGGATCCTCCACCCCGCTCGCGAGCAGCCCTTCGCGCATGGCGATGAGGTCGTCGAATTTGGAGAACAGGTCCTTCGAGTGGCCTTCCAGCTCCTGCGGCTGGTCCGGCTGGCTGATGCCTTCGCTCATTTAGCTGTCCTGTAGCTTGGTAACCGCGTCGACGAGCTGGCCGTAGGTCTCGATCTCGGCCTGCTGGTTCATGCTGATGATGATGTCGAACTCGTCCTCGATCGCCGCGACGAAGTCCATCACCGTCAGGCTGTCGAATTCGAGGTCGTTGGCGAAAGTCGTCTCGTCCTTGATCTCGACTTCCTTCTTGTTGAAGGGCTCGATCAGCGAACGGATCGTGGTGTCGACTTCGGCGCGGTCCATAGGTGCGGTTCCAGTTTGTTTGGGCGGCGGAGCGGTGCCCCGCATCAATGTCGGCGGCAAAGCGGGACTTGCCCCCGCTTGTCAAGCCGCAGCGGCAGTGGCAGGTTCCCGACGCGAGCCGAAGCGGCGGCGTGAAGCCGGGGGAAACACATGGCCGAACAGGACGATAAGGCGCCCGAGACGGCACCTGCGAAAGAGGCGGAGAAGAAGCCGCCGGCCAAGCCGGTGACCTATTCCAACCATGCAATCCATCTCGTTCGCACGGTGCAGAACAACACGCTCTCGCTTTCGCAGATGGCCGACAACAAGGCCTCGATCCTGATGGGCGCGACCTTCCTCGTCTTTTCCATCTCGGTCAGCCGCTCTTTGACGGGCGAGCTGCCGGTCTCGCTCGCGATCCTCGCGGTGTTCGCTTTCCTGAGTTCGCTATGCGCAGTGATGGCGGTGCTGCCTTCGACGAAATCGATCGAGCTGCCGGAAGACAAGCGCAACGAGCTGTTCTTCGGGCAATTCCACGAACTCGACGAAGAGGAATGGAAAACCCGGGTCCTCGCGCAGATGGAAACCGACGAGAAGACTTTCCGGGCGATGCTGCGCGACATCTACCAGAACGGCCAGGTGCTGCAGAACAAGAAGTACAAGTACCTCGGCTATGCCTACCGCATTTTCATTACCGGGCTGGTGGTGACGGTGATCGTGTTCGGGATCGAGATGTCCCAGCAGTATTGGGGCTGAGCTCGCCTCAGTCGACCAGCTTGCGCACCGTCGTCATGAACGGGCCGATCGATACCGGCTTCGACAGATATTCGGTCGCCCCGGCATCGCGGATCCGGTCCTCGTCGCCCTTGCCGGCATAGGCGGTCACCGCCAGCACCGGCACGTCCTTGAGCGACGCATCGCGGCGCATGGCCGAAATGAGGTCGAGGCCCGAGATATTGGGCAGCTGGATATCCATGATCGCCAGGTCGGGCGCAAAGGCGCGCGCGGCGTTGAGCGCCAGTTCGCCGTCGGCCACCGGCTCGACCTCGAAGCCGTTTGCCTTCAGCACGTCGCAGAACAATTTCCGGTTTAGGTCGTTGTCCTCGACAACGAGGATTCGCTTTGCCACTAGGACCGCTCCGCTGATTTCGACCTTTGAACTCCATAGGCGCTTTATGACCGAGGCCGCCCGGTGACAATTACGCAGACCGGCAAATCCCCCGCGCTGACCCGCAGCGAGGCCGAAACGCTGGCGCTCGCCGCGCTCGGCTGGGTGCTGGGCGACGACCAGCGGGCGGAGCGCCTGCTGGCGCTGACCGGCCTCACGCCCGACCAGTTGCGCGAGCAATTGAACGATCCGGCGGTGCTGGCCGCCGTGCTCGATTTCCTCGCGCGCCACGAACCCGATTTGATGAAAGCGTCCGAAGCCCTCCAGGTTCAGCCGCAGGTGCTGGTTTCGGCGCAGGAGATACTTTCCCGATGAGCAAGCCGCTGGTCATTTCCGATTGCGACGAAGTGCTGCTGCACATGGTCGCGCCGTTCCGCGACTGGCTCGCCGAAACGCAGGGCGTCACGTTCCGCATGGAAGGTGCGAGCTTCGCCAATGCGCTGCGCTGGACCGAAAGCGGCGAGCCGCTTGCCGAGAAGGACATCTGGCGCATGCTCGGCGGTTTCTTCGATACCGAGATGCATCGCCAGAACCCGATCGCGGGCGCGGTCGCCGGGATCAACGAGCTCGCCAGCCACGCCAACGTCGTGATCCTCACCAACCTCAACGACGAGCGCCAGGCCAAGCGCACCGAGCAGCTGCTCGCGCACGGCATCGAGGCGCGCGTTTTCACCAACCAGGGTCCGAAGGGCCCCGCGCTGTCGGCAATAATGGACGAATACGCGCCGAGCCGCGCGATCTTCATCGACGACTTGCCGCAGCATCACGAATCCGCCGCCGAGACGGTCCCGCATCTCACCCGCCTGCACCTGTGCGGCGAACCGATGCTGGCGCCGCATATCGATTGCGCGCATGAGGCGGGCCATGCCCATGCGCGGATCGACACGTGGGAGCATGCCCTGCCCTGGATGCTCGACGTGCTCGACGGCAAACACGACAAGAAGGACAAGTAATGAGCATTGATGCACGCCTCGAAGAACTCGGGATCACCCTGCCGGAAGCGGCCGCGCCGGTCGCCAGCTACGTGCCGGTCGTGGTCGAGGGCGGTTTCGCCTATCTGTCCGGCCAGCTCCCCTTCGTCGACGGCAAGCTCGTCACCGGGCGGCTGGGCGAGGACGTATCGCTCGAAGACGGCACGCAGGCCGCGCGTGCCTGCGGCCTGATGATCCTCGCGCAACTGCGCAATGCGGGCATCTCGCTCGACCGGGTGAAGCGCATCGTGAAGCTCGGCGCTTTCGTCAGCTCGACTGCCGATTTCACCGACCAGCCCAAGGTCGCCAATGGCGCATCGGAACTGATGTTCGAGGTCTTCGGCGACATCGGCCGCCACGCGCGC
This sequence comes from Erythrobacter sp. HKB08, assembly GCF_004114695.1. Classification (NCBI taxonomy): domain Bacteria; kingdom Pseudomonadati; phylum Pseudomonadota; class Alphaproteobacteria; order Sphingomonadales; family Erythrobacteraceae; genus Erythrobacter; species Erythrobacter sp. HKB08. The sequence continues at coordinate 719,164 of NZ_CP035310.1, forward strand.
AGCGCGGTCGGCGTTCCGGTCCTGCCGCTGGGTGCGGCAGTCGAGGTGGATGCGATCATTGCTATCGAAGGCGCTTGACGACTGGCGCTCGCCGCCGCCGCGCGCGGCCCGGGTCAAGTGGCTCGGCGAGTGGGACTATGCGCATCGCGGGCTGCATGCCTCGGGCACGCCGGAAAATTCGCCCTCGGCCTTTGCCGATGCGATTGCGGCGGGCATGGGCATCGAGCTCGACGTCCAGCGCACCGGCGATGGCGAGGCACTGGTCTTCCATGACTGGGAGCTCGACCGGCTGACCGACGCGAAGGGCGCGGTGCTCGATATCCCGCTCGCCAGGCTGGAAACGATCGCGCTGTCGGGTTCCTCCGACAACATCCCGAGCCTCGACCGCGTCCTCACCCAGATCGCGGGCAGGGTGCCGGTGCTGATCGAAATCAAGTCCAAGCGCGACAAGGGGGTGCGCCCGCTGTGCCTTGCGGTGCGCCGCGCGCTCGAGGGGTATCGCGGCCATCATGCGGTGATGAGCTTCGACCCGCGCGTCTCGCGCTGGTTCGCGGTGCATTCGCCGCGCACGGTGCGCGGGCTGGTGGTGACCGAAGAGAACGAGAAGGGCTGGCGCGGCGACTGGCGGCGGCGCTTCTCGCTGTGGCACGCACGCCCCGATTTCCTCGCCTACGACGTGCGCGACTTGCCGAGCAAGTTTGCCGCCAGCCAGCGGGCGAGGGGGCTTCCGGTGCTCACCTGGACGGTGCGCTCGCCGGACTTACGCGAAGTCGCGCTCGCTTATGCCGACGCGCCGATTGCCGAGGGCGACGGCATCGAATGAGCGAAGAGCCCGTCATCGCGAAAGTCGCCGGCTCGGTCGGCGCGCTCGCGCGTGACGAATGGGATGCGCTGGCGGGTGGCAATCCGTTCATGTCCCATGATTTCCTCACTGTGCTCGAGGATTCGGGAAGCGTGGGCGCGAGGACGGGCTGGCAGCCCGCGCCAATCGTCATCGAAGGCGCGGACGGGAAACTCTCCGCCGCATTGCCTGCCTATCTCAAGGGGCACAGCCAGGGCGAATACGTGTTCGACCACGCCTGGGCCGATGCCTATGAGCGCGCCGGGGGCCAATATTATCCCAAGCTCCAGATCGCCGCGCCTTTCACCCCTGCGACCGGTCCGCGGCTGCTCTTGCAGGACGAAGCGCTTGCCGCACCGCTGCTGAATGCCGCAGCGCAATTATGCCTCCAGAACGGTTTCTCCTCGGCTCATGCGACTTTCATCGAGCCGGGGCAGTGCGAATTGTTCGAGAAGGCAGGCTGGATGCTGCGCAGCGATATCCAGTTCCACTGGAGCAATCGCGGCTACGAAAGTTTCGACGATTTCCTCGCCGCGCTCGCATCGCGCAAGCGCAAAGCGATCCGCAAGGAACGCGCCGGTGCGCAGGAAGGCGTCGAGATCAGGCGCCTGTCGGGTCACGAGATCAGGCCAGAGCACTGGGACGCCTTCTGGCTGTTCTACCAGGACACCGGCGCGCGCAAATGGGGGCGGCCTTACCTGACGCGCGAGGCCTTCGACCTGCTGGGCGAGCGGATGGGCGAGAAGCTGTTACTGGTGCTCGCCTATGAGGATGGCGCGCCGATTGCCGGAGCGCTCAATTTCATCGGGCCGGATGCGCTCTACGGCCGGTACTGGGGCTGCAGCCGCGACAAGCGCTTCCTGCATTTCGAGCTGTGCTACTACCAGGCGATCGATGCCGCGATCGAACGCGGGCTGTTGCGGGTGGAAGCGGGCGCGCAAGGCGGGCACAAGCTGGCTCGCGGTTACGAACCGGTCGAGACTTTCTCGGCGCACTGGATCGCCGATCCCGGCTTTGCCGAAGCGGTCGCCGATTTCCTCGAACGCGAGCGGGCGGGCGTCGCGCTCGACCAGAATTACCTGAGCGCCAAGACGCCCTTCAGGAAATCCTAGGCAGCCTTGCGCGCATCGTCGGCGAGCCACTGGCGCGCACGGCGCTGGGCTTCGGCGATTTCGCGGGCGGTCATTTCGTCCGACACGTCTGCACGGCACCAGGCGGCTTCCTCATGACCCTTGGAAGCGGCGAGGTTGAACCAGCGGTGCGCTTCGATCAGGTCGCACGGCGCGCCGTGGCTGCCGGTCGAGTAAGCGACGCCGAGGTCGAACAGAGCGGTCACATCGCCATTGCTTGCAGCCGCGAGGCATTTCGCCACCAGCATGTCGCCGGCGATGGTATCGGCTTCGACGGGCTTGCCGCCTTCGATCGGAGTGAGTTTCATTTCCTGGTCCCCCGTTTCGCGGCAGCCCCCTGCTACCGCTTGAAACGGGTTTTCTTCGGAACATGGTCAATAATTGGTTAACGCCGCGCCCAAAAACCTTGTTCTTGCTGCCCGGCGGTTCGGCAAAGCTTCATATTTGCCGGTCTATGAAACCCATTACAGATTGCGCCTTGTGCGCATGGGGAGGCGCTTCTATAGGCGCGCCACGGGTAGCGGCCAACGGACCGGAAAAAATTCGGACGGACTGGTTCACACAATGACTGAACTAAGCGGGTTTCGAGGATTTCATGGCAAGCGCGGCATCTAACGATGCAGATATCCTGAAGAGAATTAAGGCTTCTTTCGAGCCTGACTACGTCCCTTCCGACGACGAAGAATACATGAGCGACAAGCAGCTGGATTACTTCCGCATGCTGCTGATCGAATGGAAGCGCTCGATTCATTCGGCATCGACCGCGACGCTCCAGTCGCTGCAGGACGGTCCGATCCGCGAACCCGATCTCAACGATCGCGCGTCGAGCGAGACCGACTGGGGCATCGAACTGCGCACCCGCGACCGGCAGCGCAAGCTCATTTCCAAGATCGATTCCGCGCTTCGCCGCATCGACCAGGGCGAATATGGTTACTGCGAAGTGACCGGCGATCCGATCGGCCTGCGCCGACTCATCGCGCGTCCCGTCGCAACCATGACGGTCGAGGCACAGGAAGCGCACGAACGGCGCGAAAAAATCTCTCGCGACGATTGATTTCAATAGTTTAGCTGCCTGCGGGCGCGCGAAATTTTTGAAATCCTTTATGCTTCGATAACCAATCGGACTGTATCAGGCGGGGCACGCCGAATGAGCGTGCAAAACGGCAACCCTGACGAGAGGCCCCGCATCGAATGTCCGCAATCGACACACGCCATATCTCGCGTGACAGCCTGTTCCTTTTCGCCGAGGTCAAGCTCGACGGAACGGAGACGGGAGAGCGTGTAAAAGTGCGCAATCTGTCGGCGGCCGGCATGATGGCCGAAGGTGGGCCCAAGGTTCAGCGCGGCGCGAGCATTGCGGTCAAGCTGCGCAATATCGGCTGGGTCGATGGTTCGGTTGCCTGGGTGCAGGACAATCGCTTCGGCATCGCATTCGCCGAAGAGATCGATCCGCGCCTTGCGCGTCAGGCGGAGACCAGCGCGTCGTTCGAAACGCCGCGCTATGCCAAGCCCTCTTCTCTTCTGCCGCCCGGCTCGGTTTCGGACCCGAGGCGCCTGCGCAAGGTGTGACGCGGTCCGGCCTCGCCGGAGCTTCTTTTCGAAAATACGCGCTGACCCGGACGGGCTGACTTGCTATCGCGCAGCCGATGCATTTCGCGCGCGCCCTCGTTCTTGCCGTCGCAGGCTTCGCAGCGCTCTCCTCCTGTTCGTGGGTCGAGGGTGAGGACGATGCCGATATCGCGCTGATCGGCGAGGCGGGCGAAGTCGAATATACCGGTCTGCGCTTGTCGCCCGCCGGGCAGCTGCTCAAGCAGGCGACTGCCGAGGGGCTGGTTGCCTTCGATGCGAATGGCGATGTCGTCCCGGCGGTCGCCGAACGCTGGATCGTGACCGACGACGGGCTGTCCTACATCTTCCGCCTGCGCGATTCGAACTGGCCCGACGGCGCACCGCTATCGGCAGAAGGCGTGGCGAGCCGCTTGCGCCAGACGATCGAGCGGCTGCAGGGCACGTCGCTCGGCTACGACCTCGCAGTGATCGACGATATCCGTGCGATGGCAGGCAGGGTGATCGAGATCCGCCTCGAATATCCATCGCCCGAATTCATGCGCCTGCTCGCCCAGCCCGAGCTCGGCCTGATGCAGGGCGAGGCGGGGCTGGGGCCTATGCGCGCGCAGGGCGAGGAAGGCACCTACGTCCTCCAGGCCGTGCCGCCCGAAGAGCGCGGCCTGCCAATGATCGAAGAATGGGAAGAAACCGTCCGCCCGGTGACTTTCGCCGTGCTGCCGGCGGACGAAGCCATTGCCGGTTTCGACGATGGCGCTTTCGACGTCGTGCTCAATGGCCGGCTGCAGGACCTGCTGCTGGTCGACACCGGCCCGCTTTCGCGCGGGACGATCCGGATCGACCCGGTCGCCGGGCTGTTCGGCCTTTCCGTCACCCGCCCCACCGGGCTGCTGTCCGAGCCGCTGCAACGCGAAGCCGTCGCCATGGCGATCGACCGTGCCAGCATCGGACAGGCATTCAACATCGGCGGCTGGGCGCCCTCCACGCGGATCGTGCCCGAGCTCGGCGATCTTGCGGACGGTCCGCTGCCCGAACGCTGGGCCGGTCTCACCATCGACCAGCGCCGCGCAGAGGCCGCGCGCCGCATCGCGCTGTGGCAATCGGCGAGCGGCGAGCCGGCGCGCATCACCGTATTCCTGCCGCAGGGGCCGGGGTCCGACAGGCTCTTCACCGCGCTGGCGAGCGATCTTGATGCGGTCGGCGTCTCGCTCGCACGGGTCGAGAATGTCGCCAATGCGCAGCTCGTGCTGCTCGACCGGGTGGCGCGCTACCGCGACCGGCGCTGGTTCCTCAACCAGTTCAATTGCCGCGTTCGCCGGATCGGCTGCTCGCGCGAGACCGACCTGCTCGTCGCTGCGTCCCTGCGCGCAGAAACGGGTGCGGAACGCCAGCGCCTGCAGATCGAGGCGGAAAGCATCCTGCTCGACGAAAACCTCTACATCCCGCTCGGCCCGCCGATCCGCTGGTCGCTCGTACGCGGCGGGGTCGACGCCTTCGAGCCGAGCCCCTCGGGGCTGCATCCCTTGTTTCCCTTCGCGCGCCGTCCCATCTAGGTTCCAGTCAGGAGGAATGAATGGCAGGAATCGATCGTCCGGAAATCGTCGGCCTCGAATTGCCGACCGGGACCGACCCCGTGTCGGTGCGCAAGCGTATCGAGGCGATGGAAATGCTGCTCGAACGCAGCTTCCGCATTCCCGGCATCAATTACCCGATCGGCCTCGACGCGCTGGTCGGCCTCGTCCCTGTGCTCGGCGATATCGTGACGACCGCGATGGGCGCCTACATCGTGTGGGAAGCGCGCAACCTGAACATGCCGCGCTGGAAAATCTGGCGCATGATCGGCAATGTCGGCATCGACGCCGCGCTCGGCGCAGTCCCGGTGGTAGGCGATGCGGCCGACATCCTGTTCCGCTCGAACACGCGCAACCTGCGCATCGTGAAGAAGCACCTCGACAAGAATTTCCCGTCGAGCCGCATTATCGAAGGCTGAGGCCAAGATAGTTTCACCCGAGACGACTTCGCGCTAGGGCCTGCGGTCATGGCGAAGGACGTTACCTACTCATCCTATCTCGATCTCGAGCGCATCCTCGGCGCGCAGCATCCTTCCTCGGATGCGCATGACGAGATGCTGTTCATCATCGTCCACCAGGCGAGCGAGCTGTGGCTCAAGCTGTGCCTGCACGAGCTGACCGAGGCCCGCGCGCATATCATGGACGACCGGCTGCGGCCGGCCTTCAAGATGCTCGCCCGCGTGGCGCGTGCGCAGGGGCAGCTGATTCAGAGCTGGGACGTGCTGAGCACCATGACGCCGCACGACTATTCGACCATCCGCCCGCACCTCGGCGGGTCTAGCGGCTTCCAGAGCGCGCAGTACCGGATGATGGAATTCCTCCTCGGTGGCCGAAAGCCGAACATGATCACCATGCACGAGGCGACGCCCGATGTGGCCGAGGCCCTGCGCGAGGAACTGACGCGGCCGAGCATCTATCACGAAACGATCAAGCTGCTTGCGCGCCGCGGTTTCGACATTCCCGCCGAAGTGCTGGACCGCCCGGTCGACGCGCCCTGGACCCACTCGCCGCAAGTCGAGGCGGCGTGGGCGAAGATCTACCAGGACCCGAAGGAGCACTGGGATCTCTACGAGTTGGCGGAAAAGCTGGTCGATCTGGAATACCACTTCCAGCGCTGGCGCTTCGGGCACCTGAAGACAGTCGAGCGGATCATCGGCTTCAAGACCGGCACCGGCGGAACGCCCGGCGTGCCTTATCTCGAAGGCGTGCTCAAAGCGGCCTTCTTCCCCGAACTGCTCAGCGTGCGGACCGCGCTCTGATGGCCGACCGGCGCATCTGGGATATCAGCCAAGTCCTGCGCCCGGGCCTGCCGGTGTGGCCGGGCGATACCGAGTTCGCCTTCGAACGCAGCTGGCGGATGGAAGATGGCTCGCCGGTCAATGTCGGGCGGATGACGATGAGCACCCATTCGGGCACGCATGGCGATGCGCCGCTGCATTATTCGCAAGGCGCGGCGGATGCGGCTTCCATGTCGCTCGATCCCTATCTCGGCGAATGCCTGGTGGTCGATGCGCGCGGCGCTTCGGGGGCGATTCAAGTCGCCGACCTGCCGGAGATCGACGGCGTGGCGCGCGTGCTCTTCCGCACCTTCGAGGCGTTTCCGCACGAGCAATGGGATAGCGAATTCACCGCGATCGCGCCCGAGACGATCGCATGGCTGGCGCAGCGCGGCGTCGTACTTGTCGGGACCGACGCGCCATCGGTCGATCCGCAGGAATCGAAGACGATGGATGCGCACAAGGCGGTGCTCCAACACGACATGCGCATCCTCGAAGGGCTGGTGCTCGATGACGTGCCGGCGGGACGATACGAGCTGATCGCCCTGCCGCTAAAGATCGCGGGAGGCGATGCCGGTCTGTGCCGCGCAATCCTGAGGGAGCTGGCATGAGCCTGATCGAACAAGCGCGCGAGTTCGACGCGGCCGACCCGCTGCGCGATTATCGCAGCCGCTTCGACCTCCCCGAAGGCGTGATCTATCTCGACGGCAATTCGCTCGGCGCGCTGCCGAAGGCGACGCGCGAGCGAATCGGCCATGTGGTCGATTCCGAATGGGGCCGCGATCTCATCCGCAGCTGGAACCCGACCGAGGCGGGCGGCGACTGGATCGCCATGCCGCAGCGCATCGGCGCGAAGATCGCCCCGCTGATCGGCGCGCGCGAACACGAGGTGATCGCCTGCGACAGCGTGTCGGTGAACCTCGCCAAGCTGATCGGCGCAGCACTCCACATGCGCCCCGATCGCAAGGTCGTGCTGTCCGAACCGGGCAACTTCCCGACCGACCTCTACATGGTGCAGGGCAGCCCTGCCGAGCAGCGCCTGGCCGGGCGCGACGCGATCCTCGATGCGCTGGACGAGGATGTAGCGCTGCTCATGCTGACCCACGTCCACTACAAGACCGGCGAGATGTTCGACATGGCCGCGCTCACCCGCGCGGCGCAGGAAGTCGGCGCGCTGGTGCTGTGGGACCTGTCGCACTCGGGCGGAGCGGTGCCGGTCGATCTCGACGGATGCGGCGCGGATTTCGCAGTCGGCTGCGGCTACAAATATCTGAACGGCGGCCCCGGCGCGCCCGCCTATGCCTATGTCGCCGAGCGCCATCACGATGCGCTGGTCAATCCGGTGAGCGGCTGGATGGGGCATGCCGCCCCGTTCGAGTTCTCCGACGAATATCGCCCTGCACCCGGCGTCACCCGCTTGCTCGCAGGGACGCCGCCGATCCTCTCGATGGCCGCGCTCGAAAGCGGGGTCGAGCTGGTCGCGGAGATCGGGATGGAGCGCCTTGTCGGAAAGTCGCGTCACATGAGCGAGTTTTTCCGCGCCGCCATGGCCGAGCATTGCCCGGACCTCGCCTGCGTCAGTCCGCAAGATCCGGCCCGGCGGGGTAGCCAGCTCTCCTTCCGACACCCGGAAGCCTACGCCCTGTGCCAGGCGCTGATCGCGCGCGGCATCATCGGCGACTTCCGCGCGCCCGACATCCTGCGCTTCGGCTTCGCGCCGGCCTATGTCGGTTTCGAGGACGCGGCCAAGGCCGTCCTCGCGCTCGCGGAAATCCTCGATAGCGGGGAATGGGATTGCGAGGAGTTCAAGCGCCGCGCCGCGGTAACCTGAGCGCGCGCTACTCTTCCAGTTCGATGTCCCAGTAGAGCCAGTCGCGCCACGTTTCGTGGAGGTAGTTCGGCGGGAAGCTCTTGCCGGTCTGCTGCAACTGCCAGCTCGTCGGGCGGATCGGATCGACCATCAGCTGCATATGCGCCTGCCTCGGCGTGCGGCCGCCCTTCTTCATGTTGCAGGGCGCGCAGGCGGTGGCGATGTTTTCCCAGCTCGTCTTCCCGCCCAGCCGGCGCGGCACCACGTGGTCGAAGGTCAGGTGGTCTTTCGAGCCGCAATACTGGCAGGTGAAGCGATCGCGCAGGAACAGGTTGAAGCGCGTGAAGGCGGGCCATTCGCTCTGCTTCACATAGTCGCGCAGGGCGATGACGCTGGGGATCTGCATGTCGAGCGAGGGCGAGTGGACGCGCCGCTCGTAACTCTCGACGATGGTCACCCGGTCGAGGAACACCGCCTTGATCGCGGTCTGCCACGGCCACAGGCTCAGCGGATAATAGGATAGCGGCGTGTAGTCCGCGTTGAGCACGAGCGCCGGGCAAGCCGACAGATTCCTCGTCGGATCATCCTCGGCGCGTCTCAGCTGCGCCGCTCGCTCCATCAGTTCGGCCTTGAACACTGCCCGCGTTCCTCCCCGATTGATTGCAAGGGAACACTTGCCCAAAAAAACGTCAAGCCTGTTACAGGTGCGCAATCCACAGCGAATTTATGTAGCGTTTCCCGCGAGTCGCACGATGAGGAGTGTCAAGCGCCAGATGACCGTGACCCGCTTCGCCCCGAGCCCGAACGGTCCGCTGCATCTCGGCCATGCCTATGCCGCGATCATTGCGCATGATCTCGCGAAGGAGCGGGGCGGGCGGTTCCTCCTGCGGGTGGAAGATATCGACGGCCCGCGCTCGCGCCCCGAATTCGCCGAGGCATTCCGCGAAGACCTCGCCTGGCTCGGGCTCGAATGGGAGGAAGTGCCCGCGCAATCGACCCGGCTGGCAAGCTACGAGGAAGCGGCGCAGCGCCTGCTCGCCGAGGGCTATCTCTACCCCTGCACCTGCACCCGTGCCGAGATCGAGGCGATGCGGCCGCGGCTCGGCAAGGAGGGGCATATCTATCCCGGCACCTGCAAGGGGCGCTTGCTCGACCCGGAAAAGCCGGCCGCCCTGCGGCTCGATATCGACCGGGCCCTGAACGATGTCGGCGAGCTGAGCTGGCATGACGAGCTGGCGGGCGAGCAACGTGCCGATCCGCGCGAGTTCGGCGACGTCGTGCTGGTGCGCAAGGATGCTCCCGCGAGTTATCACCTCGCCGCGACGCTCGACGATGCCGCCGATGGCATCACATTGGTGACGCGCGGCATGGACCTGTTCCCCGCAACGCACATCCACCGCCTGTTGCAGGCGCTGCTCGGCCTGCCGGTTCCGACGTGGCACCACCACAAGCTGCTGTTCGACGAAAGCGGCCGCAAGCTCGCCAAGCGGCGCGGTTCGAAAGGACTGTCGGATTTGCGCGCCGAGGGAATAGATGGGAAAGCGCTTGCAACCGATTTGCGCGCCGGGCGTTTCCCGGCTGGAATTTCCCTCGATCCTTCCTAGGTAGGTTGCATGACACAATTTCTCATCATCGTCCTCATCGTGCTGTGCGGACTTGTCGTCTTTTCGCTCATCAAGGGCATCGTCGCCTTCCTCAAGACGACCAAGATCGACCTCGAGAACAACACGGGCGAAACCGCGACCGACATGCAGCTGGCGCAGAACAAGGCGATGTTCGCGCGCATCAAGTACCAGGCGCTCGCCATCCTCGTGGTTGCCGTGATATTGATGCTGAACCAGTAACGCTTTCCTCGGGGAGGAGGGGCAATGGTCAAGCTCAACAAGATCTACACCAAGACCGGCGACGACGGTTCGACCGGCCTTGTCGACGGCTCGCGCACACCCAAGCACGGGCCGCGCATCGACGCGATCGGCGCGGTCGACGAAGCCAACAGCGCGATCGGCTGGGTCGGCGCACTGCTCGCGGCGAGCGACTTCGCGACCGAGCTGTTCCGCATCCAGAACGACCTGTTCGACCTCGGAGCCGACCTTGCGACGCCGGGCGAGGATTTCGAACCGAGCGAGACGGTGCTTCGCATCGTTGCTCCGCAGGTGGAGTGGGTCGAAGCGCGGATCGACGCGCTGACCGAGCATCTCGAGCCGCTCGACAGCTTCGTCCTGCCGGGCGGGACCGATTCAGCCGCCCGCGCACATGTCGCCCGCGCCTCGATCCGCCGGGCCGAGCGCGCCATGTCGGCCCTCGCGGCCCTGGAGCCGGTCAATCCGCAGGCACTCGCCTATATCAACCGCCTGTCGGACTATTTCTTCGTCCTCGCCCGCTCGCTCAACGACCATGGCGAGCGCGACGTGAAGTGGGTGCCGGGCGCAAACCGCTAGCCAGCACCGCCAAGGCCCGCTAACAGGCCGCCTTTGCTGCACTTGCGAAGGAAATTGCGGACATGAAGAAAGTCGCCGTCATCGGTGCGGGCCAGATGGGTTCGGGCATCGCGCAGACCGTCGCGCAATTCGGCCACGAGGTCATGCTGTCAGACGTCAGCCTCGAACTCGCGCAGGCCGCTGTCGGCCGGATCGATGCGGGGCTCGCAAAGCTCGTCGAACGCGGCAAGGTCGATGGCGCGGAAGCCAAGGCGACCATGAGTCGGATCACCCCGGTCGGCGACTACGCACCCATGTCGGAAGCGGACCTGATCATCGAGGCCGCGACCGAGAAGGAAGAGATCAAGAAGGCGATCTTCGAAGCGGCGGGCAAGGTGCTTGCGAGCGACGCGATCATGGCCTCGAACACCAGCTCGATCCCGATCACCCGCATGGCGAATTATTCGCCCGACCCGGCTCGCTTCATCGGCCTGCACTTCTTCAACCCGGTCCCGGTGATGAAGCTGATCGAGGTCATCCCCGGCCTTGCGACCGCAAAGGCGACGACCGATGACATCGTCGAATTTGCCGAAAGCCTCGGCAAGGAAGTGGTCCTGTCGCAGGACGAGCCGGGCTTCGTCGTCAACCGCATCCTGCTGCCGATGATCAACGAGGCGATCTTCGTCCTCGGCCAGTCGACGGCGAGCATCGAGGATATCGACAAGGGCTGCCGCCTCGGCCTCAACCACCCGATGGGCCCGCTGCAGCTGGCCGATTTCGTCGGGCTGGATACCTGCCTCGACATCATCATGGTGCTCTACAAGACGACCCGCGATGCGAAATATCGTCCCGCGCCGCTGCTGGTGAAATATGTCGAAGCCGGCTGGCTCGGTCGCAAGACGGGCAAGGGTTTCTACGATTATTCGGGCGAAATGCCGGTTCCGACGCGCTGATTGTCGGAACCGCCGCGCCGTGCGGTCCGTTGGTTGTGCAAAGGAGATTTTGCATGACCGACACCAAGGTAGAGAGCCAGGAAGCCCGCCAGGCGAACCTCGCGCCCGAAACGCACAACGACGAGCAGGACGATCATCGCAACCAGGCGCAGGAAGTCGCCGAGCAGGCGATGGCGACCACCGCCGCGACGCGCAGTCCGACCGAGAGCGAGAAGAGCGACAACAGCTCCGGGCTGATGAACGATTCGACGCAGGACACGATCGATCACATGCGCGACATGGAAAGCTCGGGCCGGATCGACATGGACGCCTTCAAGGGCGAGCCGAACCACGACGACAATGTCGACAAATATGGCGAGAGCAACAAGCTCGACGGCCTGCGCGGGGACGGTTCCTAGAGCGGCTTGCCGCCGAGGCCGCCGTCCCGCAGCAGCCACAGCGCGACGACCAGCAGGACGGCCCCGGAACTCACCGTGTAGCTCAGCCAGCGCATATGCAGCGCGCGCGGTGCATCGACCGCGTGCGTTTGCAGGCGCGACAGTGATGCGCAGGCGTTCCGCTGTGCCGACCACGACACGACGCCGCCGATGATGATGAAGATGGTGGCGATCCCCTGCGCGAGCCATGGGGGTTCGAATTCGCCGAAGACGGCCCTGAAACCGAGCCCGATACCGATGGCTGCGAAGGCCGTTCTCAGCCAGCCGGCGTAAGTCCGTTCGGTTGCCTGTACGGTGCGATCTTCGGCCCAATCGGTGCGGTTTTCCGCCCAGTCGGTGCGCTTTTCCGCAAGGTCAGTCGAGTTGTCCTTCTTCTCCGCCATCGACGGTAGTAACGGATTCCTCGACACCGGGTTCCGTCGAGACCAGCGGCTCGATATCCCGCGGCGTCGGGTCGAAACCGACCGGATCGATGCCCGACGGGTCGATACCCGCAGCATCGTCGACCAGGTCGTCGTCCGAGGCACGGTATTCCTCGCGCTCCGAACGCTCGGGGCGCTGCGATCGTGAGGAGCGGCGCTCGTTGACCCGTTCGATCGTCTCGCGATGTTTTTGCATGTCCGCCATGAGCTCGCGCGATGTGTCGCGCTGTTCTTCCGACGGCACGAGAACGGCCGCGCCTACCAGCACGACACCCATGATACCCAGCGCGACGACGCGCATGTCGATACGGCCCGATGACATAACCCGTTCGATATAGCGAAACGGGGTTAACGTTCGGTAGGGCTGGCCGCCTTCTTCAATTCGTACAGGATTTCAAGCGCATCGCGCGGGGAGAGCGCGTCGACATCGAGCGCATCGAGCCTGTCGCGCAGCTCGTCGCGGGCTTCCTCCACCGGTTCGCTCGCGGCGGCGAACAGCGGCAGATCGCCGAGGCCTGCCGCGATGCCGCCGGTTTCCGCACGCCCCTTTTCGAGCCTGTCGAGGACCGATTTTGCCCGCGCGACGACCGGTTTCGGAATGCCGGCAAGCTTGGCAACCGCGAGGCCGTAGCTGCGGTCCGCCGCGCCCATTGCGAGTTCGTGGAGAAGGACGAGGTCGCCCTTCCATTCGCGCGCGCGAACATGGTGCAGCGAGAGCGCGTCGCAGCTTTCCGCGAGCCGCGAAAGCTCGTGATAATGGGTCGCGAACAGGCAGCGGCAGCGATTGGTCTCATGCACCGCCTCGACCACCGCCCATGCGAGCGCGAGGCCATCGTAAGTGGATGTGCCGCGCCCGACCTCGTCGAGAATGACGAAGCTTCGTTCCGTCGCCTGAGCGAGGATTGCCGCGGTTTCGACCATCTCGACCATGAAGGTCGAGCGCCCGCGCGCGAGATTGTCCGACGCGCCGACGCGGCTGAAGAGCCGGTCGACCAAGCCGATGCGTGCCGTCTTCGCAGGCACGAACCCGCCCGCCTGCGCGAGCAGCACAATAAGCGCGTTCTGGCGCAGGAAGGTCGATTTGCCGCCCATGTTCGGACCGCCGATCAGCCACAGCCGGTCGTCCGGGCCGAGCGAGCAGTCGTTGGCAACGAAGCGCTCTCCCGACCGGGCGAGGGCGGCTTCGACAACCGGATGGCGTCCTTCGCATATGTCGAGGCAGGCATCGGGCAGGATTTCCGGTTCGCACCAGTCGCCCTCTGCCGCGCGCTCCGCCTGCCCGGCGGCGACGTCGATCCGCGCGAGCGCGGCGGCGGTCGCGGCGATGGCCTCGCGCGCGGCGACGACTTCGCCGACAAGCTGCGCGAAGTGCTGTTCTTCTAGGGCAAGCGCATGGCCGCCCGCTTCGCTGATGCGTCCGGCTTCCTCGTGCAGGCTGAGCGAGTTGAAGCGCACCGCGCCCTTCATCGTCTGGCGATGGGTGAAGCCGCTGTCGGGGGCCATCAGCGCGTCTGCATGGCGGCTCGGCACCTCGATGAAATAGCCGAGCACGCCGTTGTGCTTGATCTTGAGCGAAGAGATGCCGGTGTCCTCGCGGTAGCGGCTCTCGAGCGCGGCGATCGCGCGGCGGGCATTGCCCGACACCTGCCGCAACTCGTCGAGCGAGGCGTCGTATCCTTCCGCAATGTAGCCGCCGTTCGATCGCTCGGTCGGCGGCGCGGGGACCAGTGCGCGCTGCAAATGGTCGACCAGCGCGCCGTGCCCGGCCATTGCGGGAAGCAGCGCCTCGAGCAGGGCGGGGCGGTCGGGCTTGGCGGCGAGGTGGTCGCGAATGCGCCGCGCTTCTCCCAGCCCGTCGCGGATCTGGCCGAGATCGCGCGGGCTGCCGCGTTCGGCGACCACGCGGCCGAGCGCACGCCCGATGTCGGGCAGCGAGCGCAGGACTTCGCGCAGGTCGGCGCGCAGCAGCGGGTCGCGGTGGAACCAGCGGACAAGCTTGAGCCGCTCGGCAATGGCGTTTTCGTCGCACAGCGGGGCGGACAGGTCCTCGGCCAGCAGCCGGGCCCCTGCGCCGGTCACGCAGCGGTCGATTGCTGCGATCAGGCTGCCCTGCCGCGTTCCCTGCTGGGAGGCGAGGATTTCGAGGCTGGTACGTGTCGCCTCGTCCATCGCCAGATGCTTCTCGCCAGCCCGCACCACCGGCGGCAAGAGGAAAGGCAGCGAGCCGCGCCCGGCGTGTTCGAGATAGGCGACAAGCCCGCCTGCCGCCGCCAGCATCGCGCGGTCGAAATCACCGAAGGCGTCGAGCGTCGCGACGTCGTGCAGTGCCTTCAGCCGCGCTTCGCCTTCCTCGCTCGAAAAGCTGGAGCGCGCGCGTTCGATGGCTGCGTCGGGAAAGGGCTCGAAGCCTTCGGGCACGACCAGTTCGCTCGCCCCGATCCGTGCGAGTGCCGCACCCGCCGCTTCGGGCTCGAAGCTTTCCAGTTCCATCCGCCCGGTCGAAATGTCGCAGCTCGCAAGGCCGAGGCGCCCGCGCACCTCGCACAGCGCGGCTAGCACATTCGCCCGGCGCGGTTCGAGCAGCGCTTCCTCGGTCAGCGTGCCTGCAGTGACGAAGCGCACGATGTCGCGCTTCACCAGCGCCTTCGACACCGGCGAGCCTTCGCGGCGTGCACGTTCCTTCGCTTCTTCGGGCGTTTCGACCTGTTCCGCGATGGCGACACGGCAGCCGGCCTTGATCAGCCGGGCGAGATAGCCTTCCGCCGAATGGACCGGCACGCCGCACATCGGCACCGGTTCCCCGCCGTGCTCGCCGCGCGTCGTCAGCGCGATATCGAGGATGGCGGCGGCTTCTTTCGCATCGTCGAAGAACAGTTCGAAGAAGTCGCCCATCCGGTAGAACAGCAGGCAGCCTTCGGCCTCCGCCTTCAGCGCCAGGTACTGTTCCATCATCGGGGTGGGTTTGCCCGCCATGGGGACGGGTAAAGCGAGGGGCGCGCGATTCGGGAAGGGCGGGCAATTGCCTTTCCCCTGTCGCCTTTCCCCTATCCCTTGCCGTATTGCTTCGCTAAGCGCGCCAGACGTAACGGAAATACCAAGGGGGATCCAATCGTGGACGACGAAAAGCCCGGCAGCTTCACCACGCGCGAGGCGCTGTTCTATCACGAGACGATCCGGCCCGGTAAAATCGAGATCATCGCCTCGAAGCCGATGGCTTCCCAGCGCGACCTCAGCCTCGCCTATTCGCCGGGCGTCGCCGCGCCGGTCGAGGCCATTGCCGAGAACCCGCAGCTTGCCGCCAATTACACCGCGCGCTCGAACCTCGTCGCGGTCATTTCCAACGGGACCGCGATCCTCGGCCTCGGCAATCTCGGCGCGCTTGCCTCCAAGCCGGTGATGGAAGGCAAGGCAGTGCTGTTCAAGCGCTTCGCCGACGTCGATTCGATCGACATCGAGCTTGCCACCGAAGACCCGGATGCCTTCATCAACGCGGTCGCGCTGATGGAACCGACCTTCGGCGGCATCAACCTCGAGGATATCAAGGCGCCCGAGTGCTTCATCATCGAGCAGGCCCTGCGCGAACGGATGAACATTCCGATCATGCATGACGACCAGCACGGCACGGCGATCATTACCGCCGCCGGGCTGCTCAACGCCTGTCACCTGACCGGGCGCGACATCAAGGATGTGAAGGTCGTGGTGAACGGCGCGGGTGCCGCCGCCATCGCCTGTACCGCGCTCGTCAAGGCGATGGGCGTGCAGCACGACAACGTCATCATGTGCGACCGCTCCGGCCCGATCACCCCGAACCGCGAAGGCGTCGACCAGTGGAAGAGCGCCCACGCGGTAGAAACCAGCGCGGGCAGCCTCGAAGAAGCCCTCGTCGGGGCTGACATCTTTCTCGGCCTGTCGGCTGCCGGTGCGCTCAAGCCGGAGTGGGTCAAGAAGATGGCCGACAAGCCGATCATCTTCGCCATGGCCAACCCGGTGCCGGAAATCATGCCCGACGATGCGAAGGCCGTGCGCCCCGATGCGATCGTCGCGACCGGTCGCTCGGACTTTCCGAACCAGGTCAACAACGTGCTCGGCTTTCCCTTCATCTTCCGCGGCGCGCTCGACGTGCAGGCGACCGCGATCAACGAGGAAATGAAGATCGCCGCGGCCGAGGCTATCGCCACCCTCGCGCGCGAACGCGTGCCGGAGGAGGTCGCGGCAGCCTACGGCGTGAACCACAAGTTCGGCACCGACTACATCATTCCCGCGCCGTTCGATCCGCGCCTGATGGAAGTCGTCTCCTCCGCGGTCGCGCAGGCCGCGATGGACACCGGCGTCGCGCAGGCGCCAATCGCGGACATGGATGCCTATCGCCTCGACCTGAAGGCGCGGCTCAATCCGACGACCGCGATCCTCACCAACGTCTACGAGATCGCCAAGGCGAATCCGAAGCGCGTGGTCTTCGCCGAAGCGGAAGAGGACGTGGTGCTGCGCGCCGCGATCCAGTTCCGTGATTTCGGCTACGGCAAGCCGATCCTCGTCGGGCGGACCAAGGCGGTCGCCGACAAGCTGCACCAGCTCGGGGTCGAGAACCCGGGCGACTACGAGATCCAGAACTCGGCCGATTCCGAATACGTCCCGCAGATGGTCGAGTACCTCTACAAGCGCTTGCAGCGTAAGGGTTACACCGAGCGCGACGTGCGCCGCATGGTCAACCAGGAACGCAACGTCTTCGCCGCGCTGCTGGTCGCACTCGGCCACGGCGATGCGGTCATCTCCGGCCTCACGCGCACTTTCGCGCAGACCGCGCGCGAGATTAACCGCGTGCTCGATCCCAAGCCCGGCGCGGTGCCTTTCGGCATCCACATGATGATCGGCAAGAACCACACGACGTTCCTTGCCGACACGACGATCAACGAGCGCCCGAGCGCCGAGCAGCTCGCCCATATCGCCAAGGAAACCGCCGCCGTTGCCCGCCGCATGGGCCACGAACCGCGCGTTGCCTTCCTCTCCTATTCGACCTTCGGCAACCCTTCGGGCCAGTGGCTCGCCAATATCCGCGAGGCGGTGGCGCTGCTCGACGAGGAGAAGCCGGATTTCGAATACGAAGGCGAAATGGCGCCCGATGCCGCGCTCAACACCAAGGTGATGGAGCTTTATCCGTTCAGCCGCCTGTCCGGGCCGGCGAATGTGCTCATCATGCCGGGCCTGCAGTCGGCCAATCTGTCGGCGAAGTTGCTGCGCGAACTGGCGGGCAATGCGACCATCGGTCCGATGCTGATCGGCATGGAAAAGCCGGTGCAGATCGCCCCGATGACCGCCATCGCCCCCGACGTGCTGACGCTGAGCGTGCTCGCAGCGGCCGGCGTCGTCGGCTGATCCGGGCAGCGTAATCGCGATGCAGCCGATCGCTTGCCAGCGGCACCGCTTCGCCATTCCCGGCGACGTGCATTATTTGAACTGCGCCTACATGGCCCCGCTCGCCGACACGGTAGTCGAAGCGGTCGAGCGCGGCGCGCGGCGCAAGCAGCGTCCGTGGGAAGTGCGGCCCGAGCACTTCTTCAGCCTATCAGAGCATTTCCGCGAGCGGGCGGCGGCCATCATCGGCACGCCGGGCGACAATCTCGCGATCGTGCCCTCGGTCAGCTACGGGCTCGCTATCGCGGCGCGCAACCTGCCGTTCGCGAGCGGGCAGCAGATCGTCACGCTCGCCGACCAGTTTCCCTCCAACGTCTATCCCTGGCGCGAGCTGGCGGCGGGCAAGGGCGGGGAGGTCGTCACAGTCCGGCGCGAGGCCGGGGCCTGCTGGAGCGAAGCCGTGCTCGACGCGATCGGTCCGGACACCGCAATCGTCGCACTGCCGCATTGCCACTGGGCCGACGGGCGGAAAGTCGATCTCGAAGCCGTCGGGCGCAAGGCGCGCGAACATGGCGCGGCGCTGGTGCTCGACCTGACGCAGTCGCTGGGCGCGATGCCGATCGACTTCGCCGCCGTGCAACCCGATTTCGCCGTCGCGGCCTGCTACAAATGGCTCTTCGGCCCCTACGGGATCGGCATTCTCTACGCCGATCCGAAGTATCTCGACGGCACGCCGATCGAGAACAACTGGATCAACCGCGGCGGGTCGGAAGATTTCGCCCGGCTGGTCGATTATCGCGACGACTTCCAGCCCGGTGCGCGGCGCTTCGACATGGGCGAGAAGAGCAATCCGCCGCTGCTCGAAGGCGCGAGCGCGGCCATCGACTTCCTGCTGGAATTCGGGGTCGAGGCGATTGCCGAAACGCTCGGCCGCGAGACCTGCTCCATTGCGAAAGAGGCGGGTGAGCTTGGCCTGAAGTCCGCCGGGCTCGAAACCCGTGCGAACCATTTCCTCGCGCTCGAATTTCCCGACGGCGTGCCCGATGGGCTGACCGACCGGCTGGCGGAAAAGAACGTGCTCGTCTCGCTACGCGGCAATTCGCTGCGCGTTACTCCGCACCTTTACAACACGCCGGAAGACCGCGCCGCGCTGATCGCGGCCCTGCGCCCGGACTGAGGCAAGCGCCTAGCGCCTGAGATACTGGAAGTACCAGACCTCGTGGCCATAGACCGTGCGCGCCTTGTGCTCGTAGCGGGTTTCCGGCCAGCCCGACGGACGGTTCTCCCAGTCGCTGCGCCCATCGACTTTCCATTCGAACGCGTCGGTGTGGCGCTGCATCACCATCAGTGCGTGGCGCAAATAGACCGGGTGGTCGGTCCCGAAGCGGAAGACGCCGCCCGGTTTCAGTTTCGCCGCGAACATCTCGACCGGGCCGTCGTTCATCATCCGGCGCTTGGCATGCTTGTTCTTCGGCCACGGATCGGGATGCAGCAGGTAGAGCATCGTCAGCGAGCCGTCGGGCACGCGGCTGAGCACTTCCAGCGCATCGCCCATATAGAGCCGCACGTTGGCGAGCTTCTGGTCCTCGATATGTGTCAGCGCCTGCGCGACGCCGTTGACGAAGGGCTCGGCGCCGATGAAGCCATGGTCGGGCAGCAGGTCGGCGCGGTAGGCGAGATGCTCCCCGCCGCCGAAGCCGATCTCGAAATGCATCGGGCGATCATGCCCGAGCAGGCGCTCTGACGTGACCGGGCCTTCCTCCGGCACGGCGATCTGCGGATAGAGATTGTCGACCAGCGCCTGCTGGCGCGCGCGCAGCGGCTTGCCCTGGCTGCGGCCATACAGCCGGTTGAGGGTTGTCGGGTCGCCTTCCTTGAATGCACTCATGCGCGGCCCCGTAGGCCAAGCGGCGCATAAAGAAAACACCCGGAGCGTCGCCGCCCCGGGTGCCGAATTCCCGTCCAGGATTAATTCGCTTAGGCGGCTTCCGCCGTGCTTTCCGGGTCGCGCAGCACGTAGCCGCGGCCCCATACGGTCTCGATATAGTTCTCGCCGCCGCATGCATGGCTGAGCTTCTTGCGCAGCTTGCAGATGAAGACGTCGATGATCTTGAGTTCCGGCTCGTCCATCCCGCCATAGAGGTGGTTGAGGAACATTTCCTTGGTCAGCGTGGTGCCCTTGCGCAGCGAAAGCAGCTCGAGCATCGCGTATTCCTTACCGGTGAGGTGGACGCGGGCGCCGTCGACTTCGACGGTCTTCGCATCGAGGTTCACGGCAAGCTTGCCGGTGCGGATGATCGACTGGCTGTGGCCCTTCGAACGACGCACGACGGCGTGGATGCGGGCGACCAGCTCTTCGCGGTGGAAGGGCTTGGTCACATAGTCGTCGGCGCCGAAGCCGAACGAGCGGATCTTGGAGTCCATTTCGGCAATGCCCGAAAGGATCAGGACCGGCGTCTGCACCTTGGCGACGCGCAGCTTCTTGAGCACGTCGTAGCCATGCATGTCGGGCAGGTTCAGGTCGAGCAGGATGATGTCGTAATCATACAGCTTGCCCAGATCCAAGCCTTCTTCGCCGAGGTCGGTCGAATAGACATTGAAGCCTTCGGTCGTGAGCATGAGCTCGATGGCCTTCGCCGTGGTCGGCTCGTCCTCGATCAACAGTACGCGCATGGGTAGGTCCCCCTTTGCCCCAGAACTCTTTCAGTCCAATCCGTGCGGTAACCCCTCGCTAAGAGGTGTTGCCCTTCATTAACCACACAAGGTCTGAACGGAAAAGGTTAACGTCGCGTAAAAGGGCGCGTTAGAAATTTGTGAGTCTTTTGAGTCACAGTGGTTTATCGGCCGTTTACCGGACCGGCCCGCCGCCTAGATCCCGGCGATCTTCTTCGCCCGCCGCCGCTGCACGCTGGAGCCGATGCCCATCGCCTCGCGATATTTCGCGACCGTGCGGCGGGCTATATCGAAGCCTTCCGCCTTGAGCAGTTCGACCAGCTTGTCGTCGGAGAGGATCTTCTTCGGGTCCTCCGCATCGGTTAGCGTCTTGATGCGCGCCTTGACCGCCTCGGAGGACGCGCCTTCGCCGTCCGCGCTGCCGACGCCGCTGGTGAAGAAGTACTTCAGCTCGAAAGTGCCGCGCTCGCAATGCAGGTACTTGTTGCTGGTCACGCGGCTGACCGTGCTTTCGTGCATTTCGATCGCTTCGGCCACTTCGCGCAAGGTGAGCGGCTTCAGTTCCGACACGCCGCGGCGGAAGAAACCGTCCTGCTGCTTCACGATTTCGGCTGCCGTCTTGAGGATCGTCTTCTGCCGCTGGTCGAGCGCCTTGATCAGCCAGTTCGCATCGGCGAGCTTTTCGCCCAACCAGGCGCGGCTTTCCTTGTCGGTGCAACCGCCTTTCAGCTCGACGTAGTATTCGCGGTTCACGACGAGGCGCGGCAGGGTCGCCTCGTTGATCTTGATATCCCAGCCCTGCGCCTCGTTGGACGAAAGCAGGATGTCGGGCACGACCGCGGCTTCCGCGCTGCCGCCGTATTTGAGGCCCGGCTTCGGATCGTATTCGCGCAGCTCGGACAGCATGTCGGCGAAATCCTCGTCATCGACATCGCACATGCGCTTGAGGCGCGCGAACTCGCCCTTTGCGACGAGGTCGAGATTGTCGATCAGCCGCGCCATGCACGGATCGTAGCGGTCCGCTTCCTTCGCCTGCAGCGCGAGGCATTCGGAAAGCGAGCGCGCGCCGACGCCGGTCGGATCAAGCGACTGGACGGCTTCGAGTGCGCGTTCGACCTCGCCCGGCATCACCCCGAGCGATCCGGCCACTTCGCGCAGGTCCGCCGCAAGGTAGCCCGCTTCATCGAGCAGTCCGATCAGGTGGTGCGCGATAAACTCCTCGCGCGCATCGCCTGCGACCGCGCCGATCTGTTCGAGCAAGTGCTCGGCAAGCGTCGGCCCGGCATCGGCGCGGTTTTCGAGGTCCGGCATTTCGCTGCCGAGTGATCCGGCAGCGCTGCCCCACTCGCCGTCGCCCGTGTCGCGGTCGCGGTCGAGCGCGCCTGCATCGATGTCGAGCGCGGCCTCGCCGGCACCTGCGTCGGCTTCGGGCTCGGGGAGCGAGAAATCGTCATCGGCTGCGGACTGATCGCCGGCCTCGCGGCTGACCTCGCCTGCCTCTAGCAGCGGATTGGCTTCGAGCGCTTCGCCGATGAAGGTTTCGATTTCCAGATTGGACAGCGCCAGCAGCTTGATCGCCTGCTGCAACTGCGGCGTCATCACCAGCGATTGCGTCTGCCGGAGGTCTAGTCTCGGACCCAGCGCCATCGATCAGGTCACAATGTAAATGAGTCGCCCAGGTAGAGGCGGCGCACGTTTTCGTCGGCTACGAGATCCTGCGGCGTGCCCGCGAAGAGCACCTGGCCGCCATATATGATGCACGCGCGATCGACGATATCGAGCGTCTCGCGCACGTTGTGATCGGTGATGAGCACGCCGATGCCGCGCTGCTTCAGGTCCTTCACCAGGTCGCGGATGTCGCTGATCGACAGCGGGTCGATCCCGGCGAAGGGTTCGTCGAGCAGCATGATCGACGGTTTCGCGGCGAGCGCGCGGGCGATTTCGCAGCGGCGGCGTTCACCGCCCGACAGCGCCATCGCCGGGCTTTCGCGCAGGCGGGTAAGGCCGAATTCGTCGAGCAGGCGTTCCAGTTCCGCCTTGCGGGTTTCCGGGTCCGGCTCGACCATTTCGAGCACGCAGTTGATGTTCTGCTCGACCGTCATGCCGCGAAAGATGCTGGTTTCCTGCGGCAGGTAGCCGAGGCCGAGGATCGCGCGGCGATACATCGGCAGGTTGGTCACGTCCTCTTCGTCCATGAGGATGCGGCCGCTGTCGGGCTTCACCAGTCCCATGATCGAATAGAAGCAGGTCGTTTTGCCCGCACCGTTCGGGCCGAGCAGGCCGAGCACTTCGCCCTTGCCGACGGTGAGCGAAATGTCGGTCAGGACCGCGCGCTTGTCGTAGCTCTTGGCGATCGAAATGACTTCGAGACCGCCATTGGGAAGCGGCGCACGCGCGTCGGCCGACGGGGCCTCTTCCGGATGCTCGGTAACATTCATCAGGGTCTCTTTAGCAATGGAAAGCCCCTTGCAAACCCCTGCGGCGCAGGATTTGGCAAGATTCCTGCATGGTTCTCGTTTGAACGGGTATCAGGTTCGACGAAACGCAACATTTGTTGCATTGTGGTTACCAAACTTGATCGCGGGGCCGGGATTTGAGATAGTCCGACTCGGACGAGGACAAAGGAGGCGCACATGGGCAAGGCGCTCGACAAAACAGTCGCACAGAATCAATCGGTTGAGCATCGCCATTCGACGGACTGGCGAAAGAAGATGAGCGACAATGTCGCCTACGCTCTGCTGACTTACACGGGCTTGCAGATCTTCGTGACCACCGGGGCGATGAAATCGACCGGCATGTCGATCCTGCCCTATCTCGCGCTCGTGGTGCTCGTTGCCGGTATCATTCCGGCCTGCCGCGCCTTCGAACGGCGCTGGCGCAACCTGTCCGACGAGGATGCCGCAAGCATGGAACTCGCCGGTGCATTCCGCCGCGACCAGGTCATGCTGTGGTTGCTCGCCATCGGGCTGCCCTTCCTGATCACCGGCGTGATCAAGGGTCTCGCCGCGCTCTTCTAAGCGCGCTTGCCGCAAATTCCGCCTGCCCCTAAGCCGGGCGCATGATCACCAAGCAAACCGCGCTCGACAGCGCCCAACGGCTCGTCGCGCTTGCCCGCGCCGCCGGAGCCGATGCAGCCGACAGCGTCGCCACCGCGAGTGCATCCGAAAGCGTGACCGTGCGTCTCGGCGACCTCGAGGATGTCGAGCGGTCCGAGGATGAATCGGTCGGCCTTCGCGTATTCGTCGGCAAGCGGTCCGCCAGCGTCAGCGGGAGCGACCTGTCGGAAGACGGCCTTGCGCAGATGGCCGAACGCGCGGTGGCAATGGCCCGCCACGCTCCAGAAGACCCTTACGCACAGCTTGCACCCGAAGACCTGCTCGCCCGCGGCCCCTTCGCCGATTTCGACCTGAAGGATGCGGACGAACCCTCGCCTGAAAAGCTGCGCGAGAAAGCTCTCGAGATCGAGGATGCGGCGCGCGCCGTCGAAGGCGTGACCAATTCCAACGGGGCAAGCGCGGGTGCGGGCCGTTCGCTCGCCGCGCTGGTGACCAGCAATGGTTTCGCCGCCGCCTACGAAGCTTCCAACCGCTACTACAGCGCAAGCATGATCGCGGGCGAGGGCGATGCGATGCAGCGCGATTACGAAGCGCGCTCGGCCCGCCATACGGAAGACCTGCCCGAGGCGGCGGAGATCGGGCGCGAGGCAGCGCGGCGGGCTGTCGGGCGGCTCGATCCCAAGCGATTGCCCAGCGGGGCGATGCCGGTCCTGTTCGACCCGCGTGTCGGCGTCTCGCTCGTCGGGCACCTGATCGGCGCGATGAGCGGCATGTCCGCGGCGCGGCGTTCGACTTTCCTGCTCGACCGGCTTGAGGAAGAGCTGTTCGATCCCTCGATCCGCATTCTCGAAGACCCGCACCGTGTGCGCGGAATGCGCTCGCGCCCGTTCGATGGCGAGGGACTGCCGACCACGCCGCGCGCGCTGGTGGAGCACGGCCGCGTCACCGGCTGGCTCGCCAATATGGCCGCTGCCGCACAGCTCGGTATTGCGCCGACCGGCCACGCGGTGCGCGGCGCGTCGGGCGCTCCGGGTATCTCGGTGAGCAATGTCGACCTGCTTGCAGGCGACCAGTCGCCCGAGGAACTGATGGCCGACATCAAGGACGGCGTCTTGGTCACCGAACTGATCGGTCAGGGCGTCAATGCGATCACCGGCGACTACAGCCGCGGCGCGTCGGGGCGGCGGATCCGCGACGGCAAGCTGGCCGAGCCGGTGTCCGAATTCACCATCGCCGGGAACCTTGTGCCGATGTTCGCCGCTTTACGGGCAGCGAACGATCTCGAAACCGATCGCGCGATCAATGTGCCGACGTTGCGGGTCGACGGGATGACGATAGCGGGGGAGTAAAGAATGCGGGAATGGATGCGCTGGCTGATCGGGTTTTCGCTGCTGCTGGTGGCGGGGCCCGCCTTTGCGATCCTGCCCGCCGCCCCCGAGACGAGCGAGCCGGCCATCGCCGCGCCAGCAACCCCGCTGGAGGAAACGCGCGACCCTGAAGCCGACACACGCATCGAGACGCGCATTCGGGAAATCTTTGCCGAAGTCCCCTCACTCGCCGCAGTCGAGGTTGAGGTGTCGGAAGGCGTCGTAACACTGACCGGCTCCGCCCCTGACCAGGCGGCGATCGACCGCGCCGAAACCATCGCGAGCCGCTTCGACGTCGCAACGGTCGAGAATTCGATCGAGCGCGATGTATCGGTCGACAGTGGTATCGGCGCGCTTGAATCGCTGAGCGACCGTATCGCCGGATGGGGCAAGCTTGCCCCGCTGGTCGGGGTCGCGCTGCTCGTCGCTATCATCATCGGCGCATTCGGCTACCTGCTAGCAAGCTTCTCCGGCTTCTGGAGGCGCGTGACGCCCAACCCCTTCCTCGCCGAACTGGTAGCAAGCGCGATCCGCTTCGTATTCGTCGTTATGGGTCTCGTCATTGCGCTCGACATGCTCGGGGCGGGGGCATTGCTCGGCGCGGTCCTCGGCGGCGCGGGTGTCATCGGTATCGCACTCGGCTTCGCTATGCGCGACACGATCGAGAATTACGTCGCCTCGCTCATGCTCAGCCTGCGCCAGCCGTTCCGGGCGAACGACCATGTGCTGATCGACGACAAGGAAGGCCGCGTCATCCGGCTGACGAGCCGCGCGACGATCCTCATGACGCTGGACGGCAACCATTTGCGCATTCCCAACAGCCAGGTCTTCAAGGCGGTCATCCTCAATTACACGACCAACCCGCAGCGCCGCTTCGAATTCGAGCTGGGCATCGATGCCGACGACGATCCCAATGCCGCGCGGCACCTGGGGCGCGAAACCCTGAAAGGGCTGGCCTTCGTGCTCGACGAACCGCCGCCCGAAGCGCGGGTCGAGCAAGTCGGCGACAGCAATATCGTGATCAAGTTCCTCGGCTGGATCGACCAGCGGGAAGCCGACTGGTTCAAGGCCAAGAGCCGCGCCATCGCCGCGGTCAAGGCAGCGCTGGAAGATGCCGGTTTCGGCCTGCCCGAGCCGATTTACCGCCTGCGCTTCGATGCACGCACCACGCCGCTGCCGCTACAGAACGTAGAGCTCCACGCGGCCAGCCCCGCTCCGGCGCCCGCCGTGGCCGAGCCGGAGAAGAAGCCTGCCGTCGTTGCTCCGGTAAGCGAGGACGTCACCCCGCAAGACGAAATCGCGCAGATGGTCGAGGAAGAGCGCAAGGCGGGCGGCGGCGATCAGGACAAGGACCTGCTCGACCACAGCCGGCCTACTGAATGATTTTTGGGCAAGCGCATCCGCGCTTGCATCCTCGGCGCTAATCCCTCCGCTACGCTTCGGGGCACCTGCGGGCGGGCGGTCGCCCTTGCGGCGGGCCGGAGCCCGCCGAAGTTCGCCTACTTATTCTTGTTATACCGCTCGATTGCTTCTTCGACGATCCGGCGGGCCTCTGCGGCGTCGCCCCAGTTGCCGACGCGGACCCACTTTTCGGCTTCGAGATCCTTGTAGTGGGTGAAGAAGTGCTCGATCTGCTGGAAGATGATCGAGGGCAGGTCCTTCGTCTCGCCGACGTCGGAGTAATACGGGAAGGTCGTGTCGACCGGCACGCAGATCAGCTTTTCGTCGCCGCCGTGCTCGTCTTCGAGGTTCAGCACGCCGATCGGGCGGGCGCGCACGACGCAGCCTGCAATGAAGGGCGAGCGCGCGATGACCAGCGCGTCGAGCGGGTCGCCGTCGGGCGACAGCGTGTGCGGCACGAAGCCGTAGTTCGCCGGATAACGCATCGGCGTGTGCAGGATGCGGTCGACGAACAGCGCGCCGCTTTCCTTGTCGAACTCGTACTTCACCGGCTCGCCCCCGGTCGGAACCTCGATAACGACGTTCAGGCTCTCGGGCGGATTGTCGCCGGCGGGAATTTTATCGATACGCATGTGCGGGGTCCTGTGATTTTGTTTGCGGCCCCTCTCCCGGATTTGCGGGCGCTCTAGCGCGCGTTGCGGCATTGCGGAAGGGGGCAGTTGGCCCTAATCGCGCCGACATGAGCAAGAATACACCACAGGCCATCCGCGGAACGCAGGACATTTTCGGTGTCGACGCGGAAGCCTTCGCCTTCGTCGTCGAAACCTTCGAGCGCGTGCGCAAGCTCTATCGCTTCCGCCGGGTCGAAATGCCGGTGTTCGAAAAGACCGAGGTATTCGCCCGCTCGATCGGCGAGACGACGGATATCGTGTCGAAGGAAATGTATTCCTTTGAGGACCGCGGCGGGGAATCGCTCACCCTGCGTCCCGAATTCACGGCCGGTATCGCGCGCGCATTCCTGACCAACGGCTGGCAGCAGCACGCGCCGCTGAAGGTCGCGACGCATGGCCCGCTGTTCCGCTACGAGCGCCCGCAGAAGGGCCGCTACCGCCAGTTCCACCAGATCGACGCGGAGATCATCGGCGCGGCCGAACCGCAAGCGGATGTCGAACTGCTCGCCATGGCCGACCAGATCATCCGCGAGCTCGGCATCGAGGGCGTGACGCTGCATCTCAACACGCTCGGCGATGCGGACAGCCGCGAGGCCTGGCGCGCCGCGCTGGTCGAGCATTTCCGCGCGGTGAAGGACGAGCTGTCGGAGGATTCGCAGGAGCGGCTCGAGAAGAATCCGCTGCGCATCCTCGACAGCAAGGACCGCCGCGACCGGAAGTTCGTCGCCGATGCACCCAAGATCGACCAGTTCCTGTCGGACGAGGCCAAGGCGTTCTTCGACGCCGTCACCAGCGGCCTGGATGCAGCGGGAGTCAAATGGACGCGCGCCGAAAGCCTCGTGCGCGGGCTCGACTATTATCGCCACACCGCCTTCGAATTCATTCCCGACGAGGGCAGCGACGCGGCCGGCAAGCTCGGCAGCCAGAGCACGATTCTGGGCGGCGGGCGCTATGACGGGCTGATGGAAAGCCTCGGCGGCCCGGCGACCCCGGCGGTCGGCTGGGCTGCGGGGATCGAACGCCTGGCGATGCTGGTGGGCGATATCGCCGAACCCGGGGCTGAGCTTGCCGTCATCCCGCTCGGCGGCGATGCAGAGGTGCGCGCAACCGAAGTCGCCCAGCACCTTCGCAACGAACAGTTCTCCGTCGAGGTGTTCGCGCGCGGCAATGTGAAAAAGCGCTTCAACCGGGCGGACCAGTCGGGTGCGAAAGCCGCGATCATCATCGGCGAAGACGAGCTCGCCTCGGGCAAGCTGCAGTTCAAGGATCTCGCGACGGGCGAGCAGGAAGCCGTCGAAATGGACGATCTGACCGATCGCGCATGGGACCTGCGTCTCGAGGACGATTTCGACGCGATGGACGAGCGCCTCGACAAGCTGGAAGAAGACGTCCGCTCGCTCGGAGAGCGCGATTGAGCGTCGTCCCTCCCGAACGCCTCGACCAGATCGCCAACCGCTTCGCAGAACTCGAAGCGCGCATGGCGAGCGGCACGCTAGAGGGCGACGCGTTCGTTCAGGCGAGCCGCGATTATGCCGAGCTCGAGCCGGTGGCGAAAGTCGCGGCCGAGGTGAAGGCGATGCGCGCGGAAATCCTCGAGCTGGAAGACATGCTCGCCGATCCGGAAATGAAAGCGATGGCGGAAGAGGAGCTCTCCGCAATCCGCGACCGCCTGCCCGAGGCGGAGCGCCAGCTCGCGATCGCCATGCTCCCCAAGGACAGCGCAGACAGCAAGCCCGCCATGCTCGAAATCCGCGCTGGCACTGGCGGGGACGAGGCGGCGCTGTTCGCGGGCGATCTCTACCGGATGTACGAACGCTTCGCTGCCGAACAGGGCTGGCGCGTCGAGCCGGTCAGCATGAATGCGAGCGAAGTCGGCGGTTTCAAGGAAATTGTCGCCAACGTCACCGGGCAGGGCGTGTTCGCCAAGCTCAAGTTCGAAAGCGGCGTCCACCGCGTCCAGCGCGTGCCGGTGACCGAGAGCGGGGGGCGCATCCATACCTCGGCGGCGACCGTGGCCGTGCTGCCCGAACCCGACGAGGTCGATGTGCAGATCGAGGACAAGGACCTCAAGATCGACATCTACCGCGCGAGCGGGGCAGGCGGCCAGCACGTCAACACGACCGACAGCGCAGTGCGCATCACCCACCTGCCGAGCGGTATCGTCGTCACCCAGCAGGACGAGCGCAGCCAGCACAAGAACCGCGCCAAGGCGATGCAGGTGCTGCGCGCGCGCCTCTACGAAAAGATGCGCGACGAGGCGCAGGGTGCCGAGGCCGAAGCACGCAAGGCGATGGTCGGCAGCGGCGACCGGTCCGAGCGCATCCGGACCTATAATTTCCCGCAAGGGCGCGTGACCGACCACCGCATCGGGCTGACGCTGCACAAGCTCGACGAAGTGCTCGCCGGGCCGGGGCTAACCGAACTGGTCGATGCGCTCATCGCCGAAGACGAAGCCAAGCGCCTTGCTGCGCTGAGCGAGTGACGCCGGTGGCGGATGTCGCTGCAGCCATGCGCGAAGCGACGCAGCAGCTGTCCGCCGTGTCGGACACTGCAAGGCTCGATGCCGAACTGTTGATGGCCGAAGCACTCGGGGTCTCACGCTCCGACCTGTTGCTGCGACACCAGAAGACCGAAGTCCCGGCGCGGTTCGCCGAATTCCTCGCCCGCCGCATGCGCCACGAACCGGTCGCCTATATCCTCGGGCGGCAGGAGTTCTTCGGACGCGAATTCCTGGTCACCGACGACGTGCTGATCCCGCGCAGCGATAGCGAGACCGTGGTCGAAGCGGCGCTCGAGGCCGCGCCCGGCTTCGGGCGAGCGCTCGATTGCGGCGTAGGTTCGGGCGCGCTGCTGCTCACCCTGCTGGCCGAGCGGGAGGGCAGCGAGGGTGTGGGCATCGACCGTTCGCTCGGCGCGCTATCGGTCGCAGCCGCCAATGCCGCGCGGCTCGATCTTGCCGAGCGCTGTCACATGCTGAAGCGCGACTGGCACGAGGAGGGATGGCGCGAAGGCCTCGGCACATTCGACCTCGTCATCGCGAATCCGCCCTATGTGGAAGACGATGCCGAACTGGCGCACTCGGTTCGCGGATTCGAGCCCGCCGGCGCGCTGTTTTCCGGTCCGGAGGGGCTCGACGACTACCGGGCGCTCGTGCCGCAATTGCGCTCGCTGCTCAGCGAATCGGGGATAGTCGTGCTCGAAATCGGTGCATCCCAAGGCGAATCGGTCGCTGGAATCGCTCGCGAATCCGGCTTTACGGCGGAGTTGCGCCGTGATCTCGCCGGACGGGCCCGGGCGCTGATTCTGCGATAAAGGCTTGGCAAACGCCCCGGCAGGCTCTACCTGTTTGTCAAGGCCAGCGGTTTACGGCGTGCCGGATCTCCCGACAGCGTTGTTTCCCGCCGGGTCTTAAGCTCCAACATTTGCATATGCGTCCGGGCCGGTGGGGCCTCGCGATACGGTTAGCAGATGGGGCACCGTGACCGGTAATACGCCCGGCACGGCGAGGGGTCATGCGACAGGGCTGCCAGTTAGCGAAAGCGCCCGTGTCCCAAAGGTAAGGAAGAGTATTCCTTGAACAACAATCGCAATAATCGCCGCCGTGGTCGCGGGAATCGCAACCAGGGCGGAGGCAACCAGGCCAACCGGATCGACAGCCGTGCGCGCGGTAATGCGCCCCAGCTGCTCGACAAGTACAAGAAGCTTGCCCAGGACGCGCAGCACAATGGCGACCGCGTGCAGGCCGAGTATTACCTGCAGTTTGCCGATCACTATTTCCGCGTAATCGCCGACAACAAGGCCCGCCAGGACGAAGCGCGCTCCAAGCGTGACGACGGCCGCGGCCAGTCGCAGGACGATGACGACGACAACGACGGCGACGATCGCCGCAGCGGCAAGGAGCGCGGCGAGAAGAAGGGCAAGGGCCGTTCGCGCCGCGACGATCGCGAAGCTCCCAAGCCCAAGCGCGGTGCGGAAGGCGACGATAGCGACGGTTCGGACAACCCCTTTGCAGCCGGCTCCGACGACGACGAAGCGCCCAAGAAGCGCCGCGCCCGCAAGCCGCGCGAGGCACAGGGTAATTCGGATGACAATTCCGACGATGGCGAAATCGACGCTTCGGTCCTGCCGCCGTCGATCTCGGATGCTGCCGATGAAAAGCCCAAGCGCCGCGCTTCGCCGCGCCGCCCCAAGCCGAGCGGTGACGGGGAAGCGGTCGAAGCGGTCGGCTGATCAATCGTCTTGACCCGGTAATGCTGGCTCGAAAAAGGGCTCGGATATGAACGGGTTGGCAAAAATCTTAGACTGGCTGGCAGCACACCCGCGTCTCGCGGCGATGCTGTTCGGCCTCATCGCGGCCTGCGGTTTCCCGCCGCTCCATGTCTGGCCGCTGACGTTGCTCGGTGTGGCTGGCCTCGGCTGGCTTGCATGGCGCAGTGAGAGCGCGCGCCGCACATTCGGCCTCGGCTGGCTGTTCGGCGTCGTGCATTTCACCTTCGCCAACAACTGGATCGCGACCGCCTTCACTTACCAAAGCGAAATGCCTGCCGCGCTCGGCTGGCTCGCGGTGCCGCTGCTCTCGCTCTACCTCGCGGTCTATCCCGCGCTGGCGGTCCTCGCCGCATGGCTGATTGCAGGGCGCTCGCGCAAATTCGGCGCCTTCGCGCTTGCCTTTGCAGGCGCATGGGTAGTGACCGAGTGGCTCCGCAGCTGGGTTTTCACCGGCTACGCCTGGGACCCGCTCAGCCTCGCACTACTGGGACCGTTCGACCGCCCCGGAATCGCAGCGGCCCTCCCATGGTTCGGCACCTATGCGCTGTCGGGTTTCCTCGTGCTTGTATCGGGCGGCATCGCGCTTGCCATCATGCGCCGCCGGTTCGTCGCCGTGGCGACCGCGTTCGCGGCGCTCGCGATCGGCATGTATCTGCCCGCGGGCGAGCGAGAGGAAGGCACGCTCGCGTTCACTCTTATCCAGCCCGATACGCGGCAGGACGAGCTGAACGACCCGACGAAGTTCGAAGAGCAATTCGCCCGCACGGCTATGCTTTCGCGCAAGCAGCGCGATGTCGAGCGCAGGCTGGTCCTGTGGCCCGAATCCGGCGTTCCCGACTATCTCGAAGACGGTTATCCCACGCGTTACTACGTCCGCATGACCGCCAATGCCGACCCGAAATTCGCGCGCGAGCGGATCGGGCGTGTCATCGGCGAGGATGCGGTCGTGCTGACGGGCGCGGTCGATCTCGAAATCGAGGATGACCGGGCGGTCGGTGCGCGCAACGCGGTCACCGCGATCAACTCGGCGGGCGAGATCGTCGGCAGCTACGACAAGGCGCACCTCGTGCCCTATGGCGAATACCTCGCCCTTCGCTGGCTGCTCGAACCGCTCGGCGCCTCGCGCCTGGTAGCCGGCACGATCGACTTCTGGCCCGGGCCGGGCCCCGACACGATCGAGCTCGGCGAGTGGGGCAAGGCGGGCGTGCAGATCTGCTACGAAATCGTCTTTTCGGGCCAGGTCGTGAATGCCGCGAACCGCCCCGACTACATCTTCAACCCCTCCAACGACGGCTGGTTCGGCGCCTTCGGCCCGCCGCAGCACCTCGCGCAGGCGCGCATGCGGGCGATCGAGGAAGGGCTGCCGGTCCTGCGCTCTACCACCACCGGGATCAGCGCGGTCATCGATGCCGACGGGGTGGTGCGCAGCTATATCGGCATGCACAAGGCAGCGCGGATCGACGGCTATGTCCCGCCTGCCAAACCGCCGACGCTGTTCAGCCGGCTGGGCAACTGGCTGGCAATGGGATGGGCTGCGCTGCTAATTCTCGCATCGCTTGTTGCCACGCGACGGGGAGCGCGTTAGACCTCGCAGCGGACATAAAGATTTCTTTATATGGGGTCCCATGCGCAGCGAATTCCTGTTCACTTCCGAGAGTGTTTCCGAAGGCCATCCGGACAAGGTTTCGGACCAGATTTCCGACGCCATCGTCGACCTGTTCCTGGCGAAAGACCCCGAGGCGCGCGTTGCCTGTGAAACGCTGACGACGACCCAGCGCGTGGTGCTCGCCGGTGAAATTCGCGGGCAGGGCATCATGGATACCGACGGTAACTGGGCTCCGGGCGTCGAGCAGGAAATCGAGGATACCGTGCGCAATATCGTGCGCGAGATCGGTTACGAACAGGGCGGTTTCCACTGGAAGACGCTGGTCTTCGAAAACCACCTCCACGGCCAGAGCGCGCATATCGCCAAGGGCGTCGATGCGAGCGGCAACAAGGACGAAGGCGCGGGCGACCAGGGCATCATGTTCGGCTTCGCCTGCGATGAAACGCCTGACCTGATGCCGGCGCCGATCGACTACAGCCACAAGATCCTCGCCCAGTTGGCGCAGGACCGCAAGAACGGCACCGCGCCCTTCCTCGAGCCGGACAGCAAGAGCCAGGTCACGCTGCGTTACAAGGATGGCAAGCCGGTCGCCTGCACGGCCGTCGTCGTCTCGACCCAGCATGCGCCGGGCTATGACGAGGGCGAGAAGGAAGCCGAGCTCCACGCCTATGTGAAGGGCGTCGTCGGCAATATCCTGCCCGACGGTTTCATTTCCGATGCGACCAAGTGGCACATCAACCCGACCGGCAGCTTCGAAATCGGCGGCCCCGATGGCGATGCGGGCCTCACGGGGCGCAAGATCATCGTCGACACCTATGGCGGCGCTGCGCCGCATGGCGGCGGTGCATTCAGCGGCAAGGACCCGACCAAGGTCGATCGCTCGGCTGCCTACATCACGCGCTATCTCGCCAAGAACATCGTCGCTGCCGGCCTCGCCAAGCGCTGCACGATCCAGCTGAGCTATGCCATCGGCGTGTCGCAGCCGCTGTCGCTCTATGTCGACACGCACGGTACCGGCACGGTCGACGATGCGAAGCTCGAAGAGGCGATCTCGTCGATCGAGAAGCTCGGCGGCCTGACCCCGCGCGCGATCCGCACGCACCTGGGGCTCAACAAGCCGATCTACCGCCAGAGCGCCGCCTATGGCCACTTCGGCCGCACGCCGGAAGGCGATGCCTTCCCGTGGGAGCGCACCGACCTTGTCGACGACCTGAGGGCCGCACTCGGCTGAGGATCAGTCCTTCGACTTGCCGGGAATGAAGCGCGCGACCTTCGCGCCGAGCTTCATCAGCGTGACCAGTGTCGATTTCGGCAGGCCGCGTACGTCCTCGTACCAATGCGATAGCGTGCCGATGAATTCGTGCATCCGGCCAATCCGCTCGCGGATATGGACCGGCACGTCCTGCTTCGCTTCCAGCTCTTGGGTCAGGCGGCGCAATGTCTCGATCGTCGGGTCGATCTCGCGCCGCTTTCGCTCCGAAACGATGCGGGTGAGCATCTCCCACAGATCGGTCTCGGCAGTGAAATGGTCGCGCCGGTCGCCTTCGATATGCGTGCGCCGCACGATCCCGTAGCCCTGCAGCTCTTTCACCCCGTTGGACACGTTGGAACGGGCGAGACCGAGCGTCTCGCAGATTTCCTCGGCATTGAGCGGGCGGTCGGAGAGGTACAGCAGCGCATGGATTTGCGCGACCGAGCGATTGACACCCCACTGCGTCCCCATCTCCCCCCAATGGAGGATGAATGCGCGCGCTTCGGGAATGTCGAACGGGTTCATCGTGTCACCGATTTCTGTCAAAAGAGAAATAGTCTATCGGTGCGGGGTGTCAACCAATCGGCATGACTGCAGCTGTGCGGCCACGCTTCAGCTAGGAGCGAGCAAACCCATCTGTATACCGGCCAGTCGCGCTAGCTGCGCGCAGCTTCAGCTGACGTAGTGGGCGGTCGTCTTTTCGGCGACTTCCTCTGCGCTTACGCCAGGTGCGAGTTCGATCAGCTTGAACGGGCTGTCGTGGTCCGGGCGATGGAACACGGCGAGGTCGGTCACGATCATGTCGACCACGTTCTTGCCGGTCAGCGGCAGGGTGCATTCGGGAATGAACTTGGGGCTGCCGTCCTTCGCGGTGTGTTCCATCACTACGATGATCTTCTTGACGCCCGCGACGAGGTCCATCGCACCGCCCATGCCTTTGATCATCTTGCCCGGGATCATCCAGTTGGCGATGTCGCCGTTCTCGGCCACTTCCATCGCGCCGAGCACGGTAAGGTCGATGTGCCCGCCGCGGATCATCGCGAAGCTCGCCGCGCTATCGAAATAGGCGCTGTGCGGCAGTTCGCTGATGGTCTGCTTGCCCGCATTGATCAGGTCGGCGTCGACCTCGTCGTCATAGGGAAAGGGGCCGATGCCGAGCATGCCGTTCTCGCTCTGCAGCGTGACGTGCATGCCTTCGGGAATGTGGTTCGCGACCAGCGTCGGGATGCCGATGCCGAGATTGACGTAGTAGCCGTCCTCCAGCTCTTTCGCGGCGCGGGCAGCCATTTCGTCACGGGTCCAGGGCATGTCTTACAATCCTTCCTGCAGGGGCAGAGGGGTGAGGAACCAGCCCGCGCCGACCAGCTCTTCGAGCGGCTGGGCGGTGCTGCGGTCCTTGAGATAGAAAAAGAGCTCGTCGAAATCGCCGCGCGTGTCGCCGGCGATGGCGACGAGGCAATGGGTCTCGCCGATTTCCTTGCGGCGCAACTGCTTGCGATCCTCGGCATTGCGCATCAGCAGCAGGCTGTCGTCGCCGTCCGGGTCGAGCCCGCCTGCGGCAAGCGCGCGGCGCACCTCGCCGGCGCGCACGGCGGGAAGGGTCGAAACCCAGAAGATGTCGACCTGCTGGAGGCGCAGGGCATTGAGCATCTGGCCGAGCATGCGGTTGGGCGGCGGCGAACTGGCCGGGTCGAAGGTCTGCTCGCCGGGATCGAGGTCGATCGCAACCGCGGGCGGACGGATCGAACAATCCGTGCGGTCGGGGCGCAGCAGTCCGGGCGCGCTCAGCAGTGCAGAATCGCGCTCCTGCTCGACCGGGTCGCGGCGGGCCTGGCTGTCGACATAGGAATAG
The DNA here is from genome assembly GCF_004114695.1 of Erythrobacter sp. HKB08. NCBI lineage: Bacteria > Pseudomonadati > Pseudomonadota > Alphaproteobacteria > Sphingomonadales > Erythrobacteraceae > Erythrobacter > Erythrobacter sp. HKB08. The sequence goes on from NZ_CP035310.1 coordinate 755,087, forward strand.
AAGGCGTCGTAGGCGCGCAGGGATAGCGGTTCGGCCTGGCCTGCGGGGCGCGCCGAGGGCGACGGTGCTGCGAGGGCTGGAGCGGGGCCAGCTTCCGCAGCCAGCTCTTCGATGTCCCCGCTCGCCGCTTCGAGAGGCTGTGCGAGACCGGGCGCGGCAGCCAGTTCGACCGTTTCGGCCGCAGGCACGAGTTCCGCCTCGCCTTCCTCAACAGCAGCGACTGGGTTCTGCACCTGCGCCGCTGCTTCGGGGGCAGCCTCCGCCTCGGGCCTCTCTTCCTTGTCGCCGCGCGTGAAGAGGGCACCGCCGGCAACGACGGGGATCGCCGCCGCGACACAGCCGCCGAGCGCGAGCGTGCTCGCCGCAAGGCACAGGCCGGTGATGATGCCGCGCGAACGCATGGCCGGGCTATGCAGCCTCGCGCTCGCGGGTGGTGCGGAATTCGATCTTCTTGTCGTAGGGCGCGCCCACGATCATCCGCTGGACGTAGACGCCCGGCAAGTGGATGCAATCGGGATCGAGCGAGCCGACGGGCACGATTTCCTCAACCTCGACGACGCAGACCTTGCCGCAGGTGGCGGCGGGCAGGTTGAAGTTGCGCGCGGTCTTGCGGAACACGAGGTTGCCCGTCTCGTCCGCCTTCCACGCCTTGACGATCGACAGGTCGGCGAAGATGCCGCGTTCGAGGATGTAGTCCTCTCCATCGAAGCTCTTCACTTCCTTGCCCTCGGCAACCTTCGTGCCGACGCCGGTCTTGGTGTAGAAACCGGGAATGCCTGCGCCGCCGGCGCGCATGCGTTCGGCCAGCGTGCCCTGGGGGCAGAATTCCACCTCCAGTTCGCCGGAGAGGAACTGGCGTTCGAATTCCTTGTTCTCGCCGACGTAGGACGAGATCATCTTCTTCACCTGCTTGGTCCGCAGAAGCTTGCCGATACCCTCGTTGTCGATCCCGGCATTGTTGCTGGCGAAAGTGAGGTTCTGCACGCCGCTGTCGCGAATCGCGTCGAGCAGGCGCTCCGGGATGCCGCACAGGCCGAAACCGCCCGAGGCGATCAGCATGTCGTCGCGCAGCACGCCTTCGAGGGCGCTGGCGGCATCGGGGTAAAGCTTGTTCATATCGGCTCCCTGTGTTCGCGCCGGTCTTTAGGCCGCCGGGGCGAAGCTGTCACCCTCTTACGGCAGCCATTCCGTAGCGTTTTTCGGAGTCTATGCTGCAATGCGGCATGTGGCGAGCGGAAAATGTGGGCCACTTTAAGTCATTGTAATACCGTTATAAACTCGATTTTACACTCGAAGGCAGTTTGTTGCAAAACATGCAACACCGCTCTATCTTTTCGCACTTGCACAAAAGACAGGCCGGCAGCATATTCACTTCTGCCTTTCAGGCATCCTCTCCCAAGACTTTATAGCCCCGGTGGTTCTTCCGCCGGGGCTTTTTTCTTGCCTAAGGCGAAATTCCAAGGCGCTTCCGGCACCATCCGCGTCGTCACTCATTTGCAAGAGGCAAGGCCCGTCCCTAGCTAGGTACGAGCCAATCCGCGCTGGATGAGGGAGCCCCTGCCACATGGCCGAAGCCGAAGCCGCCGTCGAAGAGAATTCCGTTCGCTTGCAAGTCGCTGCCGCACGGCAGGAAGAAAGCGGGCAGGGGATCGTGCGCATCCCGCGCACAGCATTCCAGGCGCTCGGCATTACCGAAGGCGATACGGTCGAGATCGAAGGCAAGCGCGTTACCGCGGCGATTGCCATGGCGGCTTACGACGAGGACCAGGCGCTCGACGTCATCCGGCTCGACGGGTTGCAGCGCGGCAATGCCGAAGTCGGCTCGGGCGAGCATGTCCATGTACGCCGCGCCGAGAGCCGCCCCGCCAAGCGCGTCGTCTTCGCTCCGGCCCGCCGCGAAATGCGCCTGCAGGGACCGACGCAGGCGCTGAAGCGTAACTTCTTCCGCAAGCCGCTGCTGACCGGCGACCTCGTTGCGACGACTGGCCAGCAGCCGGTCCAGAACATGCCGCCCGAAGTGCAGCGCATGTTCAACGCGCCGGCCTATGCGCTTACGCAGATCCGTCTCTCGGTCGCCTCGACCACGCCCAAGGGCATCGTCCATATCGACGAGGATACCGAGGTCGAGCTGCGCGCCGAATACGAGGAACCGCGCGATCCGCGCGCGGGTGTCAACTACGACGACGTCGGCGGGATCGACGAGACCATCCAGCAGCTTCGCGAGATGGTCGAGCTGCCGCTGCGTTATCCCGAATTGTTCACCCGCCTCGGCGTCGACCCGCCCAAGGGCGTGCTGCTGCACGGCCCGCCCGGGACCGGCAAGACCCGCCTCGCCCAGGCCGTCGCGAACGAGAGCGATGCCGAGTTCTTCACCATCAATGGCCCGGAAATCATGGGCTCGGGCTATGGCGAGAGCGAGAAGCGGCTGCGCGAGGTGTTCGAACAGGCCACCAAGTCCGCGCCCGCGATCATATTCATCGACGAGATCGATTCCATCGCGCCCAAGCGCGACCGCGTTTCAGGCGAGGCGGAGAAGCGCCTCGTCGCCCAGCTCCTGACCCTGATGGACGGGCTGGAAGCACGCGCGAACCTCGTGGTCATTGCGGCGACCAACCGGCCGGATTCGATCGATGAGGCACTGCGCCGTCCGGGTCGTTTCGATCGCGAGATCGTGATCGGCGTTCCCGACGAGAGCGGCCGCCGCGAAATCCTCGCGATCCATACGCGCGGCATGCCGCTGGGCGACAAGGTCGATTTGCAGGAGCTCGCCAAGACGACGCATGGCTTCGTCGGCGCGGACATCGCCGCGCTCGCGCGCGAGGCGGCGATCGATGCGGTGCGCCGGATCATGCCCAAGATCGACCTCGACGAGCGCGAGGTTCCGCAGGAAGTGCTCGACGAGCTTTGCGTGACGCGGGAGGATTTCCTCTCCGCCCTCAAGCGCGTCCAGCCCTCCGCCATGCGCGAAGTCATGGTGCAGGTGCCCAATGTTTCCTGGAGCGACATCGGCGGCGTCGAGGACGCGATCGAGAAGCTCAAGGAGGGCATCGAGCTTCCATTCAAGAATGCCGAGGCCTTCCAGCGCCTGGGTATCCGCCCGGCGCAGGGCTTCCTGCTCTACGGCCCGCCCGGCACCGGCAAGACGCTGCTCGCCAAGGCAGTCGCCAAGGAAGCGGAAGCGAACTTCATCTCGATGAAGAGCTCGGACCTGCTATCCAAGTGGTACGGCGAGAGCGAACAGCAGATCGCCCGCATGTTCCGCCGCGCTCGCTCGGTCGCGCCTTGCGTCGTCTTCATCGACGAAATCGACAGCCTCGTTCCCGCACGCGGGTCGGGGCAGGGCGAGCCGCAGGTGACGGGCCGCGTGGTCAACACGATCCTTGCCGAGATGGACGGGCTGGAAGACCTCCAGTCGGTCGTCGTCATCGGCGCGACCAATCGCCCGACGCTGGTCGACCCGGCACTGCTGCGCCCGGGCCGCTTCGACGAGCTGGTCTATGTCGGCACGCCCGACAAGGCGGGCCGCGAACAGATCCTCGGCATCCATACCGCGAAGATGCCGCTGGCGGACGATGTCTCGCTGGCGGACCTCGCGGCCAAGACCGAGCGCTATACCGGCGCGGACCTCGAAGACGTCGTGCGCCGTGCCGGCCTCAACGCACTGCACCGCGCGGGCGGGGACGTGCAGAACGTCAATGCGGCGGACTTCAAGGAAGCGCTCGACGACAGCCGTCCGACCGTGACGAGCCAGATGGAAAGCGAGTATCGCAAGATGCGCGGCGAGCTGAAGAAGCGTGCGGCGCAGGTCCAGCCGATCGGCTTCATCCACGAAGGCATGGTCGAACCCGTCCGCGACCGCAAACACGGCAGCGACGGCGATCAGGCGACCCCGATCGAGTAAGTCCTAGGGTTCGCCGGCCTTCTCGTGGCCGCGCGGCACTTCGAGCCGGTGGCGGATCAGCGCATCCGGCTGGTTTTCGCGCAGCCACTTGAGCATGTGTTCGCGCGTGTCGCAGCGCAGCTGCCACAGGTCGCCGATCGTGCCCGAGCTCATCGACAGGCGCAGCTCGACGCTTTCGGGATAGGCTTCCGTCATCAGCAGCGCGATATTGCGGCCGTCGAAAAGCTCGTGGCCTTTGACGAACCGCTCGAACTCGGCGCGGATCGGGTCGATATCGGCAATCGGGTCGAGGTGGAGGAAGACCGGGCCGGTCAGCTTCTCGCTGACGCGCGACCAGTTCTCGAAGCTGTTGTCGAGGAAACGGCTTGTCGGCACGACCAGCACGCGCTCGTCCCAGGTGCGCACGGTGACGAAGCTCATGCGGATTTCCTCCACGCGTCCCGCTTCCCCGTCGACCTTGACGAGATCGCCGAGACGCAATGGCTGGGTCAGCGCCATCTGGAGGCCGGCAATCAGGCTCTTGAGCGCAGGCTGCGCCGCGGCACCGACGGCGAGGGCGGCGAGACCGGCCGATGCCATCAGCGTCACGCCGATATCGCGAACGCCGGGGATATTGAGCATGACGAGCGCGATGGTGATGATGATCACCGCGACCTTCGCCGTGCGGGTCAGGATCGCGATGCGCGTGCTGTGCGATCGCACTGCGACCGGGTCGTAGCGGCTCTCCGCATCCTCGCGCAGCCCGATGCCGAGCGCGCTGATGAAGGAATAGACCACCCAGCCGAGCAGCACCGGCGTCAGCCATTTGGCCGCAAGGTCCCAGCCGGCACCGACCAGCGCATCGGCATGGGCCGCGATCGAAAGCGCGAAACCGATCATCGCCCAGCGCATGGGCTTGCGCATGGTGCGGATGATCGCATCGTCGAGCTTGTAGCTCGTGCGTGCGGCGACCTTGCGAAGAACCGTGAACAGCACCCAGTGGATCGCCAGCGCGATCGTGATCGGAACCGCAAGGCCGATCGCGGTCACGATCAGGTGTTCGGTATCGAGCGTCCAGCCGCTGAGGCGTAATCTATCAAGCATTGCGGCGGACCTATGGGGCCTTGCCCGTCAATTCAACCCGTTGCGGTTCCTGGGCAGCGCCGGTCAATGCGCTGCATCCCAGCTCTTGCCGGTGCCGATTTCGATCCCGAGCGGGACATCGAGCTTCACCGCGGGCTGCGCGGCTTCGGCCATCACCTTCTCGATGATCGGCGAGGCAGCTTCGACATCGCCTTCGGGCAGTTCGAACACGAGTTCGTCGTGCACCTGCAGCAGCATGCGCACATGGCCGAGGCCGGCTTCCTCCAGCGCGGGCATCATGCGGGCCATGGCGCGCTTGATGATATCGGCGCTGGTACCCTGGATCGGTGCATTGATCGCCGCGCGCTCGCTACCCTGCCGTTCGGCCTGGTTCTTCGAGTTGATCCGCGGGAACCACGTCTTGCGGCCGAACAGCGTTTCCGAATAGCCGCGCTCGCGCACGGTCTCGAGCGTTTCGGCGATGTAGCGCTGGATGCCGGGGAAACGTTCGAAATAGCGGTCGATCATCGCCTGCGCCTCGTCGGGCTCGACGCCGAGGCGACCGGCGAGGCCCCAGCGGCTGATGCCGTAGAGTATCGCGAAGTTGATGGTCTTGGCCTGCGCACGCGTGTCGCGCGTGACCTCGCCATACATTTCTTTCGCCGTGCGGGCGTGGATGTCCTCGCCGTTCGCGAAGGCATCCTTCAGCGTGTCGACATCGGCCATGTGCGCGGCCAGCCGAAGCTCGATCTGCGAATAGTCGGCCGCGAGCAGGACATTGCCGTCCTCCGGCACGAATGCTTCGCGGATCTGGCGGCCGATCGGGGTGCGGATCGGGATGTTCTGCAGGTTGGGGTCGGTCGAGGACAGGCGCCCGGTCTGCGCGCCGACCAGCGAATAGCTCGTGTGGACGCGGCCCGTCGCGGGATTGATCGCGGCTTGCAATGCATCGGTGTAGGTCGACTTCAGCTTCGAGAGCTGGCGCCATTCGAGCACCTTGTCGGCAATCTCCGCACCTTCGCCCGACAGGCGCTCGAGCACTGCCTGGTCGGTCGAATACTGGCCGCTCTTGCCCTTGCGCCCGCCCTTGTAGCCGAGCTTGTCGAACAGGATATCGCCCAGCTGCTTGGGACTGCCGATGGTGAATTCCTCGCCCGCGATCTCGTGGATCTGCTTTTCGAGCCTGCCGGTCTCGGTCGCGAATTCTTCCGACAGCTTGGCGAGGCGCGCGCGGTCGACCTTGATGCCGTGGCGCTCCATCTGGGCGACAACGGGAATGAGCGGGCGGTCGACCCGCTCGTAGACCTTCGTGCCGCCCTCGATCGCGAGGCGCGGCTTCAAATGCGCGTGGAGGCGCCAGGTGACGTCCGCATCCTCGGCAGCATATTCGGTCGCCTTGCCGAGCGGCACTTCGCCGAAGGGGATCTGCTTCTTGCCCGTGCCGCACACGTCCTTGAAGGCGAGCGGCGTGTGTCCCAGGTGGCGCTGCGACAGCTCGTCCATCCCGTGTCCGCCGCCGATACCGTCCTGTCCGCGGCCCGCATCGAGCGCGAAGCTGATGATCATCGTGTCGTCGATCGGCGACACTTCGACCCCGTAGCGCGCAAGCACGTTGAGGTCGTACTTCCCGTTCTGGAAGACTTTCAGCACGGCATCGCTCGCGAGCAGCGGCTTCAGCGCCTCGAGCGCTTCGTCGCGGTCGATCTGTTCGGGCTTTTCGTCGAACATGTCGGTCCCGCCATGGGCGAGCGGGATGTAGCAGGCCTCGCCCGCGCCGGTAGCAAGCGAGATGCCGACAAGGTCGGCCTGCATTGCATCGAGCGCGCTGGTTTCCGTGTCGACCGCGACGAGCCGGGCGGCGAAGGCCTTCTCGATCCATGCGTCGAGCGCCTCGCGGGTCTGTACGCAGTCGTACCCGGTGCGGTCGACCGGAGGAAATTCGGGCAGCGGCTGGCGGTTGCCCTGGCTCGTCCCCTCGGCCGCCTTGGTCTGGGCCTTTTCGGGATTGAGGTTGTTCGGCCGGTCGGGGCTGCCGGTCCCGGCATCGAGCCGGCGCAGCAGGCTGGTGAAGCCGTGCTTTTCGAGGAAGGCTGCCAGCGGCTCGGGCGGCACGCCGTCGAGCTTGAAGTCGTCGAGCGGCTCGGGGAGCTCGCAGTCCTCCTTCAGCGTCACCAGCACGCGGCTGAGTTCCGCATCGCCGCGGTGCTCGAGCAGGCGCTCTTTCAGCTTGGACTTCTTCATGCCCTCGGCAGCATCGAGCGCGGCGGTCAGGTTGCCATGCTCGGCAATGAGCTTGGAAGCGGTCTTGGGGCCGATGCCGAAGATACCGGGGATGTTGTCGACCGAATCTCCCATCAGCGCGAGGACGTCGCCGACCAGTTCGGGCGGCACGCCGAACTTCTCCTGCACTTCTTCGATATAGATGCGCTGGCTCTTCATCGTGTCGAGCATGTCGATCCGCGCGCCGTTCTCCTCCCCGACCAGCTGCATCAGGTCCTTGTCGGACGAGACGATGGTCACGTCCCAGCCTTCGCGCTGCGCTGCGCGGGCGTAGGATGCGATGAGGTCGTCGGCTTCCAGCCCCTGTTCCTCGATGCAGGGCAGGCTGAAGGCGCGCGTCGCATCGCGGATCAGCGGGAATTGCGGGCGCAGGTCTTCGGGCGGTTCGGGCCGGTTGGCCTTGTACTCGGGATAGATCTCGTTGCGGAAGCTGGTCGAATCCTTGTCGAGGATGACCGCGAGGTGGGTCGGCCCCTCCGCCTTGTCGAGATCGTCCGCCAACTTCCACAGCATGGTGGTGTAGCCATAGACCGCGCCGACCGGCGTGCCCTCGGGGTCGGTGAGCGGGGGCAGGCGGTGATAGGCCCGGAAAATATAGGACGATCCGTCGACCAGGTAGAGATGGTTCTTGTCAGCCATGATCGCGGCGGTAGCATGCTCGCCAGCGCCGGTCATTCGCTATCGTCTGGAAGTTGTTGACGAGGCTGGAGCCCGCAGAATTCCGCGATTTCGTCGAAAATAAGGCGAGAAAAAGGCAAATTGTGGCGAAAGTGCTTGCATCGTCACAATCTCGCCATTATTGATTCGCTCCAGAAGCCATCCACTAATGGGGGGTTTCGGCAGGTACCCAGCACGGGGCTTGCTTCAATCACTCGCTGTTTAAGGGAATTGAACCTATGCGTAAGATCGTTCTTGCTGCCGCTGCTGGCGCTGCTGCTCTCTCGCTCGCTGCTTGCTCGGAAGGCACCGAAGACGCTGCTGAAGCTACCGCTGAGTCGGCTATGGCTGACGCTGAGTCGGTTGCTGACGAAGCTGCTGCTACCGCTGAAGAAGGCGCTGAAGCTGTTGCTGACGCTGCTGACGAAGCTGCTACCGAAGCTGAAGCTGCTGTCGAAGGCGAAACCGAAGCTGAAGCTGCTGCTGACTAATAGCGCGCTTTACTTCGTAGAAGAGGGCGGTGCCGCAAGGCGCCGCCCTTTTTCTTTGTCCAACGTAGATGTGGGGGGCGAAGCGCCCGTTTCTCAGCCGCCGTTGCCGAACGGGGCGTTGGCGTAATTGCGGCTCGGCTTGTTGACGTAGCCGTCATACAGCGCGCTGGCGATTTCCGCGATGCGCGCTTCCCGGTTCAGACGCGTCCCCTGGCCGGTGACGTAGATCGCAACGGCGATCGCGCGGCCATCGGGCGACTGGATAATGCCGATGTCGCTCGAAGTGTTGTTGAGCGAGCCGGTCTTGTGCGCGACGTTCGCGCTTGCCGGCAGCAGGGCCGGGATACGGCGCTTGCCGGTCACGCAGCGCTCCATCGCGCCGAGGATGACGCGGCGGCTCGAAGCCGAGAGGAACTTGCCCTGGTAGAGGCCGGTAAGCAGCTCGACCATCGCCTTGGGCGTCGCGCTGTCGCGCTTGTCGATGAACGTCGCCGGATCGTATTCGCCGTCGTCGCGCACCAGCGTGGCGATGTCGCGGGTGAGCTGGAACTCGCCGATGCCATTGCGGCGCATCCAGTCGTTCACGGCCGACGGGCCGCCCACGACATCGAGCAATGCGTCGGTCGCCGGGTTGCTCGAGCGGGTGATCATCAGCTCGATCAGTTCTTCGGCCGGAAGGTACTTGCCGCGGCGCACCGGGGCGCGGTCGGATGAATATTTCGCCGAGCGGACCGGGATCAGCAGCGGGAATTCGCTCGACAGGCTCCAACGGCCCTGCTCGACCCCTTCCATGAAGGTCGCGGCGATCGCGATCTTGCTCGTGCTTGCCATCGGGAAACGCTGGTCGCCGAGGATCGAAATTTCCTCGCCCGTCGCGAGATCGACCGCGGCGACGCCGATCCGGCCCTTGTCGCCATCGGCCAGCATCGCGATGCGCTTTTCGAAGCCGGTTTCGTAGACCGCTTCGTAGCTTTGCGGAGTGCGCGCCTCGGTTCCGAGGATCCGGTCGAAGGCTGCGTTGAGCTGGGCCTGGTCCTGCGCTGCTGCCTGCGTCGGCAGGAGCGCCGCTGCGCCAAGCGCGGCGGCCGCGCCCAGGCTGGAGAGCCAGTTCAGTCCCTTTTTCATTCGACAACCCATATCAGTTTTGTGGTTGGCGAAAGCTTAACGGGCGCGCTTTCCCTCCAGCAAGCAATTTCGCGACGAAAAGTGTCGCGTTGGCGACCAAATCGTTCTTCAGGCTTCGCTGATGGCCTTTTCGACGCGCTGAATCGGTTCGCCGGTCAGCGTCTTGTCGATTTCGCCCGCAAGGCGCTTCTCGAGTTCGGAATGGTAATGATGCCGCATTTCGCCCAGCGTCTTGGGGTCGGCAATGATCAGTAGGTCATCGATCTCGCCACTGATGCACTTGCTGTTGAGGCATTCCGCTGCAGCAGCGCCGTGCGCTAGTTCGTCGAGCTGCGTCGAGCCGTACTTCTGTCCGATCTCGTCCTGGTGCCTTACGCCGGCACTGAAATTCGTGGCCGTGAGGTCCGGCTTTTCCAGTTCGGTCAGCTTCGGTTCGAAGATCTGGCCGTCGTTGCGATAGAGGGTGAAGTTTTCTCCATCGATAAGGGCGACATGGGCCTTGTGCGGCAGTTTCATGGGGTTTCCTCCTTTGTCTGCCTTACCAACGAACGAATATGACATTCGTTGCCGCTTGTGCGCAACTTCGCGTGATGCAATGCTCGCGCCCATGGGAGGAACGACAATGACGCCCGATCGCCTGCGCGACGGGCTCGCCGGAGTAACGAAGCGGGCCGGACTGGGGCCACCGGGCGAGCCGCGCAGGCTGACCGGCGGGGCGACCATGGAAAGCTGGCGTTTCTCGGCGGGCGGTGAGGATTTCGTCCTCCGCCGCGCGCCAAGCCTCGAGTTCATGGAGGGCCGCCCGTTCGGCCACGATAGCGAGGCTGCGATCATCGAAGCAGCGCGCAAGGCAGGGGCGACCGCGCCCGAGGTCGTCGCGAGCCTCGAACCGGCAGACGGTCTCGGCAGCGGGTTCATCATGCGCGCTCTGCCCGGCACGCCCGACCCGCGCGCCATCCTGGCGATGGATACACCCGATCTCCTGCTGGCGGATGTCGCGCGCGATCTTGCGCGTATTCACGGGCTGAAGCGCGAAGAGCTGCCAGGCGACGTTCCGGAGATGGATTATGCGGAAGGCGTTGCAGGCCTGCGCCAACAGTTCGAGGAAGCGGGCGCGGACCGGCCGATCATCGCGCTCGGCCTGAAATGGCTGGAAGACAACCTGCCCGAACGGGTTGAGCCGGTGCTCAACCACGGCGACTACCGCCTCGGCAACATCCTTGCCGAAGACGGGCGGCTGACCGGCGTGCTCGACTGGGAACTGGCGCATTTCGGCGACCGGCACGAGGACATCGCTTTCGGCTGCATGACCGTGTGGCGCTTCGCCCGCATCGACCGGCCCGCGCTGGGCCTCGGCTCGCTGGAGGATTACTTCTCAGCCTACGAAGCGGAGAGCGGGGTGGCGGTGGACCGCGACCGGTTCCGTTTCTGGCTGGTCTATCGCACCGTCTGGTGGGCGCTCGGCTGCATCCGCATGGCCGATTTCTGGCGCCGCGGCGAGGATCGCATGCTCGAACGCGTGGTCATTTCGCGCCGGACGAGCGAGAACGAACTCGACCTTCTCCTGTTGCTCGACGACGATCTGCATCCGGGCATCGTCGACAAGGAACGCATCCCGGCCGGCGAAATCGATCGCGGCGAGGCCAACACGGCCGAGATTGCCGAAGCGATTTCCGAGTGGCTCGCCACCATCAAGGACAAGATGGAAGGGCACGACCGCTTCCAGCTGGCGGTCGCCCGCAATGCGCTCGGCATGATTTCGCGCGAGCATCGCATCCTGCCGCGCAGCACCGATCGCGAACTCGCCGACGATTTCCTGTCGGGGCGGCGGCAGATGGGCAGCGATCCCGCGATTGCACGCCTGCGCCGCGATGCGCTCGACAAGCTGGAAGCCGACGTACCGAAATACCCCGCGCTCGCCGTGGCGAGGAAGAAATGGGCCAAAGAAGAGATTAAGGCAGAGGACTGACCGATGGACTTCAATATCCCGCAAGAACTGGAAGACTACTACGCCGAACTGGTTCGCTTCATCGAGAGCGAGATCGAACCGCTCGAACAGCAGGACGACAACATCCGGTTCTTCGACCACCGGCGCGAATGGGCGCGGACCAATTTCGAGGAAGGCGGGCTGCCGCGCCACGATTGGGAGGAGCTGCTGCGCGAAGCACGCAAGCGGGCCGATGCCGCCGGACACTGGCGGTTCTCCGCGCCGAAGAAATATGGCGGCAAGGATGGCTCCAACCTCTGGATGGCGGTGATCCGCGACCGCTTCGCCCGGCGCGGGCTGGGGCTGCACAATGACTTGCAGAACGAGCACAGCATCGTCGGCAACTTCCCCTTCGTCGCCATGTTCGAAACCTTCGGCACGGAAGAGCAGAAGCAGGAATTCATCCTCGGCGGATTCGAGGGGACGCGCCGCGTCGCTTTCGGACTGACCGAGCCCGACCACGGCTCCGACGCGACCCACATGGAAACGAAAGCGGTCCGCGAAACCCGCGACGGGGTCGAGGGCTGGCGGATCGACGGCGAGAAGATGTGGATCACCGGCATGCATGTCGCGACGCACTGCGCCATGTTCGCCCGCACGAGCGGCGAGGATGGCGATGCGCGCGGGATCACCTGCTTCCTCGTTCCCAACCCGACCGAAGGATTGGAGATCGAGGAGTGGCTGTGGACCTTCAACATGCCGACCGATCACCCGCGCCTCAGCGTCAACAACGTCTGGGTTCCGGACAGCGCGATCCTCGGGCGTGAGGGCTACGGGCTCGCGCTGGCGCAGAGCTTCGTCCACCAGAACCGCATCCGGCAGGCGGCATCGAGCCTCGGCGCGGCGCAGTTCTGCGTCGACGAAAGCGTGAACTATGCGCGCGAGCGCAAGCCGTTCGGCGAGGAGCTGGCGAAGAACCAGGCGATCCAGTTCCCGCTTGTCGAGCTGGCGACCCAGTGCGAAATGCTGCGCCTGCTGATCTACAAGACCGCGTGGGAGATGGACAACATGCCGCATGAGGAGATCGAGAAGACGATCTCCGACAAGGTCAGCATGTGCAATTACTGGGCGAACCGGCTGGTCTGTCAGGCGGCCGATCGCGCGATGCAGGTGCATGGCGGCATCGGCTATTCACGCCACAAGCCGTTCGAGCACATCTATCGCCACCACCGCCGCTACCGGATCACCGAAGGCGCGGAAGAGATCCAGATGCGCAAGGTCGCGGCCTACCTCTTCGGCTATCTCGGCCCGAACCGGCGCTAGGCCTTACGCTTTCGCCATTCCGGGAAGCTCGCCGATCGCGGCCTCGACCTGCTCGCGCGAGTAGGGCTTGACCGCGACCGGCACGCTTTCGAGATCGCCCGGGATCGTGTCTCCGCCGCCGTAGCCGGTAGCGAAGATGAAGGGCACGCCCATTTCCATCAGGCGCTGCGCGGTCGGTTCGGCGGATTCGCTGCCGAGGTTGAAGTCGAGCATCGCGAAATCGATCGACTTGTTGTCCAGGATCGACGCGGCGGCGTCGTTGCGCGAGGCGAGATGGACCTCCTTCGCGCCCATGTCCTGCATGAGCCCTTCGGCATCGAGCGCAATCAGCGCGCTGTCTTCGAGGATGAGGACGCTGCGACCTTCGAGCGAGATGTGCTTGGCGGCGGTCTTGCGGAACTTCGCGGGCGCTTCGCTTTGCTTTTCGCAAGGCATGATGAAGCGCGCCGGGACGACGAATTCGCCTTCCATCCCGGCGGTCTTGTAGTGCACTTCGGCAGTCCCGCCGAGCTCGTGCGGGATCGAACTCGTGATGATCGTCGTGCCGAAGCCCTTGCGCTTGGGCGGCATCACTGCCGGACCGCCGCGCTCGCGCCATGACATGCGAAGGTCGCCGCCCGGCATCAGCTCAAGCCCGATCTCGACCCTGCCGCTGTCGCTCAGCGCACCGTATTTCGCCGCGTTGGTGGTCAATTCGTGCACGACGAGGGCGAGCACCGTGAACCCGTCGGGCTTTACCAGCACATCGTCGCCCGACACGATCAAACGGTCCTTCTTCGCATCGAGATAGGCCTCGGCCTCGGTCGCGATCAGGCCCTTGAGGCTGGCCGGGCTCCACTGGTCGGCGGTCAGCTGGTCGTGTGCGCTCGCGAGCGACTGGATGCGGTGGCCGAGCGTCTCGACGAAGGCTTCGATATCGGTCTCGCGATCCTTCGACTGGCCGACCAATGCGCGGATCAGCGCGAGGATATTGCGTACGCGGTGATTGAGTTCGGCAATGAGCAGTTCCTGCTGCTCGGCTGCCTTCTTGCGCTGCTCCGAAGCCTTTTCGGTCATCCGCAGGACCACTTCGAGCAGGGTCGTGCGCAGGATTTCCGCGACTTTCAGTTCCGCGCGCGTGAACGGCTTGGATGATCCGCGCACCAGCTCGGACCATTCCTCGAAGCTCTTGCGCGGCGTGAGGCGCGGGCCGTTGGGGCCGTGTTCGATCGACTTTTCCTGGTCGCCCGCCCAGCGCACCGAGCGCAGCTCTTCCGCGCGGAACAGGACCACGTAGTCGCGCGGCGTTCGTGTTACCGGGATGGCGAGAAGTCCGGCGACTTTTGCAGAGTACTCCTCCGCTTCGGACAGCAGGTCGGAGGCCCGGTTGGTCGCATAGACCTCGCCCGGGTTTTCGCGGTTGAGCGCGTTGATCAGCCGCTCGAACTGGTCCTTGTTGGGCGTGAGGCCGCTCAGCGAACATTCGCCCTCGACCCATACGCCGACGCCGTCTGCCGGGATCGCACCGCCGATCGTGTCCGACAGCCACTCGGCATTGGCGAGGTCGCTGGAGTTGTCGGCGGCTGCGGCTGAAAGGCGGCTCGCGATATCGCGGCCACGCTCGGTCAGCAGGTCGTCCTCGCTGCGCAGCACGCGTTCGAGCTGGAGCGAGAAGATCTGCCCGAACAGCTCGACCCCGCTGCGCTCGGCAAAGCTGAGGTTGCGGGGGGAATAATGGTGGCAGGCGAACAGCCCCCAAAGCTTGCCGTCGACGGTGATCGAAACCGACAGCGAGGCGACGACGCCCATGTTGCGCAGATATTCGATGTGGATCGGCGATACGGCGCGAAACAGCGACATCGACAGGTCGAGCGGCTCGCCGCGGTCTGATGGCTCGATCACCGCGACTTCCGCATTGGCGTCGGCGAGGATGCGGAAGGGGTTGCGCAGGTAGAGCGCGCGGGCCTGCTGCGGGATATCGCTCGCCGGATAATTGAGGCCGAGGAAGCTGTCGATGTCCTTGGCAAGCGCCTCCGCCGCCACTTCGCCTGCACCGGTCGGGCCGAAGCGATAGGCCATCACGCGATCGAAGCCGGTCATCTTGCGCATCTGGCGCACGCCTTCGCGCAGCAGCGCCTCGACCGAAGTGGCCTGCCCCAGTTGGCCGATGGAGGACCGGATCAGCGAGGAGACCTCGATCTGGTCGCCCTTGCTCGGTTCGGCCTCGATCAGGATCGACGGGCCCGAGAAATGCAGCGCGACATCGTGCGACTGGCCGTTGCCGAACAGGTCGAGGCCGAAAATGCGCTCGACGGAATCGGGCTGGCCGAGCGCCGCAAGCCTGCCGCGCAGCTGCTTGATCGCCGTGTCGGTAAAATAGGCGGTGAGCGGTTCGCCGAGGATTTCTTCCGCTGGCTTGCCGAATGCATCCTGCGTCTTGGCCGCGTGGCGGATCATCCAGTCGGCGGAGGTGGCGACAAGGAAGCCGAACGGCTGGATCGTGCCGGGAATATGTATCGGCTCGCGATCGCAATTGGTCAGCGTTACGGCTTGAGGTTTGTTCACGCGGCGATCCCTGTCGGTGTGTGGCGCATTGCGCATTCGGTAAAGCGAAGGAAAAGGTGCCGCGCACCCGCCTTCGCATCTTCGAGCCATTCCGGCCCTTCGCGCGCCGCCTCTTGGTCGAGCGCGTCGCAGAAATTGTTCCAGTGCGTGCCGAGATCGCTCGGCGGGGAGAGATAGGCCCTCGTCGTCCCTTCGGGCACTTGCTTCACCAGCTGCTTGCCGCCGAGGCGCGAGCCTTCGATGACATATTGCATCCCCCAGATTGCCCCGGGCGAGCGGGGAGCGCCGCTTGTTTCCAGAAGCGGCGCAATGCGCAGGGCCTCGCAGTCTTCCAGCAGGTCTGCCGAGCGGGCACGGTAGCCCGCCCAGCCTTCGGCGGTGAAGCCTTCCTCGAGCGGAAGGATCGCGGCTGCATGCGCGCTGATGAAAGCGCGGTAACCGTCGGCACAGGCAAGGTCGAAGCCTTCGAACGCACGCTCGGTCGCATCATGCAGGTCGGCGGTATGGGACTTCAGGGCCTGGCGCGCAGAGGATTTACCGACCGAACGGGGACTGCCCGAACGGCTGTACGGGCACGATTGTGCTGCCCGATCCGGTGCGTGCTGGTGCACCCTTGTCTTCCCCCTTCGAATAACTTCGGTTTGGGCACAACGGACACAAAGCAATTTTGTGCCGACAATATTTTGCAATTCCGAAATATTTTTGCCCGAAACCTGTCGGAGGACGATTTCCTGCAACCCGTGCGAGTGGCGTGACCTGGGTGCGTCTAACCGCTAGTGGGCGTGGGACAAGGAGAAAACGAGATGGGCGACTGGACGATCGGGATCATCGGGGGCAGCGGCCTCTACCAGATCGATTCCCTCGAGGATGCACAATGGATCCGCGTGAACTCGCCCTTCGGCGAGGCGTCCGACGAAATCCTGTGCGGCCGGATCGGCAATGTGAAGCTGCGCTTCCTGCCGCGCCACGGCCGCGGACATCGCATACCTCCGTCGGAAGTGAATGCGCGGGCCAACATCGACGCGCTCAAGCGCGCCGGCTGCACCGATATCCTCGCCATCTCCTCGGTCGGGAGCCTGCGCGAGGAGCTCGAACCCGGGAGTTTCGTCGTTGTCGACCAGTTCATCGACCGCACGTCCAAGGGGCAGGGGGCCAGGCCCTCGACCTTCTTCGGCACCGGCATGGTCGCCCATGTCAGCATGGCCGAACCGGTCTGCGAGCGGCTTTCCGGTTTCGCTGCGAGTGCAGTCGAGAAGGCAGGCGGCAAGGTCGCGAAGGGCGGGACCTATCTCGCGATGGAAGGCCCGCAGTTCTCGACCCGCGCCGAAAGCCACCTCTACCGCGAATGGGGCGCGGACGTGATCGGCATGACCGCCATGCCCGAGGCCAAGCTCGCGCGCGAAGCGGAGATGCCATACGCGCTCGTCGGCATGGTGACCGATTACGACTGCTGGCGCGAGGATGCTGCCTTCGTCGAAGTGAGCGAAGTGATCGCGCAGATGCAGTCGAACGGCGACATCGCGCGCGCCGCGGTCGAGCATTTCATCGCCGGGCTGCCCAAGACCCGCAAGGTATCGCCGCTCGACACGGTGCTCGACCATGCCGTGATTACCCCGCCCGATGCGCGCGACCCGCAGATGCTCGCGCGCCTTGACGCTGTTGCCGGGCGGATACTCTAGCCCCGGCCCAAATCCTTCCTTCGCCGTTAACCCTCAATCGCAACCGCGTTGCAGGGGGCCACGGGATAGCTCAGCCGCACTATGGCAAAGCTGTCCCTCATCCGCCGACTCGCGCCGCTGGGCGTTCTCGTCGCCGCGACCACCGCAACGCCGGCCCAGGCCGGTGCGTTTTCCGGCAACATCGCCGTGCCGGCGCTCGCGCTACCGAGCATCACTTTCGTGGTGCAGGGTATCCAGCCGATGAGCGCGCAGCAGGACTGCGTGGCTCCGCTCGCGGCGAACGCGCAGGTCCCGGCGCAAAACCAAGCTATGTCGAAGTCGGCAGCCATCCTCGGTGGACAGATGAGCGCGCTCGATCGCATCCGTGCGCAGCAGACGGGCGAGATCTCGACCATGCCGGTCGAAGAGCCGGTCGTTGCGGCAACTCCGGCCGTCGCCGCACCATGTGCAGGGCAGGGGACGGTGCCGGGCTTCGCAGTCCCGCAGCCGGTCGCCGCGATCGACTATGGCGCACGCAATGGTGAAATCCTCGGATCGATGAAGCTGCCGATCCGCCGCACGAAGTTCGATGCCGACTGGGCACGCGTTTCGAGCCGTGGGCTGAGCTCGCGCGACATGCGCCGCTCGATCGGCACGACCGAGCTTGCCGGGATGGAAGGGCTCCAGCGCGTCAACGCCTGGGTCAACACCAACATCGCGCACCAGTCGGACCGCGCGGCCACCGGAAAGGCCGACAGCTGGGCCGATGCCCGCTCGACGCTGCGCAGCAAGAACGGCGACTGCGAGGATTTCGCGATCCTCAAGATGCAGATGCTCGCCAGTCTCGGCTACTCGCGCGAGGACATGACGCTGACCCTTGCGCGCGACCTGGTGCGCGGCGCGGACCATGCCGTGCTCATCGTGCGCGAGGGCGGTCAGTACTGGATGCTCGACAACGCGACCAACACCGTGCTGCCGGCGCATCGCTCCTACGACTATCGCCCGGTTATGAGCTTCGGTGAAGGCAAGACCTGGCTGCACGGCTACGCCATGCCGGCCAAGCGGCTCGATTACCGCTCGGTCATGGCCGTTTCGAGCGCGCGCCGCACCGGCTTGAACAGGTAAGACAGGACCGATTTGCGCCCGGTGATGATCTCGACATCGCAGATCATGCCGGGGACGATCGGGAATTCCTGGTTCCCCTTGCGCACGAAGGCGCGGTCGGTTTCGATCAGCACCGTGTAATAGGCCTCGCGCTCGGCCTCGTCGTAGACGCTGTCGGCCGAGACATTCGTGACCTCGCCGGGCAGGCCGCCGTAAGTCGCGAAGTCGTAGGCGGTGATCTTCACATTCGCGCGGTCGCCGACCTTGATGAAGGCGATGTCCTTGGGCGCGACGCGCGCCTCGATCAGCAGCTTCTCGCCGACCGGCACGACCTGCATGATCTTCTCACCCGCATTGACGAAGCCCCCGATGGTGGTCACCTGCAAGTCGTTGACGATCCCGTCGACTGGCGAGCGTAGCTCGTTGCGGTCGCGCCGGGCCTCGGCCCCGCGGATGGTTTCCTCGTTCACCGCGATGCGCGTGGCGACTTCGCTGCGCTCGGCGAGCGCCTGCTGGCGGAACTCGGAACGGGCGGAGCTGAGATCGGCCTGCGCCTGGCTGATCGAGGCACTCGCGCGCGCGACGGCCTGGCGTGCGGCCGACAGCCGACCTTGCGTATCGACGAGGTCGCGCTGGGCGGTAAGCAAATCGGTCTGCGGGACGATCCCCTGCCGCGCGAGCGGTTCGAGCATGTTCACTTGCTCGCGCGCGAGGCGGACGCTGTTTTCCAGTGTCGAGACGGTCGAACGGGCCTCGGAAAGATCGCGGCGGCGCTGCTCGATCGCGGCAGCCAGTGCGCGCTCACGGCTTTGCGCGGTGGCAAGGCGCGCCTGCTGGAGGCGGCGCTCTTCGGCGCAAACAGTCCCGGGCTCGCAGCTCGCGCCGCCCGAGCGGTTTGCTTCGCCTTCGAGCCGCTGGGCGCGGGCAGCGAGGCGTTCGTTCTCGGTGCGAAGCTGGCCAAGCTCGGACGATGCCATCGCGTCGTCGAGCCGGACCAGCAGCTGGCCCTGCTTCACCGACTGGCCGCTGCGCACGAGGATTTCGGAGACGACCGAAGGCTCGGCCGGCTGGACGAGCTGCGTCTTGCTCGACGGGATCACCTTGCCGGTGCCGCGCGTCACTTCCTCGGTCTGGGCAAAGGCCGCCCAGATGGCGAGCAGCAGGATGCAGGCAGCCGATACGGCGATCAGCTTGCGGTTGGGATCGAGGTCGCGAAACCCGTCAATCACGCTCATCTAGGGTGCTCTCGCTATCGGGCGCCTGGCCGCCCTGTTTTGCAATCGATGCTTCGTAGATCCCGCCGGTATTGACCGGATCGGGGATCGACAGGCGCCATTCCTTGGTCGTGTCGATCCGCCCGCCGACATCGCTCGGCGCGTGACGGTCCTTGATGTCGGGCACGACGGTCAGGCCGGTGACGAAGTTCTGCTCCGGCTCGAGCGATTCCAGCCCGTCGAGGCGATCGGCTTCGAGGCGCTTGAGACGGTCCCAGTTGAGCGCGGGGATCGCCTCGCGGCCGGCCCAGCGGGCGCTGAAGGCGCGCGAGCGGCCCGCGGAGCCGGGGAAGCGGTAGAAGATATGCGCGCCGATCTTGGTCACCTTGCCGAGGCGGAAGGCCCAGCGCGGCAGGACGTAATCGGCGTGATAGTGCGTCGAGGTGCCGACCGATTTCTCGATATGGCCGCCAAGCGCCGCAATCGCGACATCGCGCGAGGCCTGCCACTTGCTGGCCATCGGGCGGCGCAGCAGCGATCCGTCGCAGGTGAAGCTGAACTGGCAGACGCGCTGGTTCGAGCCTTCGTAGACCACGCCGCAGACCGAGTTCGGATAGAGCGGGTGGCGCAGCCGGTTGAGCACGACCTGCGCGACCGCGCGCTTGCCCGCGACCGGCTCGTTGGCGGCCTCGTAATAGATCGCCTGCGTCATGCATTTGAGCGCGTTGTCGTAAGTCGGCCCGGACAGGTCGCCGAGCCGCCACTTGCCCATGCCTTCGAGCGGTTGCTTCGACAGCGGGATCATCGCGTTGCGATCCTGCGCGCTGGTGCCTTCGGCAACCAGCGGCTCGCCGCTCGGAACCGAGGCGAGCTTGAGCTGGACGATTTCCGGCGCGAATTGCGGCTGGAGATCGTCGAGGCTGGTCGAATGCGCGCTGCCGAGCAGGAATGCGAAGGGCAGGGCGGCGATCGGCGCAAGCTTGCCTTTCAGGCCGAGCAGGATGGCGGTGAAGTTCATGCCTCGATGCCTCCGCTCTGGCGGGCCTGCGCGAGGATCTGTTCCTTCGGTCCGTCGGCGACGATGCGGCCCTGGTCGAGCACGATGATACGGTCGCACAGGCTGAACAGCGCCGGGCGATGCGTCGCCACGACCAGCGTCTGTTCGGGCTGGAGCTTTTCACGCAGCCGGTCGACGAACAGCGCCTCGGTGCGCGAATCCATGTTGCCGGTCGGCTCGTCGAGCACGAGCAGTTCCGACGGGCTGACGAAGGCGCGGGCGAGCGCGATGAAGGCCCGCTGTCCGCCCGAGAGGCGGCGACCCTGCTCGCCCACCTGGCGGTCGAAACCGACCTCGTCGCGGGCGATGAATTCCTCTGCGCCAACGGCCTTGAGCGCCTCGTGCAGCTGCGGTTCGGCCGCATCCGGGCCGCCGAGCTGGAGGTTGTCCTTGACCGAGCCGGTGAAGAGCAGCGCGTCCTGGCCGACGAAGCGGAATGCGCGGCGCAGGTCCGAGGGGCGGAACTGGCGGCTGTCGATCCCGTCGACCAGCATCGCACCGTCGCTTGGCGGGTAGAGGCCGCACAGGATGCGCCCGAGCGTCGACTTGCCCGAGGCGACGCGGCCGATCAGCGCGATCTTCTCGCCCGGCTGGATCGTCAGGTCGACCCGATCGAGTGCGGCGCGCGCGGCATCGGGATAGGCGAAGCTGCAGGCATCGAGCTTGATCGAGCAGCGGCGCGGAACGGCAGGCGGCGAAGTACGGCCGAGCGTGCGCTCGTCCTCGCCGTCGAACAGGTTCTCGATGCTGGTCAGCGTCTCGCGGGCCTGGCGCGCGCGGGTCAGCAGGAAGGCGATTTGGCCCGCCGGTGCGAGCGAGCGCGATGACAGCATGACGATCGCGATGATCGCACCCATGGTGATCGCGCCGCTGTCGAACAGGTAGTAGCCGCCGATAATCAGCGAGATGGTCGAGATCTGCTGGAACGAGCTGGCGAGCCCGACCGCGATCGAGTTGATGCGCTTGAGGCGCTGGTGCGAGCGGCTGCCGATGTCGGACAGCGTGTACCAGCGGCCCATGATCGAACCTTCGCCCGCAAGGCTCTTGAGCGTTTCGGCACCGGCGACCGATTCGACCAGCAGCGTCTGCTGCAGGCCGTGGTCGGACTGTGCATCGCGCGCCGCTTCTGAGACCTTGCGCTGCAGGATGAAGCCGGCGATCCCCATCAGGATCATTGCCGTGATCGGGACGAGCGCCAGCCAGCCCGCGATGATCGCGATCACGCCGACGAAGACGAACAGGAAAAGCAGGTCGACCACCAGCACGACGCTGGTCGAGGCGAAGAATTCGCGCACGTTGCCATATTCGGAGACGCGCGCGGCGAGCGCGCCGGTGCTGCCCTGGCGCGAGGCGAGGGGCAGGCCGATGACGCGGCTGAAAATCTTTTGCGACAGGCGCATGTCGAGCCGCCGCCCGATCTGGTCGACGACATTGGTGCGCGCGGTGCGCAGCGCGAATTCGAGCGCGAAGGCGAGCAGTACGCCGACGCCGAGCACCCACAGGGTCGAGACCGCCTTGTTCGGGATCACGCGGTCGTAGACGTTCATCGTGAACAGCGGCAGCGCGAGCGCGAGCAGGTTGATCAGCAGCGAGGCGAGCAGCACCGAACGGAACGCGCGGCGTTCCTTGTTGAGCTCGCTCCAGAACCAGTGGTGGCGCGCCTTCTTGTACCAGGGCGAGCCCTGTTCGCGCAGCCGGTCGGGATCGCCAACGACCGAATACATCCCGCCGCCGAATTCCTCGGCGAAGGCCTTGCGATCGACCCACACGTCTTCGCCGCTTTCGGGCGTCCACAGCAGGACCTGGTCGCGCGTGACCTGGCGGATGATCGCGGGTGCCGCCTCGCCGCGTTCGACGAGGGCCGGGTAGAGGTCCTCGTCCAGCGGCAGGCGCTTGCGCTCGATCCGGTCGTAATTGAGCCCGGCAAGCTCGAGCGCCGCGCCGGCCTGGTGCATCGGGGTGCGCCCCTCGGCATCCTTGGCGAGAGTATGACCCTGCGCCGCGTCGAACGGCAGCCCGAAATGTCGGGCCAGTTCTTCGACGCAGGCGAGAAGGGGATCGGCCGTGGCGGCGTGCGGAATGTCCGTCATTTGCATCAAGGCCGATCCGATCCCGTTCTACTCATTCAGTCGGCGTATCGCCGACGCTGCGTTTCGGCAGGCAGGCTCGGCCCGTAGTCGAACCGCTGGCGCTCCTCCATGCCCGCACCCGCGCCGGGCGCGATGCTGAGGGCGTCGAGGAACTGGTTCGTCGAGGCGAGGACCTGGTACTGCGCGAAAAGTTCGGAGAAGCGCGAAGTCTCGCGCCGCACCTGCGTGCTGTAGCGCGCATTCTGCGAATCCAGCACGTCGAGCAGCGAGCGCCGCCCGATGTTGAACTGGCTGCGATAGGACAGCAGCAGGTCGTCGCTGACCTGCGACTGGCGTTCCAGCGCAGAACCCACGCGGCGCTGCGACTGCATCGCAGTCCATGCATTGAGCACGTCCTGCTCCGCTTCGCGGGTCACCTGGTGGAGACGGAAGCGGGCCTGCGAGGCACGGCGCACCATTTCCTGGTACTTCGCGCGGTTGATCCCGCCGTCGAAGATGTTCCAGCGCAGGTACACCCGGCCCATCACATCGTTGGTCTCGCCGCTGAAGCCGTCGATATCGTCACCGATGCGGCCCGTCAGGTCGACGCCGATGGTCGGATAGAGATCGCCCTTGGCCGACATGGCCAGCGCATTGGCTGCATCGACATCGGCCATCGCCTCGCGCACCAGCGGGTTCTTCGTGCGCGCAAGGCCCACGGCAGCTTCCTTGGTGTTGGGCATGTTGGCCGCAAGGTTCGGCGGCAGGGTCACGCTGTCGACCGTCAGGCCGGTCAGCGCGCGAAGGGCGATCTTCGCCTCTTCGAGCGACTGCAGCGCTTCTTCCTGGCGCACGATCGCGGCCTGCAGCCGCTCTTCGGCCTGCTGCTGGTCGGCTACGCTGATCGAGCCCTGGCTGACGCCTTTGCCCAGGTCGCCGACGAGCGACTGGTGGAAGGCGGCATTATCGACCGAGGCGGCATAGATGCGCTGCTGGAGCAGCACGTCGAGATACTGCCTTGCAACCTGCAGTGCGACGAACTCCGAACGCTCGACGACGCGCAGCGATGCACCATCGACGCGCGAGGCCTGGCGCAGCAGCTCGCCGCGACGACGACCGAAGTCGAAGATCGTCCAGTCGGCCTTGGCCTGCGCCTCGATCGGATAGAGCTCGTCATCGGCAATGCCGAGCGTGCGGCGGGTGTTGTTCTCGAGCCGGCGGATGCCTGCCGAAGCCTCGATATCCACGCGCGGCGCATAGAGGCCCTGGGCCTGCTCACGCTCGAACTGGATGGCTTCGGTATTCATCTGCGCCTGGATCACCTCGGGGTTGGTCTCGACGGCGATCGCAATGGCCTCCTGCATGGAGATGGCATCGTCCTGCGCGATTGCGGCGCTTGACGTACCGGCCAGCAGGCTGGCGGCGGCGAGCTTGAGGAAAGTCTTTTTCATGGTCCCTGCTCCCTCAGCGAACTTCGATTTCGACACGGCGGTTCTGCGGGTTGCGCACGCCGTCTGGCGTCGGCACGCGCGGTTCGCTTTCGCCCCGAGCACGGGTCTCGATCATGCTCGCGGGCACGCCCATGGCGCCCATTTCGTCGGCGATCGCCTGCGCGCGGCGCTGCGAAAGGCCGTCGTTGTAGGCATCGCTGCCCGAACGGTCGGTGTGGCCGGTGACGACGAAGGCGTTCCAGCCACACTGCTGGTAATTGCCGCGCACGAAGCTCAGCGTGTCGCGCGCCGAAGCGGGCGGCACTGCGCTATCGAAGTCGAAGAAGATCGCTCCGATGACCGGACGTTCGCACTCGGGCTGAGGCGTCGGCTCGGGCTTCTCGATGATGCGCTGGCGCGGCACCATCATCATGCGCTGGTAGGCATCGTCGCACTTGCCGATGCTAACCGGATCCTTGGTGCCCGACTTGAGATAGCCCAGCGCGATACCGCACTGCGCTTTCGCGTCGATCGCCCAGAGATACCGCGGGTCGTCGGCATTGACGATCGCGCTGTCGTTCGAGGTCGTGATCGCCGCCTGGTAGCGCATATCGATCGCATCCCTCAGTGCAGAGCCGTCGAGCGACATGAGATCGCCTCCGTCCTGCGCCATCGCGGGCGCCGATAGGGCCCCGAGGGCGAGGCCCGTCAGTGCAAGTGCTGTCCTGTAGTCAGTCATGGTGGTCCCCCATGTTGTCATGCATGTCGCATTACCCCTGCGCCGCAGCGAGTGCCGCTGCGTCGTCTGCCGCGTCGAAGGTTTCGAACGGCGTCATGGACATCGGTCCGAAGTCGGGCGCTTGGTCCAGAAGCCCGCTTTCGCTGCTGTTCATGATCGCATTGAACGAAACCGGTCCGACCGGATTTCCTGCCAGTGCATCGATGATCGCATCGACACCCTGCGCTTCGTAAAGTTCGCCGACGAGATGGCCGACGTCCGGCAGCATGCCGAACTGGCCGCCCTGGCCTTCGAGCATCGCATCTTGCGCCATGCCGGTAGCTTCCAGCGTGAGCAGCGCATCCATCATCGACGGTGCGATTGCGTGGACGCCGGCATCGAACACCGGAACCGCGTCGAACAGGCCCGACGGCTCGTTCGAGAGCACGAGATCGGGCGCGCCGATATCGCTGAGCTCGAACATCGAAGCCGGGGCAAGGTCGAGCGACCAGTCGTCGATCATGCGCGTCTCGCTCGTGATCTCGGCCAGCTGCTGCGGACCGTTCGAGACGAGATAGTTGCTGAGGCTGAAGTGCTCGATCGCCATGCTCGCGGCCGGACCGCCCCAGGCCTGCCAGACGCTGAGGTCGCCCGACATCGCATCGATCCGCGCATCGCCCAGGTCGCCCATCGCATGGCCGGTGTCGGGGTAGCCGAACAGGCCCGCTGCAGCGGCGAAACTTGCAGCCTCGGCCGTGCGGCGCGCATTGGTCTGCTCTGCACCGATCTGGAAGCTGGCATCGGCTGCCGTTCCGGTCGAGCCGTCTGCCTTGGTGAACGAGGCGAGGCCGTGGACGACCACGTCGCCGCCTGCCGTGACGTAGCTGTTGCCGTCGGAAACGAGGCTCAGCGAGACGATCCCGGCTTCGGCCAGCGAGACGAGCTCGCCCGCGTCGCTCACGCCGTTGCCGTTGGCGTCCTGCCACACGGCGAACTGCGCATAGGCTGCGTCGGAAGCATCGAGCATGCCGTCGCCATTGCCGTCGTGATTGGCGGCAATCGCTTCGAGGTCGCTCATGCCGGCGCCGCCGAAGACGAACTCCGAAGCACCCGACACCATGCCGTCGCCATTCGCGTCATGGACGAGAATGCCGTCGTCGCTGCCGACCCAGGCGGTTGCGCTGGGCGCGCCGTCGCCGTCGTAATCGAACGCGACACCCGCTTCGAGGCCGACGAATTCGACGCCGTCGCCATCGAGGTCGAGCGCGACCGGCGGTGCAGCCGGCTGGGCCGTGATGGCGAGGTTGCCCGAGAGGACGATGTCGCCATCGCCGTCCTGGATCGCGATCGGAACGTCGAAGGAAACCGGGTCATTGGTAACCTGCACGGTACCGAAGTCGCCGATCTTGAATGGCCGACCGCCGACATTCTCGAAGACGATCGAGTTGTAGCCGTCGGCAGTGAAGGCAGCGATCCGCGTCTCCGAAACGACGCCGGACACGTCGACATGCCCGCTCGGGTCGAAGATGACCGTGAAGCTCTGACCACCGATCGTGTAGGTGCCGTTGGCCGTGATATCGAGCGAGTCGTTGTTATACGAAATCGCGATTTCGGTGATTATGTCCTTCACACCGTCGCCGACATCGTCATTGCCGTCGGTTCCGGTCGTCGCATTGTCGTCCGAAGCCGTCAGGCGCACCGTGCTCTGCTTGGTTCCGCCGGAGATGGCGGTGAACAGGGCCGAAGCACCGTTGGCAGTGTAGTGACCGTCGAACGAATGGTTCTGGTTCGCTCCGACAGAATAGTCGCCGCCACTGACAGGGCTGCCCGCCAGGTCGACCACGAAGTCGACGCGCATGGCTTCCCCGGTCTTCACCGAGTTGCCGTCGCTGATGCCGCCTTCGTTGGCGTTCGTGTTGACCGTGCCGCTTTCGGTTCCGCTCGGGGCGGTTCCGCCGTTTTCGAGCGGGGTCAGCAGCAGATCCTGGCTGCCGGTGACGAGCGGCTGGTTGAAGCCCGCCCATGCGCCGTTGCCGCCGACGAAGTCGTAGCCATCGTCGTTGAAATCGACGTTGCGAAGCGAGTCGATCGGCTGCGAAATGGTGATCTTGTACTGATCGTCCGAGCCGGTCGGCTGCAGCTCGATGCGGAACACCTCGCTATCGTCGCTTTCCTTGGTCGCGACCAGCACCGTGCCGCCGCCGCTGATCGTGTACTCGAGGTCGACGAGGCCCGAAGTGAGGCCCTGAGCGAGCAGAGCATCGATCGTGTTGCCGGTGCCGTAGCTCTGGCCGGTGAAGATGATCGCACCCGCACCGTCCGCGCCGTAGTTGTTGTCGACATCGTTGTCGCCGTCGAGGAACGCGGTGTTCATGCCGCCCGGCGCGTTGGTGACATTCACCGAGAACGCGGTGACCGCCAGCGGGATATCGTCGACGATATTGATCGAAATCGTCCCGTCGACCGTGTTCCCGTTCGCATCCGAAGCGGTGTAGGTGAAGCTTTCCGCGTTGAGCTGGGTCGTCACACCGTCGTCCGCTGCCGGGTTCGTCGTGAACGGATCGGTCAGCGTGTAGGTGAAATCGCCGGTGGTGTTGTTGATCTTGAGCGTACCATAGGTGCCCGCGATCGTCGTGAACCCGCCGGCAACCGTGCCGCCCGCGATCGAGTATTCGGTCGCACCGGTCACGGTGACATTGCCCGTCGCCGTTTCGGTCGTCTCGCTGGGCATGGAGCCGGTGACATTGGATGCGACGACATCATTGCCGGTCGCAGCATCGTCCATCGCCTCTTCGTAGACCGTCACGCTCTCGTCGTCGCCGACGAGGGTGACTGCCGTCACGTCGATCGTCAGCGTCGTAGTGACGAGGTCGCCGTCGCCGTCGATGATCGTGTAGACGAAGGTGTCGGTCTGGTTGGCATCGATCGTGTCCGGAGCGACCGAGTAGGTGTAGCTGCCGTCCGCATTGAGGATCAGCGTGCCCCATGCACCCGGGATACCCGTGCCGCCGAGGCCGCCGCTGACCGGAGCGCTCGTGTCGCTGCCGGCTGCAACGCCCACCACCGGGCCGCTTGCGCCATACCCGTCGGCACCCGGCTCGTCGGCACCGGTTGCGCCGCTCGTCGTGCCGGTTCCGTCGAGCACATTGCCGCCGGTGCTGGCACCTTCGGTCACGCTGTCGGTGTCCGGATTGGCGATCGGAGCATCGTCCTGGACGACCACTTCGATGCTTTCGGTAGCGATATCGCCATCGCTATCGGTCACGCGAACCGGGAAATTCTCACCCGTGATGATGTCGGCGCCATCGGAGATGCCGTCGCCATCGTTCGGATCGTTGTCCGGGTGCGTGTCGAGATTGTCTTCGAGCGTGTAGGTGTAGGTGTAGTTACCAGCGCCGTCGGAGAAGACCGTCAGCGTGCCGTTGTCGCCAGTGACCGTGATCGGCACGGCATTGGTGGCGGCTGTCACATCGACCCAGTTGCCGTCCTTGTCCTGGATCTCCAGCTTCGCAAGGGTGTCGTTGCCGGTCGTGATCGTGAAGAACCCGTTGGCGTTGATATGGCTGTTGCTGCCGAACGAGGTGCCTTCCGGTTCGCTGCCACGAGCAGGAAGACCATCTTCGTTCACGATCATGTCGAAATCATCGATCGTCGGGGTGGAGTCTTCCGCGATCGTCAGCGTGACCGTTGCGGTCGAGCTGTCGCCGTCGCGATCGGTGATCGTGTACTGGAAGCTGTCCGCACCGCTCTCGCCGGCGTTCGGCGTGTAGGTGAACGTGCCGTCGTCGTTGTAGACCACCACGCCCTTGGTCGCAGCGGTGGTAACCGCAACGCCGCTGACCGGATGGGTGTTGGTGTAGTCGACGTCGTCCGCACCATCGGTGTCGTTGTCGAACGCGGTGGTGATGGTGAGCGGGGTGTCCTCCGCCACGGCGAACGGACCGTCGTCGTCCGCATCCGGACCATCGTCGTTGAAGGTGAGGTTGGCAGCAATGCCGATGCTCGCATCGTCGCTGTCGCCGTCGCCATCGGTGCTGGTCGCGGTGAGCGTGATCAGCCCGTCGGTCGTGATCGAGACCGGATCGTCCGGATCGTTCGCATCCGGATGGGTCAGCGCGCGCAGCTGGTCGAGCGTGACCGTGCCAGCGGTCGGACCGGTCGCGACGACCGAGACCGTGAACACCGGCTCGCCGGTCGCTGCATCGGTTGCATCCGTACCCTCGCGGCCGACCACCTGGCCGCCTTCGAGGAACAGGAAGACGCTGTTGCCGGTGGCAACATCGACCAGCCCGCTGTCGACCCCGCCCGGAGCCGAGACGCCGAGGGTGTAGACCGTACCGGCCGAGCCGTCGGCACCGAAGTTGGTGCTGAACGCGTCGGCGAAGCTCGCATCGTCATTGGTGGCAAGGTCGGTCTCGTCGACCGTCAGGCTGGCTTCGCTGCCGGTGGTGGTAACCTCCGGAGCATCGTCGAGCACGGTGACCTGTACCGTGGTGGTTGCCTGGTCGTCGTCGCTGTCGGTGACGCGCACGGCGAAGTTCTCGCCGATCAGCGTGTCGTCAGCATCGGAGATGCCGTCGCCATCGTTCGGGTCGTTGTCCGGATGGGTGTCGAGGTTGTCCTCCAGCGTGTAGCTGTAGGAGTAGGTGCCCGCACCGTCCGAGGTCACCGTCAGCGTACCGAAGTCGCCGGTGACCGTGATCGGCGTGCCGACCGTGGCGGCGGTCACATCGATCCAGTTGCCGTCCTTGTCCTGCACCTCGAGCGTCTTGAGCGTGTCGTTGCCCGTGGTGATGACGAAGCTCTCGGTCGAGGAGATGTGGCTGTTCGAACCGAACGAGGTGCCTTCCGGCTCACCCGTGCGGGCCGGCAGGCCGTCCTCGTTGACCGACAGGTCGGTGTCGGTGATCGTCGGCGTTGAGTCTTCCGCGATGGTCAGCGTGACCGTGGCGGTCGAGCTGTCGCCGTCGCGATCGGTGATCGTGTACTGGAAGCTGTCCGCACCGCTCTCGCCGGCGTTCGGCGTGTAGGTGAACGTGCCGTCGTCGTTGTAGACCACCACGCCCTTGGTCGCAGCGGTGGTAACCGCAACGCCGCTGACCGGATGGGTGTTGGTGTAGTCGACGTCGTCCGCACCATCGGTGTCGTTGTCGAACGCGGTGGTGATGGTGAGCGGGGTGTCCTCCGCCACGGCGAACGGACCGTCGTCGTCCGCATCCGGACCATCGTCGTTGAAGGTGAGGTTGGCAGCAATGCCGATGCTCGCATCGTCGCTGTCGCCGTCGCCATCGGTGCTGGTCGCGGTGAGCGTGATCAGCCCGTCGGTCGTGATCGAGACCGGATCGTCCGGATCGTTCGCATCCGGATGGGTCAGCGCGCGCAGCTGGTCGAGCGTGACCGTGCCAGCGGTCGGACCGGTCGCGACGACCGAGACCGTGAACACCGGCTCGCCGGTCGCTGCATCGGTTGCATCCGTACCCTCGCGGCCGACCACCTGGCCGCCTTCGAGGAACAGGAAGACGCTGTTGCCGGTGGCAACATCGACCAGCCCGCTGTCGACCCCGCCCGGAGCCGAGACGCCGAGGGTGTAAGCGGTGGAACCGGCACCATCGGCGCCGAAGTCCGTAGTGAAGGAGCCCGCAAAGCTCGCGCTGTCGTCGGAAGCGAGGTTCGTCTCGTCGACGGTGAGGCTGGCTTCGCTGCCGGTAACGGTCACTTCCGGACCATCGTCGGCGAACAGGATATTGCCGCCGAGATCGAGCGTGTCGGTGCTCTCCGCCTGGTCGCCGTCGCGGTCGGTAATGGTCGCCGTGCCCGACAGGGTGACGAGATCGGTCGGAAGCGGGATCGTCTGCGCGTCGTAATTCGTCGTATCGCCCGGCAGCGGGTGATCGATCTCGGCAAATTGCGTCAGGGTAACGATGCCGTCGCCGTCGACCGTGATGGTGAAGATCACGCTCGCATCATCGGTCGCAGGCTCGCTGCCGGCGGTCGAGCCGACCACCGTGCCATCGTCGCGCTGGTAGAGGAAGATGTCCGCGCCATCGCTATCGAGGCCGCTGTCGTCGCCTTCCGCAACTTCGAGCAGCAGCTCGAAATCCCAGGTGATCGAACCGGCATCGTCAGCGCCGTAATCGAATGCCGAGACCGTGAAGGAATCGGTGAAGTTCGCGGACGAGCTCGCGGTATCGAACGCGCCGCCGATGGTCTCGGCGTCCTGCGTTTCGAGAGTGACAGTGTCGCCATCGGTCGCCGTGGCGGTGATCGAGGGGCCATCGTCGAGGAAGCGCAGCGCATTGCCGATCGATACGGTCGCATCGTCGGTGTCGCCGTCGCCGTCGGTGACCGTAGCGGCCAGCGTGATGAGATCGGCCGAAGCAAGGTCGGCCGGATCGTTCGGATTGGTCGCATCGGCGTGGACGACAGCGCGATCCTGGTCGAGCGTGACCGTGCCTAGTGTGTCGACCGAAACGGTGAATACCACTTCGCCCGTAGCGGCATCGGCAGCGTCGGTGCCTTCGCGGGCGACGACTTCGCCGCCTTCGAGGAAGAGGAACACTTCATTGCCGGTGGCGGTGTCGACCAGCCCGGTCGGACCATCGCCCAGGCCGAGGGTGAAGCCGTCGACCGTGCCCGGGCCATCGGCATTGTAGCTCGGCGTGAACAGACCGGCGAAGCTGGCGCTCGCATCGGTACCGAAGTCCGTCTCGTCGACAGTGAGCGAGGAATCCTGCGGCGGGGTGGTGTCGAGGGTCGGAAGATCGTCCGACACGCCGACCGAAGCCGAAGCGGTAGCGGTATCGCCATCGAGATCCGTCGCGATGACAGCGACCGAGCCGAGATCCGCCAGATCGTCGACATCGATGGTCGGGTGGTCATCGTAATTGTCGTTGAGCGTCGCGGTGACGGTGGCGGTCGTATCCGTCACCGACAGGTCGAGCGTGACGACCAGGCGGCCGCCGTCCGAACCGGTGATCTGCGTGTCGCTGACGCGCACCCAGGTGAGGCCGCCGCCGAGACCCGAGGTATCGCCGAACACGATCGAAACGATCGGGTCCGAGCCCTCGGTGAAGACGATGTCGTCGCTCGCGAAATCCGGGCCGGCGGGCGTGCTGCCCTTGGCCAGGTTCTGGTCGTCGACCGTGAGCGAGATGTCGTCGCCGGCAGACGGGTCCTGCCCGTCGGTGATGGCGATCGCCTGCGAGGCGGTGGCGGTATCGCCGTCGCCGTCGGTCAGCGTGTAGGTGAAGCCTGCCTGGACCGGGCCGGAGGTCTGGTCGAGACCCGGGTTCGGATCGAAGGTCCAGTTGCCGTCGGCATCGAAGGTGTAGTCGCCCTTCGCGGTCGAGACCGGCGTCGTGCCGGTCGCGGCGATGGCATAGTCGGTGCCGTCGATATTGACCGAGGTGACACTGCCGCCGTCCGCGCCGGTGCTGTCGTTGGCAAGCACATTGCCGCCGACGCTGGCCGGGGCCGAAGCATCTTCGGCGATCGAAGCATCGTCTTCGTCGAGTGCGGTGGGCGCATCGTCGTTGAACAGGATCGTCAGGTTCGTCGCGGTGGACGAGCCGTCGCTGTCGGTGACGGTGAAGTCGATCGAGGCAACCGCGTTGGTCGCTTCATCGTTCGGGCCACCTTCATTGAGGACGTTGGTGAGCAGGGTGACCTGGTAGTCGCCGCTTGCCGCGTCCGTGATTTCGACCGTGAACAGGTCGGTCCCGCTGCGCGCCCCGCTGCTGATGGTCGCCGTAAGCGTGCTGCCCGAAACCGTGTAGGTGACCTCTTCGAGGCCGACAATCGCGGTGCTGCCGTTCAGCGCGGCATCGAAGGTGATCGTCGCGGGCGTGTCGTTGAACACGTTGAAGGCGAGCGTGCCGGTGAAGCTGGCTTCGCTCGTGTCAGCTGCATCGTCGCCATCGTTTGCATCGATATCGCCGGCGGTCGAGGCCGGGTTGCCGCCGGCAAGACCGTCGTCATCGACCGTCGCGGTGCGCTCGCCGCCGGTCGGCAGCGAATCGTCGAGCAGGGTGATCGTGGCGGTCGCGGTCGAAACGTCGCCGTCGCCATCGGTGATCGTGTAGTCGAAGGTGACCGTGCCTTCTTCGGCCTGTCCCGGCGTGTAAGTGAAGGTGCCGTCGCCATTATAGGCGAGCGAGCCCGTCCCGCTGAGCGTGCCGTCGACCAGCGCGATGTCGCCGAACTGGACGCTGTCCGCGCCCTGGGTGTCGTTGGCGAAGACGTCGATCGTGACCGGCGCATTCTCCTGCGCCTGCGTTTCGCCATCGTCGCGCGCGGTCGGGACATCATCGATGATGTCGATCACCAGCGTGGTCGACGCGGTCGAGCCGTCGCTGTCGGTCACGGTGAGCGAAAAGCTGTCGCTGTCGGGATCGGACAGCGTGTTGTCGCTCAGCGTGTAGCTATAGGTGTAATTGCCCGACGTCTCGGTGATGGTCAGCACGCCCCTCGAGGTCGTGACCTGGCCGCCGCCGGTGACGTTGACGCCATTGATCACGAGCGAGGCGAGCGTGTCGCCGCCGGTGGTGATCGGAATGCTGCCTTCGGCCGTCTCGCCATTGCCGGCTGCATCCGAACCTTCCGCTTCGCCCGTACGGGCAGGCAGGCCGGCTTCATCGACGTCGTCATCGCCTTCGACTGCGATGGTCGGGGTCGAATCGTCCTCGAGATTGATCGTAACCGTGGCGGTCGAAACGTCGCCGTCGCCATCGGTGATCGTGTAGTCGAAGGTGACCGTGCCTTCTTCGGCCGGTCCCGGCGTGTAGGTGAAGGTGCCGTCGCCATTGTAGGCGAGCGTGCCCGTGCCGGTGAGCGTGCCGGCGACTGCTGCAACGTCACCCGGCTGCACGCTGTCGGCGCCCGGCGTATCGTTTGCGAGAACGTCGACCGTGACCGGCGCGTTTTCCGACACCTGGTCTTCGGTATCGTCGACGGCTTCGGGTTCGTCGTCGACGATGTTGATGGTGAAGGGGGCGGAATCCGAGTCCCCGTCCACATCGGTGACCGTGATGGTGAATGTGACCGACGTATCGTCGCCCGCGGTATTGTCGCCGAGCGTGAAGGTATAGGTCAGCGAGCCGCCGTCCGGATCGAAAGCGACGATCGTCAGCGTGCCTTCCGGAACGGTAATGACCTGGCCTGCGCCGGTGATGACGACATCGTTGATCTTCACTTCGGCCACGCCGTCGAGCGCTTCGAATGTGATCGTACCGGTGGTCGCTTCAGTCGGAGCCGGTTCGTTCGAACCCTCCGATTCGCCGTCGCGGGCCGGCAGGCCTTCTTCGTTGACGACAGTGCCGTCGCCGATTTCCGGGACCGAAATGATCGTTACCGGAGCGTTGGCGATCTGGATCGTCAGCGTGGTCGAAGCCGTGCTGCCGTCGCTGTCGGTGAGCGTGTAGGTGAACACGTCCTCGACGCCGCCGGGCGTGCCGTCGAAGCGCTGGTAGGTGTAGCTGCCATTCGGCTGGATGGTCAGCTGGCCGTATTCGCCGGTGATCACCATCGTGCCGTCGGACGAAACCTCGTCGCCGGCAGAGTTCGAGATCGAGGTGAGCAGCGCATCGTCCGCGCCGACCTGGTCGACATTCTCGTCGACGGTGCCTTCACCGGTGATGACATTGCCGTCGATCGGATCGTGCGAGCCGGCCGGGACCTGGTCGACATCGGCCGCGACGATCGGCTCGTCGTCGATGACGAGGATCAGCAGCGTGGCCGAAGCCTCGTCGCCGTCGGTGTCGCGCACGGTGACGGTGAAGAAACCGTCTTCGGTGCGGCCCAGAAGGTTGTCGTCCAGCGTGTAGCTGAAGCCGATCGCGCCTTCCGCGATGCTGGTGATGGTCAGCGTGCCGTCGGGCGAGACGAAGGTCTGGCCGACGGTGGTGATTTCGACGCCGTTGATCAGGACCGCATCGGTGCCGTCGGGCGATTCGTAGCTGATCGTGCCGGTGGTCGTTTCGCCATTGCCGGCAGCTTCGGTGCCTTCCGGCTCGTCGCCGCGTTCGGGCAGGCCGGCTTCATCGACGGTTGCCGCGGCATCGATCGCGCCGACCGGGTTGTCGGGCGTGATGATGATGACTGTCGGCTCTTCGTCGACGAGATCGGGAATGACCTCCTCGTCTTCCGGCGCTTCGAACAGCAGCTCGGTGTAGGGGAGGAGGTTGCCGAGGTCGAAGGCGTCCTGGATCGGGCCGCTGTCTTCGGCGAAATTGTTGCCCGAGCTCTGGACCGGGCCGGCCTCCGGCTCGAGATCTTCACCCAGCAGGAGCGAGGCGAGGTTGAGCGGCGGGACCGCTACGCCTTCGAGCACCAGCTGGGGCACGAAGATCGCGCCGTCGGGAATGACATAGGTCGTGCCGTCGACAGTGAAGACGATGTCGCGGCCCTGCACCTCGAGGTCGTCGAGCGTGGTGCCCGGCGGAAGTGCGAGAACGCCCTGCGCGTCCGGCGTCAGGATGACGCGGTTGATGCCCGGCCCCTGGCCGACACCCGGTTGCGCGCTTTCCGCCTGCAGGTTTTCATCCTGCAGATTGGCCTCGGCCTCTGCGTTCTCGAAAGCTTCGCGGTTCTGATCTTCGTAGTTCATATCGCACACGCCTCAATCCGTTGGACGCGGGAATCGCGCCCAGTCGCAGGATCGTTTGTGTGCTGTGTTCCCCCGTGCTGGGGAGGTCGACAGACTGTCCGGTTCCGTCAAGCAGGACCCGTCCGATCCTGCGACCCATTTTGGTGGCTCCGCCTTTCAGCGACTCGGAAAGAATCGCCTGGCAAAGTCCTTATCGGGGCGAACAGATCAGGATTCGGATATGGTTTCAAGCCTGTTAACCGTAAGCGAAAAGGGAGGAATTCCATTTCGGGACGGTTTTTTGCGAGCGGTGAACGCTCTCATGCCACGCCTGTGGCAGGCGCGGGTTAGTCGCTTGTTAGCGGGGTGGTTCAGGCGATCGCGGCGCGCTGGCGGTAAGTGACGTTCACTCGCTCCGACAGCAGGATGTAGGGCAGCCAGATCGCTGCGCTGATCAACACCTTGGTGATGTTGCCGTCGAGCAGGGTGAGGAGCGGACCGACCACGCTTTCCGGAACGCCGCCCACCGCGTTGAGGCGCTGGGCGATGATCAGCTGCATGATGATGTCGAGGCCCCAGACGAAGGCCAGCATGCGCGGGAAAAGCGGGATGTTGCGCAGCGCCATGACGAAGGCGACCATGTAGAAGAAGTTCATGATGACGAGATCCGCCGTCATGCTCATGAACAGGGTCTGCCCCCATTCGGGCGCGTGCTTGCTCATCGCGGGGACCGCGGCGAGATATTCGAAAGTGCGGATGCCGACATTCAGCAGCAGGCCGACCAGCAGCGAGACCATAAAGCCGACCGGGCCGAACGCGGGGCTCTTGCGCGCGTCCTCGCGCGATAGCTTGCGCCAGCGGCCGAAGATGGCGAAGCGGAACTGCGGCTGCTCCTGGCTTTCTTCCGAAGCGAAGGCATTGCGCGCCAGCATGAAGCCGGCGATCGGCGCGAGCAGGATCGCGGCATAGGCATATATGGTGGGCAGCGCATCGCCGAGATTATGGATCGGCGAAGCGGGGCGCATCAGCTTGGCGAAGAACAGCGGAGCCATCAGGCCGAGCCACCCTAGCGCGACCAGGTGCATGCGCGATTCGAGGAAGCGGGTGATGACGAGAGAGCGCTCGTACAGGGAGCGGCCGTAGGCCGAAATCCCATCCCTGACAGTGTTGACGATGGCTTTCATCGAAGCGCGCTCCCGGTAATTTTCTTATCTTACCACACGCCAAATACGCGGGGCAATTGCGCAGGTTCCGCGATTCGGGCCCGAATCGACCGCAAACCGCCTAAACCCCTGATAAGAAAAGACACACATTAACCATTTGGGGTAATCAAATCCGTCTCTAAGGTATTCAGAAAAAAGGTAAAAATATTGTTATCACGAAGTAGTTGACGCTTCGGGACGATCAGGGGAAGATCAAAGTGTTCCGAGGGACTTGCGTGTTTTGGAGCTGCGTGAACGTAGCTCAGATAACAAGAACACGGTCGCGCAGGTCCAGATAACCATACCCCTCGGACAAGGGCTGACCGGAAATAGATGCCGGTGCCTTTTGTTAACTCCTCTCATGACGGGAGGATCCAACTTTGGGGTATGACGATGAAAACCTTCCTGAAAACCTTCCTCGCTGACGAGTCGGGCGCTTCGGCGGCTGAATACGCTCTGATCATCGCCGTTGTCGGCGTTGGCATCGGTGCAGCGGCCATGATCCTTGGCGCAAACGTCGAGCAGGCTGTTGGTAACGCTGCCAACGAAGTCAACGACTGTACGACTCAGGCTAACGCTCCGACGTACACCGATGGCGGTGCTGGTACCGACTACGTCGACGGCCAGGCCTGCTAAGGTCCGAATTGGGGCTCGCACCATCCGTGGTGCGGGCCCTTTTTCTCTTTAGACTTTTAGTCCGCTGCAACCGGGGGGTCGGCGATGGGTAACCGCAATCTTTTGATTCTCATTGGCGCTATCGTGATCGGCCTGATCGCGGTGTTCCTTGCGAATTCCTACTTCTCCGGCGTCGAACAACGCCAGGAGCGCGTTGCCGAAGAGCAGCAACTCACCCGTATCGCGGTTGCCACGCAGCCGCTCGAATTCGGGGCACCCCTTACGCCGGAAAATGTCCGGCTCCAGAATTTCCCGGCCGCCTCGGTTCCCGAAGGCGCCTTCACCAATCTCGAACAGCTTCTGAACGGCAGCCGCGTCGCGCTGCGCCCGATCGTGCCGAACGAGCCGATCCTGGCGAGCAAGGTATCGGGCCTCGATGGGCGCGCGGTGCTTTCGGCGAACCTGCCGGAAGGCATGCGCGCCGTGTCCATCCCGGTCGGCGCCGTCACCGGCGTTTCCGGTTTCGTGCGCCCGGGCGACGTCGTCGACGTGCTGCTGACCCGCAAGATTCCGGGCGAAGGGGCGAGAGCCGAAGACCTGATGGTCGATGTCATCATGGAGCGCGTTCCCGTGCTCGCGATCAACCAGACCGCGAGCGAGAATGCGACCGAGCCGCAGGTCGGCAAGACGGCCACGATCCAGGTCGACCTGTTCCAGGCCCAGAAGCTCGCGATCGCAGAGAAGCTGGGCACGCTCAGCCTCGCGCTGCGCAATGTCGAGAGCGACGATGCCGAGGCCGCGCTGACCGTTACCTCGCGCGATATCGGCAGTGGCGGCTATTATATCGCCGCCCGCCAGCAGCCGGCTGCTCCGGCTCCCACTAATTTCTATCCGGCGGCGCAGACGCAGGCCGCGCCCGCTGCCGGTTCCGTTTCTCGCGCCATCACCGGTCCGTCGATGACGATCTATCGCGGTACCGATGGCGAAGAATATCCAGTCGGCCGCCTGGGGGGGAGGTAAGACGATGAAACGCCTTGCAACAGCACTGGCGCTGAGCCTTGCAGCGACCACGCTCGCCGCGACGCCGGCCCACGCACAATACGACAGCTACAGCCTGCATGCAGGCGAGCTGGAAGTCCCGATCAACAAGAGCCAGGTGGTCACCTCCGATCGCGTGATCGACCGGGCGATGATCGGCAATGACGAGATCGCGGATATCCTGCCGATCTCCGACAAGTCGGTTTACGTCCTCGGCAAGGCGATGGGCACTACCAGCCTGACGCTTTACGATCGCTCCAACCGCGTTATCGCGGTGATGGATGTCAGCGTCGGCCCGGATGCGACCGGTATCCAGAAGCAGTTCGAACGCCTGATCCCGGGCGAGAACATCGACGTCGGCCTGTCCAACGGCTCGCTCGTGCTTTCGGGCATGGTGACCGATCCGGGCGCTGCCGATCGCGCTGCACGTATCGCGCAGGCATTCGCCGGCGACCGCGTGGTCAACCTCATCTCGGTCGGCGGCAGCCAGCAGGTCATGCTGGAAGTCCGCTTCGCCGAAGTGAACCGCAATATCGGCGAGGAACTGGGCGTCGGCGGTTTCGCTGGCTCCGACGACGGCGATTTCAATGCGGCAGTCGGCAGCGGCGCAAGCGCCCGCGCCGGCGATTTCGGAACCGAACTCGGCCTTTCCGAAATCACCGGATCGTTCGGCCTGTTCCAGTCGCTCTTCCGCATCGGCGACGTGAATATCGAGGCTTTCCTCGACACGCTCGAGCGCAAGGGTTTCTCCAAGACGCTGGCCGAACCGACCCTCGTCGCGCTTTCGGGTGAACGCGCATCGTTCCTCGCTGGCGGCGAGTTCCCGGTCCCCGTGGTCCAGAGCGGCCAGGGCGGCGGTGCCGGCAATGCCATCACGGTCGAATTCAAGCCCTTCGGCGTGAGCCTCGGCTTCACTCCGACCGTGCTCGGCGACAAGGTCATCAACCTGGTGGTCGAGCCGGAAGTGAGCTCGATCGACCCGTCGGCCTCGATAACGATCAATGGCCTCGTCGTTCCGGGCCTGCAGACCCGCCGCGCGAGCACCACGCTCGAACTGCGCGACGGTGAAAGCTTCGCGCTCGCAGGGCTGCTGCGGACCGAATACCAGACCAATGTCGAACAGCTCCCGATCCTCGGCTCGATCCCGATCATCGGTTCGCTGTTCCGCTCGACCCGCTTCCAGAAGGGCGAGACCGAACTGCTGATCATCGTGACGCCGCGCCTCGTCAAGCCGATCCGGCCCGACCAGGTGAAGCTACCGACCGACCGGGTGGCAGATCCCGACGTGGTCGAAACGCTGCTCAACGGTGACGACTACCAGCCCGTGAAATTGCCGCAGACCGCGCCGCAGTCGGTCGCAGAAGGAGATGACGGCTATGAATATTAAGCGACTTCTTCCGCTCTGCGCCGTGGCAGCGATGCTCGGCGGCTGTGCGACCTATCACAGCGCGGGCGCAGGCCAGCTCGACCCGGCCGACTTCGGTGAAGCCAACCGGCAGACCTATGCCGCGATGATCATCGATCCGGATCCGGAATACACCGAGGACATGGAAACCAGCGGCGAACACGCCTCCGATGCGGTCGAACGCTACCGCGAAGGCACTGTGAAGCAGCCGGTTAGTCAACGCACCACTGCGGGCCCCCGGTAAGTAGGAGAGAGTAGGACCCACGCCATGCGCAGGAACGGCATCAAGGCATTCATCAGCAACGAAGCGGCCGCAATCGCTCCGATGTACGCGATTGCCCTGTTCGGTCTTGTCGGCATCGCAGGGGTGGGCTTCGACTACGGGCGGCTCATGTCGATGGACTCCGAGCTGCAGAACGCCGCCGACCAGGCCGCGCTCGCCGCTGCGACCCAGCTCGACGGGCGCGAAGGGGCGATGGTGCGGGCGCGCAATGCCGCGAACGACTATCTCGCCAGCGCGGACAGCCAGTGGGTCAACCAGACCCGCATGTCGAACGATGGCGAGGGCCGGGCGATCACCGCCGACATCCTCACCTTCCGTTTCTACGAAAGCTACGACGGCGAGACCGATACTTTCGGCACCGAGATTACCGACGACGAGGACGCGGAAGATGCCAATGTCGTCTCGGTCACGGTCAACGGCCGCGAGGTGTTCTACGCGCTGACCCCGATCGTCGGGGCGATCTCCTCGGGCGACATCGCGGCCAATGCGGTCGCCGGCTTGCAGGCTGCGTCCTGCAACGTGCCGCCGCTGATGTTCTGCGCGCCGAGCGGGGACAACAATTTTCCCACGGACGATGACATCGGTATCGGCATCGACCTGCACGAGGCGCCGCAATCGACCGACTTCTTCGCGCCTGGCAACTTCGATTTCCTCGCCATCGATTACGAGGGCATCCGCAATAACGAGCAAAACAAGACACTCGGATTGAATTCCGACCTTGCAGGTTGCACCGGTGCAGTGATTGAAACCCGCCCCGGCAACCGCACGCCCGAAGTGCGCGCAGTCAACACGCGGTTCGATCTGTACGGTCCCGGAACGCCCAACTGCCGTAGCGGCGGCGATTTTTGTCCTGCTCAAGTCGTTCGCCACAACAGCGTTCGGCGGGTCACCTTCAACGGCAACAATCCGAACAATTCTTGCAGCACCTTGACCGGCGGTGACATCATCCCGGTCTCCGAAGTGCCTGCCAGCCTCAACGTGGGGAACCAGGGTTTCCCGCTCGATGCGTGTCAGATCAGCGGTTCCTGCTTGAGCTTCGGCGACGGGAACTGGGATGCCAACTCCTACATGATGAACGTCCACGGGCAGCCGAATGCAGGCGTGATCCCGGGTCTCGACCTCGACGGCAACGGGACGATTACTCGCTACGAGGTCTACAAGTGGGAACTGGCCGATGCGAGCCGGCGGCAGCCCCGCGAGCTCGGTCGTATCGTCGACGGCAACCGGACCACGCTCTACTGCTCGGCGCCGACGCCGACGAACGGCACGCCGGTCATACCTTCGACTACGCAGAAAGACCGAAGGGTCGTAACGGTCGCGTCGGTCGATTGCACCGATCTGTCCGGCCGCGATGCGATCAAGACGATCCGTTGGGTCGATCTGTTTCTGCTCCAGCCAGCCAATATTACATCGAGCGACAAGCAGATCCTCGCCGAGATTGTCGGCCCGGCACAGCGCCCGGGTGGCGGGCAGGCCTTCCAGTATTACGGCCGCAACAAAGCGGTGCTGCTGCGATGATCCGCCGTTTCCGCCATGATACGCGCGCTTCGGCTGCCGCCGAATTCGCCCTCTCGCTGCCGATGATGCTGGCGTTGCTGTTCTGCGGCTTCGAAGCGGGCCATTTCTTCTGGACCGAGCACAAGCTCGTGAAGTCGGTCCGCGACGGGGCGCGCTTCGCCAGCCGGATCGACGTGAGCGACCTGTGCACCGGCAATACCGTCGCCATGTCGAGCGACGTCGAAACGCAGATCCAGAACCTCACCGCGACGGGCAGCATCTCCGGCGGTACGTCGAAAGTGCCCGGCTGGAATGCCTCGGACGTCCAGGTGACCGTCGGCTGCGAAGCTTTCGTCGCCACCGGTATCTACACCGATCTCGGCGCGCAGGGACCGCTGGTCACCGTCTCCTCCGGCTCGGTCGCCTATCCGTCGCTGTTCAACGGCCTCGGCATCATCGACTCCACCTTCAACATCAGCGCTGAATCCAGCGCTGCAGTGATCGGGATCTGAGCCATGATGCGACGCTTCTTCTCCGATCGAACCGCGGCATCCGCAGCCGAGTTTGCCCTCGTCCTGCCGGCGGCGCTCATCCTGCTGTTCGGCATCATCGATGTCGGTCGCTACGCTTGGCAGTTAAACGAATACGAAAAGGCGACCCAGATGGGCGTGCGCCACGCGGTCGTGACCAATCTCGTGTCGGCCGCGCTCGCCGACGACACGCTGACCTATGTCGGCGACGAGAGCTGCGGTGCGGCCCTGCTGCCCGGCCAGCGCATCTGCGCCGACGCGCTCGGTACGATCACCTGCACCTCGAGCGGCTGCACCTGCACGGGCAATTGCCCGACCAACGCCAACACGATCGACAGTGATGCGTTCAATGCGCTGGTTGCACGGATGCAGACGTACCAGCCGCGGCTCGAGGCGAGCCAGGTCCAGATCAGTTACAGCGGCTCCGGGATCGGCTTCGCAGGCGATCCGAACAAGCCCGAAATCTCCCCGATCGTGACGGTTCGCATCGACAATGCGCGCTACGATTCGATCGGCCTTTCCCTGGTCGGCGGCACCATTGCGCTGCCCGATTTCTCCTACTCCCTCCCCCTCGAAGACGCGCAGGGAAGCGCGTCGAGCTGACATGCAGGTAAGACAGTGAACACTCCGATCCTCCTCAAGACGCAAATGGGAAATCAATTGCCCTCCAATTGCCATGTGATCGCATCGGCGCATTACGTCGAACCGCTGCAGGCCGCCCTGTCCGGCTCGGAAAACGTGCCGCTGGTCTATGACGCGCTCGATGCCGATGCGCCGCTCGACAATGCGATCATCGGCGATGCCTCGCTCGTCGTCGTGGAGATCGACACCTCTTGCTCGAACTCGCTCGGCCGGATCAGCCAGATCCGTCGCCAGCGCCCGGACCTGCCGATCATCGCCGCGATCGCTTCGGCCGATGTCACGCTCGTCAGCGCCCTGCTGCGCCAAGGAGTGAACGATGTCGTATCGCTGCCTTTCGAGGCGGACGAGCTGGTCGCGCAGATCTGCGACATTTCGACCTCGGCGATCGACTCGCCGCAGCCGCAGCTCGCTCCGATGACGGCCATCGTTGGAGCTTCGGGCGGCGTCGGCGCGACGACCGTCATCACCCACCTTGCCGCCGCTCTTGCGAACAGCGACGAACAGTCGATCGAATGCTGCCTGGTCGATCTCGACATGCAGGTCGGCGATGCGACCCAGCTTGCCGGTGGATCGGCCGCGATCAGCGTGCTCGACCTGCTCGAAGGCAGCGAACGGCTGGACGAAGACCTGGTCCGCAATGCGAGCATGCATTCGAGCTTCGGTTTCTCCGTCCTAGGCGCGCCGTCCACCATCACTCCGATCGAGGACGTGCAGGTCGACGAGCTGCTGCGGATGCTGCGTCTCGCGCGTTCGGCATTCGATCACGTGCTGCTCGAACTTCCCGGCGCGTGGACCAACTGGTCGCTTTCGGCCGCATGTGCCTGCGACCGCATCATCCTGATCATCGACGAAAGCGTTACCAGCATTCGTCATGCGAAGCGCTGCCTCGAACTGTTCGAGGTGGCCGACATTCCCAGCGACGTTATCTCGATCGTCGTCAATCGGCAGAACAAGAAGCTGTTTCAGGCCATCAAACCGAAAGACATCGAGCAGACGTTGCACCGTGAAGTGATCGGCACCCTGCCGCTGGACAAGGGCGACCTTGCCAAGGCGGCCGATCGCAACACGCTGATCTGGGAAGAGAACAGCCGCTCGGCCTTCGGGAAGCACATTTACGAACTGGCTGCATTGATTGCAGGCGAGAGCGGAGGACACTGAAATGAACTGGTCGGTAAAGCGCGCTGAATTCGACGCGGCGGAGCCGGCCGACCTGCCGGTGTCCCCGCTCGCCCCGAAGAACCAGACCGAAGAGGAAAAGGCGCATGCCAAGGCGCTCGATCTCAAGGTCGGCGTGCACCGGGGCCTGCTCGACAAGATC
The DNA here is from genome assembly GCF_004114695.1 of Erythrobacter sp. HKB08. Taxonomy (NCBI): domain Bacteria; kingdom Pseudomonadati; phylum Pseudomonadota; class Alphaproteobacteria; order Sphingomonadales; family Erythrobacteraceae; genus Erythrobacter; species Erythrobacter sp. HKB08. Next base: position 798,759 of record NZ_CP035310.1, read on the forward strand.
AACCTGGGCGCGCTGGAGACGATGCCGCGTGACCAGATCCGCACGGAAATCACCGACATCATCGGCGAAATCCTTGCGTCCAACAACGAAGCGCTCAACCGCACCGAGCGGGAAGCGCTGGTCGAGGACGTCCTCGACGAACTGCTCGGCCTCGGCCCGCTCGAGCCGCTGCTGCAGGACGAGAGCATCACCGATATCCTGGTGAACGGCCCGGACACCGTCTTCGTGGAGCGCTACGGCCTGCTCGAGCGTGTCCCGACCCGCTTCCAGGACGACAAGCACCTGATGCGGATCATCCAGAAGATCGTCAGCGCGGTCGGACGCCGCGTCGATGAATCCTCGCCCTTCGTGGACGCCCGTCTTGCCGACGGTTCGCGTGTAAACGCGATCGTCGCGCCACTCGCGGTCGATGGTTCGCTGCTCTCGATCCGTAAGTTCGCCAAGAAGCGGATCAACATCGAGAAGCTCATCGAGCTCGACAGTGTGCCCGAAGTCATGGCGCAGGTGATGGAAGCGGTCGTGCGCTCGCGCAAGAACGTGCTCATCTCTGGCGGTACGGGTTCAGGTAAGACGACGCTGCTCAACGCCATGTCCTCCTTCATCGACACGCGCGAGCGTATCGTCACGATCGAGGACAGCGCCGAGCTCCAGCTGCAGCAGGAACACGTCGCGCGTCTCGAAACCCGCCCGCCGAACATTGAGGGCAAGGGCGAAGTCACCCAGCGCGACCTGGTGAAGAACGCCCTGCGTATGCGCCCCGACCGCATCATCGTGGGCGAGGTTCGTGCCGGCGAGGCATTCGACATGCTGCAGGCCATGAACACGGGCCACGACGGCTCGATGACCACGGTTCACGCCAACACGCCGCGCGACGCGCTCTCGCGTCTCGAACAGATGATCGGGATGAGCGGGATCGACATTTCCGACCGCTCCTCGCGCGCGCAGATCGCATCGGCGATCAACGTCGTGGTTCAGGTCGGTCGTCTTTCCGACGGTCGACGCAAGGTGCTCAGCCTGTCGGAGATTACCGGCATGGAATCGAACACCATCACCATGCAGGAAATCTACCGCTTCCACGTCACCGGTCGCGACGAGGATGGCAACGTCCTCGGCCGGTTCGAGGCGACCGGTATCCGGCCCAAGTTCCTCGCGGACGCCCATGCCAGCGGCATCGACCTGCCGGCCGAACTGTTCCGCCCAGAATACGAGTTCGACTGATGCTTTCGGAAACCGCCATCCGCCTCATGGTCCTGATCGCGATTTTCGCGTCGATCTTCGCCGTCTCGCAGCTGTTCCTGAATTTCGCCTGGTCGCGCACCGTCCATACCCATGCGGTGAACAAGCGCCTGCGGATGATCAAGCAGGGCAGCTCGCGCGAGGAGGTCATGGCCGCGCTGCGCAAGAACGCACCGCGCGAATACGACAACCTTCCGCCCTTCATTTCGCGCATGATCCAGTCGATGCAGCGCAATGTGATGGCGGCCAACCTGCCCTTTACCGGGGTGCAGGCGCTGCTCGCAATGATCGGCGGTTTCGCCGTGGTCACCGTGATCATGCTGATCCTGATCGTGACCTCGGGCTTCACGCTCGGCGCGGGCGTGGTTGTCATGGCGCTCGCCATCGCCGGCTGCGCGACGATCCTTCTGCCGGTGCTGATCTTCAACGCGATCGCCCAGAAACGCCGCAAGCGGATCGAGGAGCAATTCCCGGTATCGCTCGACGTCTTCGTGCGTGCGCTGCGTGCCGGCCACCCGGTCGCTTCGGCGATCGACCTGCTGACGCGCGAGATGGAAGACCCGATCGGCAGTGAATACGGCCTCGTCGCGGACGAAGTATCCTACGGCGCGGACCTGACCGATGCACTCGCCGGCATGGCGGAGCGCTGGGACCTCGAAGACATCCGCATGTTCGTCGTCTCGCTGAGCGTGCAGAGCGAAACCGGCGGTAACCTCGCCGAAATCCTCGAGAACCTGACCGACGTGATCCGCGCCCGTGCGAGCCTTTACATGAAGGTGCGCGCGCTGAGTTCGGAAGGCCGCATGACCGGCTGGATGCTGACCATCCTCCCGGTGCTCGCCTTCGTCGGCCTGTTCTCCGGCAACCCGGGTTTCTATCTCGATGTGGCGGGCGACCCGATGTTCATATTCGGCTTCGCGATCCTGATCACGCTCTACATCATGGGCTTCCTGATGATCCGCAAACTGATCGACATCAAGGTGTGACATGATCGACCTTTTTGCCAACAGTCCTGTCGCCCGCATTACCCTGCTGATCGCCCTGTTTGCGGTCGTCGTGTTTCTTGCTTTCGTCGGCCTCAATGCGATTGCCCAACGGCGCACGGTGCGTGCGGGGTTGAAGGAGATCAGCACGACCGAAACGCAGGAAAGCTCGACCGCCAGCCTGAGGGCGCGCGAACGCGAGACCGCTTGGAGCCAGCTTGCCAAGATGATCGAATCGAGCGGGCTCAACCTGACCGACACGAAGGACCAGCGACTGCGCGAGAAGATGGTGCAGGCGGGCTACACCTCGCCTTCGGCCCCGCGCATCTTCACCCTGGTGCGCCTGCTGATGATTTTCCTGCTGCCGGGCATCTATCTCCTGATCGTGCTGACCCGGCCGGACCCCCCGGGCTTCCTGACGATCTACATCGTCGGGTCGATCCTGGGTCTCATGGGCCTCTACCTGCCGAACCTCTTCATCACCGCGAAGGCCGACCGCCGGCGCGAGCAAATCGTCAACGGCTTTCCCGACTGCCTCGACCTGATGCTGGTATGTATCGAAGCGGGTCTCGGTATCGAGGCGGCGATGGACCGGGTGGGCCGCGAAATGGTCCGCTCGCACCCGCTGGTGTCCAAGCTGATCCAGGTCACCGTTCTCCAGCTTCGCGCAGGTGCGACGCGCGAGGAGGCATTCCGCAAGCTGGCCGACATGGCCAGCGTCGATGAAATCCGCTCGTTCTCGACCCTGCTGATCCAGTCGGACAAGCTGGGTACGAGCATTGCGAGCACGCTGCGGACCTACGCGGCGGAAATGCGCGAGAAGCGCCGTATGCGGGCCGAAGAGAAGGCGCACCGGCTGCCGGTGCTGATCTCGATCCCGCTCGTCGTCTTCATGCTGCCGACCATGATCGGCGTCATGATGCTGCCGGCGAGCATTCGCATGGTCCGTGAGATTTTCCCAATGATGATAGGGGGGTAAAGCCATGAACAGGACAGTTACCGCAACGCTTCTGATCGGCTCGGCACTGGCGATGGCAGGCTGCGCGTCTCCGTTCGGCAAGACCGAACGCTATGCGCGCGCCACTACGGCAGATCTCGAGCAGGCCGACTTCTCGAGCTATTTCGCGCAGCGCCTGAACGACGGGAAACTCCACCTGCGAGCTGGCCAGCTGAGCCATGCGATTACCGCCTTCCGCCAGGCCGCGGTCGATGCCCGCTACAAGGGCGAAGCGCTCAACGGCATGGCGATCGCGTATGACAAGCTCGGCCGCCATGACCTTTCGCGTCGCTATTTCGGCGAAGCGATCGCCGCTGCGCCCGAGGACATGCGTTTCCAGCGCAATTTCGCCCGCTTCGAAGGCCGCGCCATGCGCCGCGCACAGCTGCGCGACGAGCGTGTAGAGCTCGCGGCGCGCGAAGCGACCAAGGTCGACGAGATGGTGCCCGAAGTGGCCGCCGCGCTCGACCAGCTGCGTCCCGATGCCGCCGTCCGGATCGCGCCGACGCGCAGCCGGATCGAGCGTGTCTCGCGCGGCGAGGTGCAGATCCGCACCTCGACTTCGGGCGCGAACGATCGCCCGACCGTCGCCGTGCCGCGCCGCGCCGTGGTCGAGCGTCCGGATGTCGTCCACGTCGCAAGCCGCAAGGACGACGGGAAATACCCGCTCGTCTTCAACGTGACGCGCGAGATGGATAAGCCGAACCAGCGCGCCTATCCGCTGCGTATCTCGATGAACGCGAAGAACGGTGATTGACCCCCAGCTCCTGCTGGGTCCCGCCGCTGTCTGTTTCGCGTCCTGCATGATCGCAGGCGCAGTTTTGGACATTCGCGACCGGCGCATACCCAACTGGCTCTCCGGCATCACGCTGGTGCTCGGCCTCGTGTTCGGCGTACTGAGTTCGGAGTGGCTTATTGCCGCTGGGCACCTTGGCCATGCGGTTATCGCGCTGCTTGTCGGCATGGGGCTCTTCGCGCTCGGCATGTGGGGCGGGGGAGATGGCAAGTTCTATGCCGCGACTGCCGCGTGGTTTCCGCTGCTCGACGTCTTCCAGCTGGTCTTCTCGATCTCGCTTGCAGGCCTTGCGGTGGTGCTAGGCTGGCTCGGCTGGCGGCGCATGCGCGGCATGAAAGCGAGCAAGTACGACGATGCCGGCGTCCCCTATGGCGTTGCGATCGCAGCGGGCGGCGCAGTCCTGTTCTTCTGGCGCGCGGGGCTCGGATAAGTCATGATGCCCGAGATGGTCCTGCGATATGTCAGCCTGGCCGTCCTTCTGGGCCTTACCCTGCTGCGCTCCGACGGCGGCGCGCCTGTAGGCGAAAACGGTTGGGCCGATCGGGCCGACGCGAATTACGTCGTACGCTTCGAGATGCCGAGTGCATCGCCGGCCAGTGCCGAGGAAATCGTCGAACTCACCCTTTCGGACCCCTACGTGCCGCCGGCTTCCGAAGCTGCGGAAACGCAGCGGTTGAATGTGCCGAGCCGCCGGGAAAGCGTGGCTTCCGCCTTCGCGGCGCCTGCTCCGCAAGAGGAGATCGCGGGGGTCCTGCCGGTCGATTTCGATCTCGCCCAGCCGAAGCAGACCGGCGCGAAAACGCGCATCACCTATCGCGGCAAGACCAAGGAAACGCCGATCAAGGTGACCAATGGCGGCGAAGTACTCGTCGCGCCGGAAGAGCTCGCTGAAATCGTCGGCAAGGAAAAGACCGCCGAGCTCGGCGAGGATGCAGTGACCTTCGACAAGCTGCGCGATGCGGGATATGCGGTGCGCTACGACCCGGTCGGCGACCAGGTCACCATTACCGATCCGTCCTGAGGTTTACGCCGAACAGCTGGCCCCGCCGAGCACACAGAAACGCGCGCAATGCGGGTGGTTGAGCGCGATCTCGCCGGACGCTTCTTCCAGCGTTGCGCCCATGTCGAAGCCCTCGTCGTAAGGAATGAGCGTGCAGGCCGCGACGCGCGGCGCGTCCTCGCCCTTGCGGTGAACGACCATGCGGCTGGTGGCGCACATGATCTCGGCGGGAGACTTGCCGAGGATCGACCAGCAATCGGTCGTGATTTCGGCAATGTCCTTGGTCTCGTCCATTTCGGGGAACAGGACGAGGCGCATCGGGTCGTGCGCATCGATACGGATCGAATGCTCTGCGAACAGCTGCGCATAGCCGCCGCGCGCGTCTTCCATCCCTTCGCCGGGCAGTAGCCGCCCCGCAACCGCGATGGAAAAGCCGTTGTCCGACAGCCATTTGAGGCCCGACAGGCCCGGCCCCCAGCTGTTCGGTCCGCGTTCGCCTTCGTGCCCGGCCTGCGTGTGGTGGTCGAGGCTGACGCGAATGGTCAGGCGCTCGCCAAACCGCTCGCGCAGGGCGAGCAGCGCGGCTTCGTGGCGCCGCATCGGCTTCATAGCGTTGGACAGCACCAGTGCCTCGAACCCGCGTGCGAGCGTGTCTTCCAGCATCGCGAGGAACTGCGGGTTCATGAACGGCTCGCCGCCGGTAAAGCCGATCTCGCGCGTGCCGATCGCCTGCGCTTCGTCGAGGAAGCGCGCGACGTCCTGTGCGCCGATATAGACCAGCGCATCGTTGGTCGGACTGCTCTCGATATAGCAGGTCGCGCAGGCGAGATTGCACAGCGTGCCTGTGTTGAACCACAGCGTCTCGAGCTTGGTCAGCGGCACGCTCGCCCGGCGCTCGCCCTTGGCAGTCCACTGCGGGTCGGAGAATTTCGCCTGCGGCAAGGCTTCGCCCTCGACCCGGAAGGGAGATGGGCCGGTCGGCGCATTGCGCGATTTTGTTCGGGCGGCGGAGGCCATGTCGGTCAAGCGAAGGTCCTGCGAAGTTTCGCCACCAGTGCCGCATATTTCTTCGGCAGGCTACCGAAGACGGTCGGCTCCCACGCGGCGAAGGCGGCGGCCTTCGAGATTTCGCTGCGGGTCGGATAGCTGATGATTGCACTGCCGAGCGCGAAGGTGCTGCTCTTGCCGGTGATGGTCTGGGTGAAGGGTAGCAGCAGTTCGCCTGCATTCTTGCCGACGATGCTGACGCCGAGCACCTTCTTGCCCTTCAGCACCATTTTCATGTGCCCGCGGGTCGCGTCCTCGGCGATGGCGCGCTCGTTGTGGTCGAAGCCTTCCTTCACCACCGTCACCGCATCGCCATGCTTCTCGCGCGCCTCTTTCTCGGTCAGGCCGATCTGGGCGACTTCCGGCTCGGTATAGGTACACCAGGGCAGGGCGGAGTAATCGACTTTCGTCGGAATGCCGGTGACGATCTCGAGCGCCACGTTGGAGCCTTCGTAGCCCGAGGCATGGGTCAGCCGCGGCCCTTCGCGGCAATCGCCGATGGCGTAGATCGACTTGATCGAACTGCGGCGGCGCTTGTCGGTCCTGATGCCGTTTTCACCCAGCTCGATGCCGAGTTCCTCCAGCCCGAAGCCCGCGACATTGGCCTTGCGCCCGACCGCCACCAGCAGGTGCGAGCCGGACAATTCCTCGGTGCCGCCATCGGTGAGGTCGACACGGACCTGCAGCGCGCCGGCGCTGCTGGACACCTTGCCCGCCTTGCCGTCGACGAAGCGCACGCCTTCCTCTTCCATCACCTCGCGCACGACGGCGACCGATTCCGGGTCGTCGCGGCCCATCAGCGGTCCCGGGTTGACGACCGTCACTTCTCTGCCGAGGCGGCGGAAGGCTTGCGCCATTTCCATCCCGATGACCCCGCCGCCGATAATGACCAGGTGTTCGGGCTGTTCGGTGAGGTCGAACAGGTTCTCGTTGGTGAGATAGGGCACGCCATCCAGCCCCTCGATCGGCGGGACGAAGGGTTTCGAGCCGGTCGCGACAACGATGCGCGGTGCGGTCAGCGTGCGGCCCGCGACTTCGACCGAATGCTTGCCGGTCACGCGCGCCCAGTCCTGGATCACCTCGACGCCCATCTCCTCGAAGCGTTCGGGGCTGTCGTGCGGATAGATATGCGCGATCGCATCGTGGATGTGCTTGTGGACGCCTGCCCACTCGACCTTCGGTTCGGCGAGGGTCACACCGTGCCGGGTCGCGGTCCGCGCTTCGGCCGCGCGCTTGGCGGCGGTGATCAATGCCTTGGACGGCACGCAGCCGTTGTTGAGGCATTCGCCGCCCATCTTGTGGCCTTCGATCAGCGCGGCCTTCAGCCCGAACAGCGCGACACCGCCCGCTGCGGTCAGGCCGGCAGCGCCGCCGCCTATCACGATAACGTCATGGGTGAATTTCATTGTTCCCCTCACGTAACCTTATATGGCTTCGAGACGAAGCGGTTATTGGGGCGGTTATTGGGCGCAACGCCGATCATGGCCCTCCATTCGGAGCCGGGGGACTGGAAGTTACATGAATATCGAAAACAGCCGGGACTATTACGGCAAGGTCCTGCAAGGATCGGACGACCTCAAGACCGACGCCTGCTGCACGCTTGAAGCTCCTCCGCCGGAAATCATGGCCGCCATGCGCAATGTCCACGAGGACGTGCGAGCGCGCTACTATGGCTGCGGCCTCGTCGCCCCGCAGGCGATCGAGGGGTGCCACATCCTCGACCTCGGTTCGGGCAGCGGGCAGGATGCCTATATCCTCGCACAGCTGGTCGGCGAGAACGGCAGCGTCACCGGCGTCGACACGACGCCCGAACAGCTCGCCGTCGCAAACCAGCACCTCGAATGGCACCGCGAGAAATTCGGCTATGCGAAATCGAATGTCGCCTTCGTCGAGGGCGATATCGAACAGCTCGACGCGCTCGGCCTGCCCGAGGGGCATTTCGACGTCATCGTGTCGAACTGCGTCATCAACCTCGTCGCCGACAAGCAGGCGGTATTTGCCGCTGCATACAAGCTGCTGAAGCCGGGCGGCGAGATGTATTTCTCCGATGTCTATGCCGATCGCCGGGTGCCAGCGCAGTTGCAGGCGGACCCGGTGCTGCATGGTGAATGCCTGTCCGGCGCGCTCTACTGGGGCGACTTCATCGCGCAGGCGAAGGCTGCCGGTTTCGCCGACCCGCGGCTCGTTACCAGCCGCCCGCTCGGCATCGGCGATCCGGCGGTGGCTGAAAAGCTCGACGGCATCGCCTTCTATTCGGCGACCTATCGCCTGTTCAAACTCGACCTCGAGATGCAGTGCGAGGATTATGGCCAGGCGGTGCGCTACAAGGGCAGCGTGCCGGGGCAGGAGCGGGTCTTCGAGCTCGACGGCCACCACCATATCGAGCGCGGGCGCATGTTCCCGATCTGCGGCAACAGCTGGAAGATGCTCGCCGGCACGCGCTTTGCCGAACACTTCGAGTTCTTCGGCGACTTCTCGACCCATTACGGCGTTTTTTCCGATTGCGGCATCGCCGTTCCCTTCGGGGCGGGCGAAGGCTCGACCCCCGATACGCCGGCCGCCTGCTGCTGATGCGGATACTGGTGACGGGTGCCGCCGGGCTGGTCGGCGGGGAGGTTTGCGCGCGGCTGGTCGCGGCGGGGCATAGCGTTACCGCGCTGGTCCACCGCAACCGCGACATCTGCGCGAATGACAATTCACCGGTAGCGGTCGCGCACATCCTCTCCGGCGATGTATCGCAGGACCGTTTCGGCTGGGAGGAAGCCGAGTTCGCGCGAGTTGCGGAGAGCCACGACCTGCTGATCCACTGCGCGGCTACCGTCCGCTTCGACCTCGAGGAGGATGACTACCGCGCGGTCAATGTCGGCGGCACGGCCAATGCGCTGGCGCTCGCGAAAGCAGGGGGGATGCGCTTCCTCCATGTCAGCACGGCCTATGTCTGCGGCACGCGCGATGGAGTGATCCGCGAAGGCGACCCGCTTCCCGAGAGCGGCTTTGCCAATGGCTACGAGGCGAGCAAGGCTGCGGGCGAGCGGCTGGTGAAGAGGAGCGGTCTCGACTGGGCCATCGCGCGCCCTTCGATCGTCGTCGGCGAACATGCGAGCGGCGCGATCCGCCAGTTCGACACGACCTATGCAGCCTTCAAGCTGATCGCAGAAGGCCGCGTGCGACACATGCCCGCGCGTAAAGGTGCGACGCTCGACTTCGTGCCGATCGATCATGTCGCTGGGGGTATAGTTGCGATTGCAGAGAGAATGGACGCGGCGACGGCGGACTCACCCTCCCGGGACGGCAGTTCCGGCGTCTACCACCTCGTCTCGGGCCAGCCGCTGCCGGTGGAACGGTTTACGGGTGCAATCGGCGCCTACCCGCAATTCCACGAACCCGATCTGGTCGCACCGGAAGATTTCGACCCGGCGCAGCTGCCGGCTCTCGAACGCCGCCTGTTCCGCCGCGTGGCAGGGCTCTACGCGAGCTATTTCCAGCGCGACCCGCATTTCGACGATGCCGGCTTCCGCGCGCTGACCGGCAGGTCGTGTCCGGAGACGGGCGAGGCCTATATCCGGCGGCTCATCGACCACTGCATCGCGGTCGGTTTCCTGCCTGCTAGCGAATGTGCGGATAGTGCTCTGACAGGCGCGACCTAGCGCCGACGGCCCAGAGAATGCCGACCTTGAAGTAGATCCAGTTCGCCTTGAGCGGACCCCAGGCGGCGATCCTGCGGTCGCTCGTCTCGACCACGCGGCGCACCATGCGGATCTTGCCGAGGCGCGCGAATTTCACGCACAGGTCGGCCTCTTCCATGATCGCATCGCCCGGGGTGCAGCCGCCGATTTCGCGGAACTGCTCGCGCCGGAAGAACATCGCGTGATCGCCGAACAGCAGCCGCACGCCGCGCACGAACAGGTGCGGGCGCGTGATGAGCGGCGCGTACCAGGTCTTGATGAAATTGTGCGCGCTGGTGACCCAGCGAGTCTTGTGCTCACCGCGGATGAGCGGGGTGAAACTGGCGAGCGCGATCCGCTCGTCCGCCAGCGTCTCGCGGATGACGCTCACCATATCGCGCGGCGGCTTGGTATCGGCGTGGAGCACCACGACGAGTGGGGCGCTCGCAACCTCGACGCCGGTGTTGATCTGGTGCCCGCGCCCGGCTTCCGTCCCGATGAGGTGCCAACCAACCTCGCGCACGAGGTCGCAGGTGCGGTCGCGGCTGCCGCCATCGACCACGATCACCTCGGCAGGGGGCGGGTCGAATGCGGCGATGGTTTCGCGCAAGGCGGGCAGCGCCTTTTCCTCGTCGAGCACGGGAATGACGATGGCGACGCCGGGTGCGCTCACGGCAGGAAGTCCGGCCAGTCCTCGAGATCGGCTGCGGTATCGATGTCCGACAGCTCGGGCAGGACGGCGGCGCGCATGCCCCTTCGCACGAAACGGCGAACCGTCTCCTCGAAGACGCGCTCGGTGCTCCACGGCATGTCCTTGAAAGCGAAGCCCGCATCGCTGTTGAAGCCGAGCAGGTAATAGCCACCGTCGCGCGCCGGGCCGATCACCATCTCTTCCTTGGCGAGCGTGTCGTGCGCAGCCCACAGCAATTGCGGGGTGAGGCCGGGGCAGTCGCTGCCGATGACGATGGCGGGTGCCTCGACGCGCGCAAGCTTGTCCGACAGGTCGCCGTCGCCCTGGTCGACCACGGTCAGATCTTCGCCGAGCCCGGATTTGAAGGCATCGGGATGCGCGCCGGTCACGCGAAGCTCGAACGGGATGCCGCTCGCCCGCGCAACGCCGACGGTATGGGCGAGCAGGCGGGAGTAGATCGCCGCCGCCCCCTCTTCGCCGAACTCCGGGATCAGGCGGGTCTTCGCCTTGCCGGGTTCGGGCCAGCGGGCGAAGATCGAGAGCGTGGGGCCATGCATCGCGCCTGCCGTAACGGCTCGACGAAAGGCTGGCCATAGGGCATGGGCGGGCAATGTCTCGCGGCAAGACCCTTTTCGCGATTGCAGCCGGCGCCGCCGTGGTCGGGCTGATGATCGCCGAGCGCAAGCGGCCGCTCCGCCAGCAGACCCAGCCCGACATCACGCGCAACCTGCGCAATTTCGCAATGGGCGCAAGCTGCGCGGTCATCGTCTCGGCAATCGAGGAACCGCTGTGCCAGCGCATCGCGGCGAAGAACCTCTCCGAGCGGCGCGGCTTCGCACAATGGATGCCGAAACCGCTTCGCGTCCTCGCCGGCGTGGCAGCGATGGATTACGGTTTCTACCTGTGGCACGTCGCGACGCACAAGGTGCCGTTCCTGTGGCGTTTCCACCGGGTCCACCATATCGACCGCGACATGGACATGAGCACCGCGGTGCGGTTCCATTTCATCGACATGCTGGTCTCGCTGCCGTGGCGCCTGGTGCAGGTCCGCCTGTCGGGTGTGAGCCCGAAATCGATGCGCCTCTGGCGCAATTTCTTCAACGCCTCGATCCTGTTCCACCATTCGAACCTGCGCTTGCCCGACGGGATGGACGAAACGCTCTCGCTCGTCCTGACGACGCCGAAGATGCACGGCATCCACCACTCGAAGCGGGTCGAGGAGATGGACAGCAACTGGACCAGCGGCCTCAGCTTCTGGGACCGGCTCCACGGCACCTTCCGCAGCAGCCCGCCGCCCGAAGCGATCGATATCGGCGTCGACGACATCCATGCCGACATGGACGTGGTGTTCACCCGCAGCCTCGTCGCCCCGTTCGAGGACCAGCCCGAGCGGCGCTAGGCAAATTTCGGAACCCTCTGCCCTCGCGCTCGTCATAGCGGGTGAGGCAATCGGGGACTTCGAGTGAACTTTCGCAAAATTCTTTTCGGACTGGTTTTCGGGCTGCTCGCTCTCATGCTGGTCGCGAGCCTCGTCTCGCTGATCGACACCAATCGCGGGATCGTGCGCATGCTCGATTTCGTGCGCGAGCCGATGATCTACCTTGCGGTCCTGCTCGGCGTCGTGGCGATATTCGCCGTCGCGGGCCGGCGGATCATTGCCGCCGGGCTGGCAGTGCTGGTGATCGGCATCAACCTGTGGCGCATCTGGCCCTACACCGTGTTCGCTCCGACGCAGGTTCCCTTGCCCGACGATGTCGACGGCATGAGCTGCGCGAGCGTGCTCGCCTTCAACGTGCTCCAGCCGAACGATCGCTACGATGAAACCGCCGCGCTGATCGAGCGGGTCGATCCCGACATCCTGCTATTAATGGAAACCAACGAGACGTGGCTCGCCAAGCTCGAGCCGCAGCTTTCCGCCTATCCCCACCGCGTCGACATGCCGCTCGACAACAAATACGGCATGGCCTTCGCCACCCGCCTGCCGGTCGAGAAGGCCCGCATGGTCGCGAATACCTCGGCCGACACGCCGACGCTTTATGCGACCTTGCAGATGGAAGACGGCGCGCGCTTCGAAGTCATTGGCCTGCACCCGCGCCCGCCACTGCCGGGCGAAAGCACGGCCAAGCGCGATGCCAATATCGCCAGGGCCGGGCGCGAGACGCCCGACAGCCTGCCGAACGTGCTGGCGATCGGCGATTTCAACGACGTTCCGTGGTCGCGCACGACCCAGAATTTCGTCCATGAAGGCGGCTATCTCGATCCGCGCGCCGGTCGCGGGAGCTTCGCGACCTTCCCTGCTGACTATGTCTTCGTCGGCTGGCCGCTCGACCAGATCTTCATCAAGGAAGGCGTTCGCGTCGAAAGTTTCGAAATCGGCGAGGATGTCGGCTCGGACCACCTGCCGCTCATCGCGCGGGTGTGCGTCGATCCGGCGAGCGGTGGCAGCTAGCTTCCGATCGCCTTGCGCACATCGCCGACGAAGCGGGAATTGCGCACTGCGTGATAGATCATCCGTGTCGCGATGCGGCCGGGCAGCTTCATGTCGCGCTGGACCTGCAGCATGAGCAGCACGCGCGGCTCGCTCGTCTCGTTCCAGACTTCGTGGCGATAGGTTTCGTCGAACACCAGCCATTCGCCCTCGCGCCAGCGATGGATTTGACCGTCGATCGCGATTTCGCAGCGTCCCGGTGTCGTCGGCAGCATGATCGGCAGGTGGCAGTTGAGCCATGACTTGGTGAGGCCGCGATGGAGCGGGACATGCGTGCCCGGCTCCATGATCGAGAGGAAGGCGACGATCACGCCGGGGATCGAGGCAACCAGCTCGCTCGTGCGCGGGCAGCGCGCCTCGTTCTCGGCAGCGTGATAGCCGTAGCCCTGGAAGAAGAAGCTCTTCCACGCCGGTGTCGAGGCGATACGGCGGTGGTCGGGCGAAATCTTGCCGAAAGGCGGGATTTGCGCGCGCTCGCGGATCAGCGGCTCGATCTCTGCGCGTATCTCGCGCCAGTGCGGGGCAACTTCCGCGAGGCCGGGGACCAGTGCCGGATCGATGACCGGATCATCGCCGATGCGCGACTGGCGGGCGAGGAAGCGGTTGACCGGATCGCGCAGGCGTTTGCCGAAAGCGACGAGCCCTTTCTGGCTCGGCCGCACATAACGCTCGCCGGGTGGCGCCTGGCCCGCGCCACTTTCCGTACGAGCGACCCCTTGCTCGTCCGATTCCCTTAGCATGGGGGCAAGGATACATCGCTCGGTGCGAAGGGATTGGCAGGAATCGACAGGCTGCCCAGTAGTGCTGGCAAAACGAAAAAGGCCCGGCGGATCGCTCCGCCGGGCCCCTTTTTCTCGGTGTCGGATGACGCCTGGGCTTAGAAGCCCATGCCGCCGCCCATGCCGCCCATGTCGGGCATTGCCGGGGCCGGCTTGTCGTCCGGCTTCTCGACGATCGCGGCTTCCGTCGTGATCAGCAGGCCGGCAACCGAAGCTGCGTCCTGCAGTGCGGTGCGCACGACCTTGGTCGGGTCGATGACGCCGGCAGCCACGAGGTTTTCGTAGGTGTCGGTCGCGGCGTTGAAGCCGAGGGTTTCGTCATTCGCGTCCATCAGCTTGCCTGCGACGACGGCGCCGTCGTGGCCTGCGTTGCTGGCGATCTGGCGAACCGGAGCCTGCAGCGCACGGCGGACGATGTCGATGCCGCGGGTCTGGTCGTCGTTCGCGCCTTCGAGGCCGTCGAGCGTCTTGGTCGCGTAGAGCAGCGCGGTACCGCCGCCCGGGACGATGCCTTCTTCGACGGCTGCACGGGTTGCGTGCAGGGCGTCGTCGACGCGGTCCTTGCGTTCCTTCACTTCGACTTCGGTCGCACCGCCGACCTTGATCACGGCAACGCCGCCAGCGAGCTTGGCCAGGCGTTCCTGCAGCTTCTCGCGGTCGTAGTCGGACGAGGTGTTGTCGATCTGCGTGCGGATTTCACCGACGCGAGCCTTGATGTCGGCTTCGTCACCGGCACCGTCGACGATCGTGGTGTTGTCCTTGTCGATGGTGACGCGCTTGGCCTGGCCGAGCATGCCGAGCGTGACGTTCTCGAGCTTGATGCCGAGGTCTTCGCTGACCATCTCGCCCTTGGTGAGGATCGCGATGTCCTGCAGCATGGCCTTGCGGCGATCGCCGAAGCCCGGAGCCTTGACCGCAGCAACCTTGAGGCCACCGCGCAGCTTGTTCACGACGAGGGTCGCGAGCGCTTCGCCTTCGATGTCTTCCGCGATGATCAGCAGCGGACGGCCCGACTGGACGGCCGCTTCGAGCACCGGCAGCATCGACTGCAGGTTCGACAGCTTCTTCTCGTGGATCAGGATGTACGGGTTTTCGAGTTCGACCGTCATCTTGTCCGGGTTGGTGATGAAGTAGGGCGACAGGTAGCCGCGGTCGAACTGCATGCCTTCGACGGTTTCGAGTTCGAATTCGAGACCCTTGCTCTCGTCGACGGTGATCACGCCTTCCTTGCCGACCTTTTCCATGGCTTCGGCGATCTTCTCGCCGACTTCACGGTCGCCATTGGCCGAAATCACGCCGACCTGGGCGATTTCTTCCGAGCCGGAAACGTCCTTCGAACGGCCCTTGAGATCGGCGACGATCTTTTCGACCGCGAGGTCGATGCCGCGCTTGAGGTCCATCGGGTTCATGCCGGCAGCAACCGACTTCATGCCTTCGTTGACGATCGCCTGCGCCAGGACGGTCGCAGTGGTCGTGCCGTCACCGGCGGCGTCGTTCGCCTTCGATGCGACTTCCTTGATCATCTGCGCGCCCATGTTCTCGAACTTGTCCTTCAGTTCGATTTCCTTGGCGACGGTGACGCCGTCCTTGGTGATGCGCGGTGCGCCGAAGCTCTTGTCGATGACGACGTTGCGACCCTTCGGGCCGAGCGTCACCTTCACGGCGTTTGCGAGCGTATCGACGCCCTTGAGGATGCCTTCGCGCGCGTCGCGCGAGAATTTCACGTCCTTGGCAGCCATTGGTGTTTCTCCTGGAATTCTTCGTTGTGTTGGAATGCGGTGCGATCAGCGGATCAGGAAATGATCCCCATGATGTCGCTTTCCTTCATGATCAGCAGGTCTTCGCCGTCGATCTTGACTTCGGTGCCCGACCACTTGCCGAACAGGACGCGGTCGCCTGCCTTCACGTCGAGGGCGATACGGTCGCCATCGTCGTCGCGGGCGCCTTCACCGACGGCGACGACTTCGCCTTCGCTCGGCTTTTCCTGGGCGCTGTCGGGAATGATGATGCCGCCAGCGGTCTTCTGGTCGGCTTCGATGCGACGAACCAGAACGCGGTCGTGCAGCGGACGAAATGCCATGTGTCTGACCTTTCTCGTAAGAGTGGTGAAAACTGTCGTTGGCACTCACACGGATAGAGTGCCAGCGCAGGCGCATATGTGTATGCGGCTCACGCGAGTCAACGGGGGTTCGGACAAAAAAGTTGCGGCGTTTTCGCCGAGGCGTGGCGCAGCCTAGGCGGCTCGCAGCGGGCGGTTGGTCAGTCCCAGCCGGTCGCGCCGGTACCAGCGCCATGTAAGCAGGATCGCGGCGAAGAAAAGGCCCGTGGCAAGGCCGATCCACACGCCCACGCCTTCGAGCGGGGTGGCAAAGCCCAACACCAACGCAACGCCGATCCCGGGCACCCAGTAGCTGAAGGCGGCGATCCACATCGGCACGCGCGTATCCTGCAGTCCGCGCAGCGCACCGGCTGCGACCGCCTGCATCCCGTCGAACAGCTGGAAGGCTGCGGCGATGACAAGGTATTTGAGCGCGAAGCCGACCAGCACGGCGTTCTTCGCATCCCACGGATCGAGATAGATCGCGAGCAGCGGCATGGGCGCAAGGATCATCGCGCTGGCGGTCAGCGCCATGAAGCCGGTGCCGAGCGCGATGCCCGTCCAGCCTGCCCGAGCCATCCCTTCAGGATCGCGCGCGCCGTAGAAATAGCCGACCCGGATCGTCGCCGCCTGTCCGACGCCGAAAGGCACCTGGAAAGCGAGCGCGGCGATCTGCAGCGCGACCGTATGCGCGGCGAGCTGGGCGGTGCCGATATTGCCCATCAGGAAAGCGGCAGCACCGAAGATGCCCGCCTCTGCCGTGATGGTCAGCGCGATTGGCGTGCCGATGCGGATCACCTGCCAGAAGCGGTTCCAGTCCGCCGACCACCAGCGCCCGAAAATGCGGTAGCGATGCAGCCCCTTGGTCAGCCGGATGGCGAGGACATAGGCGAGCACGACCATGATCGAAGTGATGATCGTCGCAACCGCCGCACCGCGCAGGCCCAGTTCCGGCGCGCCGAAATTGCCGAAGATGAAGGCGTAGTTCGCAAACCCATTGATCAGGATGCCGAGCCCGGTGATCGCCGTCGCGAAGACCGGGCGGCCGAGCGCCGAGACATAGCTGCGCAGCACATTCGCGATCAGCATCGGGATCATCGAGAAGACGAGGATCACGTTGTAGCTCGTCGCGAGGCCGATGATCGTTTCCTGCTGGCCGGTCGCGCGCATGATCGGGCCGAGCAGCAGGCACAGCCCCATCCCTGCGATGCCGGCGATGATCGAGAGCCACAGCGCCATGCGCGTCGCGCGGCGCACCGGGCGCAGAGCAGGGCCCCGCTCGCCCAGTTCGGCGGCGATGACGGGTGCGACCGCCCCGGTCAGGCCGGACAGCGCCCACATGACGAGGCCGAACAGCGCGACCGCGATGGCCGATGCGGCGAGCGGTTCCTCGCCGAGGCGCGCGATAAACATGACGTCGATCGCGTAGGTGAGCATCTGCAGGAGATTGGCGAGCGCCAGCGGCCAGGACAGCCGAAGCGTGGCTCCCAGTTCCATGCGCCAACCGTTTGCGGCGGCTTTCGAGGCTTGCTCAATATCCATGGCAGCCGGCCCGGATAGGCGCGTGCCGGGCTGCCGGGAAGGGGCGGGGGGTCAAGTCGCGGCGCTTTGTCGGGCGCCGCGACTATCGGGCAACAGCCGGTCAGCCGCCGAGCTGAGCGTCCTGCAGGCGGCCGACGAGGTCGGCGAGCATGCGTTCCTTGGCGCTGTCGCCGAGCGAACCGGCAGCGCGGGCGAGGGCCTGCATCGCAGCCGGCGCCGGAGCGCTGGAGTTGTCGCGCAGTTCCTCGAGCCCGCTACGCAGGCCTTCGGGTGCAGTGAAGCCGTCGCGGCGCTCGAGCTGGTCGAGATAGGCGAGGGCGACGACCGGGGAATCCTCCCAGGTGACCGGATACTGCTGCTGCGGGTTGAAGGTCTCGCCCTGGCTCGCAAGCTTGGCGGCGGCAATCTCGTTCTCGGTCAGGAATTCGCCCGGCGCGAGTTCGAGCACGTCGAGGCCGCGGGCGATCTCGGTGCCGTAGATGCGGCCGTTGTACCAGTAGACCGACCAGAAGCCGCCCATCGCCATCTGGTCGGCATTCACCGGACCGCGGTCGAAATAGGCGATTTCATAGGGCTTGTCGCTGTCGGTGAAGTCCATCAGCGAGATGCCGCCCTGGTACCATGCCTGGACGAAGATATCGCGGCCCGGAACCGGCACGAGCGAGCCGTTGTGCGCGACGCAGTTTTCCATCTCGCCCTGCGCGGCGGGCAGCTTGTAGAGGCTGCGCGCTTCGAGCTGGCCGTCGACGATGTCGTAGATCGCGTCGGCGCCCCAGTCGCGCGGGTCGTAGGTCTTGCAGCGCGGACGGCCACCGCCGCCCCACTCGTCGGTGAAGACGACCTTGGTCCCGTCGTTGTTGAAGGTCGCCGAGTGCCAGTAGGCGAAGCCCTTGTCGGTCACGTCGTCGATGCGCTTGGGCGCGCGCGGGTCGGAGATGTCGAGCACGATGCCGTTGCCCGAGCATGCGCCCGCCGCGATCGCCTTTGACGGGAAGATGGTGATGTCGTGGCACTGGTCGGTCGTCGCGGTGCGCTGCGTGCCTTCCCCGTGGTCGCCGCCGCCCCACAGGCCGTCGATCTTGTCGCCATCGGCGAAGACGCGCGGGGAATCGATGATGCGCGAAGCAGCCGGATTGGCCTTCGGGATCTCGATCACGTCGATGCTGAAGAGCGCGGAACCCTTGTCGCCGCTGCCGAAGATCGAGCAGCCGGCCAGCTCTTCCTCGTCACGCACGCGCGAAGTGCCCGAGTTGTAGACGAGGATGGTGTCGGCATCTTCCGCCACCACCGAATGGGTGTGCGAGCCGCGGCAGGTCTGCACCTGGCCGACCTGGACCGGTGCGCGCAGGTTGGAAATGTCGAAGATGCGCAGGCCGCGGAAGCGTTCTTCGCTGACATCCTCGTCGATCCCGCCAAGGCCGCAGTCGACCCGGCCGCGGGTCTGTTCGACCGACATGATCAGCAGGTCGCCGACGATCGAGACGTCGCCCTGGCCGCCCGGGCAGACGACCGAGCTGACGAGCGAGGGCAGCTTGTCGCCCGATATGTCGTAGATGTTGAAGCCGTGGTAATTGCCGACCACCAGCGTGTCGCCGGTGAAGGCCATGTCGGTGTTGGCGAAGTTCAGCAGCGGCGAACGCTCGCTAAAGGCGGTCTTGCGGTCCTGCGCAGGATCGCGGCCTTCCTCGTCATCGTCCTTCGCGGCTTCCTCGATCGCCTTCATCGCCATGCGCAGCGCGGCCATCGCCTCGTCGGTCGGGTCCTTTTCGCCCTCGTCCCCGGATGCTTCCGTGGTCTCGGTCGGCTTGCGCTCGATCGGGCTCTTGGCCGCGGCTTCGAGACGCAGGCCCGCCGGGTTTTCCGGATCGAAGAAGCCTGCCGGCTTGGGCAGCGTGCCGACGAGGGTGAGGCCCTTGATCGCCTGTTCGGCATCCATGAAGCCTGCCTTGAGCGTGGTGCGCGGATCGTCCGAAAGACCTTCGAGCAGCTCGTTCATCCGGTCGATCTCGGCCCGCTGGTCGGAGCGGACATCGGTGGTGAAGCGGTAGAGAACCGGATCGTAGGCCGCGCCTTCGGACCCGAACAGCGCCTCCACCATGTCGAGCGCGCCCTGGTGGTGCGCCATCATCAGCGTGAGGAACAGGCGGTCGAACTCGGTGCCTGATGCAGCCGCGAGCTGCGCCATCTGCTCCGGCGTCGCCATGCCCTTCATGCCTTCGTGCATTGCGCCCATCGAATGGCCCATGCGTGCATGCGCAGCCGGGTCGGGCGCGGTCTGGCCACGCTCGCGCAGCCAGCCCTGCATGAAGGCGATCTCGTCGTCCTGTCCGGCGGAAATGCGCCCGGCGATCGCGACGATGTCGGGATTGTTGGTGCGGTCTTCGACCAGCTCGACCATCTGCACCGCCTGGAAGTGGTGCGGGATCATGCCCTGCATGAAATCGACGTCGGCCTGGGTATAGCGCGCCGCGACCACCTTGATCGCGTCTTCGGCGCCGATCTGGCGGCTTTGCTGCCCGGGCGCGCCCGGCTGGACGATCGGTGCGTCCTGCGCGGCGGCGGGCGCTGCGGCGAGCAGCGATGCGGTTGCAACGGTTGCGAGAAGGCGAGTCTTTGCCAGCATGAAATCAGTCCCCTGAAGAAATCAGGCGGACTTGCTGGCCGATTGCGCATCCAATGTGAAGCGCATTCGTGGGCCGGAATATGTCGGTCGTCGATTTGGGCGCGCTGGCCCAAACGAAAAAGGGCGGCACCTTGCGGCACCGCCCTTGTCGGATCTCGAAAACGAGATCGAAGCGTAAGCGAAAAGCTTACTTCAGTTCGACGGTACCGCCGGCTGCTTCGATCTTGCCCTTGATTTCTTCGGCTTCTGCCTTGTTGACGCCTTCCTTCAGCGGCTTCGGCGCACCTTCGACGAGAGCCTTCGCTTCGCCGAGGCCGAGACCGGTGATGGCGCGGACTTCCTTGATCACCTGGATCTTCTTGCCACCGTCGCCGGTGAGAATGACGTCGAATTCGTCCTTCTCTTCAGCAGCAGCAGCGTCGCCGCCAGCAGCCGGAGCGCCTGCAACTGCAACAGCAGCAGCAGCGGAAACGCCCCACTCTTCTTCAAGTGCCTTGGCAAGCTCAGCGGCTTCCAGGACGGTCAGCTTCGAAAGTTCTTCAACAAGCTTGGCGATATCGGCCATGATGTTTCACTCCAAAATAATCGGCGGGGCGGATTAGGTTTGCCCCAATGAATTCGTGCGTTTGCTTGGAACCGCTTACGCCGCTTCCTTGGCGCCCTGGGCACCGAAGACGCGGGCGAGCTTGGCGGCGGGTGCATTGACGACCTGGGCGATCTTCGTCGCCGGGGCGTTGATGAGACCCACCAGCTTGCCACGCAGCTCGTCGAGGCTCGGCATCGAGGCGAGTGCCTTGACCCCTGCTTCGTCGAGCATCTGGCCGCCCATCGAACCGCCGACAATTTCAAGCTTGTCGTTGGTCTTGGCGAATTCCACCGCAGCCTTGGCCGCTGCTACCGGATCTTCCGAATAGGCAAGAGCGGTCGGGCCGGTGAGGTATTCCTCGAGGCCCTCGTACTGGGTGTCCTTCAGGGCGAGCGTAGCAAGGCGGTTCTTCGCAACCTTGTAGGACGCACCGGCTTCACGCATCTTCCCGCGCAGTTCGGTGGACTGTGCCACCGACAGGCCGAGGTTGCGGGTGACAACCACCACGCCGACCTCGTTGAAGACCGCATTGAGCTGGGCGACCGCTTCGGTTTTCTGCGAACGATCCATGCCATACTCCTTCACTATGACCGCACCCGGATGGCTCCGCGCACGGCCGGCTCATGTTTGTCCATGCCTCTGGTAGAGACACGGGCGAGTCCGTTGATGGGGAAGGAGGAACGCGAAGCATCGCGCCGGATGCAGGAGGCCCGTGGGCGCGCCTGCGAGAATCTCTTTTCCCCGTCTAGGCTGGAAATTAAGAAGGCCAGATCGCCTTCACCAACTGTCTCGGACGGATGACCCTTGGGCAAAAGCCGCCGGGTCGGGGCGCGCAAATAGCCGGATTCGCGCTCAAGTCAAGCTTTCGGGCGGGTCCTTGCGCGTTGCAACGACCCAGCTCGAAGCGGCAACCAGCGCGGCGAGCCAGCCGACCACCAGCGAATCCACTGCCAGCATCGCCCACTTGATCGCCTCGCCGGGCACGAAGACCGCACCGACGCCGAGCGCGTAGTGGACGATCATGAGCGGCAAGGATGCAATGATGCTGAAGGCGATTGCCCACGGGATTTGGCGCCACATCTGCGCTGCACTCTCCTGCGGGCTGATGAAGATGCCGAGCGGCGCGGCAGCGATAAAGCGCGCGAGCAGCGGGGTCGCGATGAAGCCCGCGACCGCGAGGACGAGGGCACCGGTGCTCATGCCCTCGAAAACGAACAGGCCGAGATAGCTGAAACCCGCCTGCAGGACGAAGATCACGGCGAACAGCTTGACGGCGCGCGGTTCGAGCGTCCGGGCGGCAGCTGCATCGCGGTTGCCGGCAAGGAAGCGGATCACGCTGTAGCCGATGAGCGAAATGGCAAGCGTTTTCGCATAGCCCGCGATCATCCGGCCGGGGTCGCTTTCCGCCGCCCGCATGCCTTCCGTGCCCGTGTACATGCCGGCCTGCATTTCGACGTAGTGCTGGACGAATTCGACCGCGATCGGGATGAGTGCGATCAACGGGCAGGCGAGCAGGAATGCCCAGCTCTCGCGATGCACATATTTGAAACCCTGCCAGAAATTCATGATTTGCGACCCCCTTTGAGTGAGGGCGCGCGATGAGAAATCCAGAGCCGGAATGCAAGAAGCCCCGCGATCCGAGTTGTGGATCGCGGGGCTTCGAAGTCCGGAATATCCGGTTGGATTACATGCCGTCGGCCTGGTCTTCCAGAGCGTCGGCCTGCTCTTCGAGAGCAGCTTCCTGCGCTTCGTTGCCAGCGTCTTCGGCAGCGTCGGCCTGCTCTTCGAGCAGTTCAGCCTGCTCGTCAATCACTTCGCCGGCAGCTTCGGTAGCTTCAGCTTCGACGTCCTGGGCTTCTTCAGCCGGAGTGTCGCAAGCAGCGATGGCGAAAGCGAGCGGCAGGGCCGCGATTGCAAACTTCTTCATTTAGGTTTCCCCTTGAACTGTGCCGGGCAAAGATTGCCCCGACCGCGCTACCAATGCGCGACCGGGGCAACGGTTCCAAGAAGAAATCCGGAAAATTAGATAGACGGTTCAGTTTCGTAGGCGAGCAGGTCGCCCGGCTGACAGTCCAGTTCCCGGCAGATCGCTTCGAGGGTCGAAAAGCGGATCGCCTTTGCTTTCCCTGTCTTGAGGATCGAGAGGTTGGCGAGGGTCAGGCCGACACGCTCTGCCAGTTCGGTCAGCGTCATGCGGCGTTCGTGGAGCAGGTCGTCGAGCTTGACCATGATGCGGGTTCCTTCTGCGCTGGTGGTTGCAGGTGCCATCACACGGTTCCTTCCAGGTCTTCGCGCATCGCGGCGCCGTGGCGGAACACGCGGGCGAGGATGAACAGGACGATGACCATCAGGATGCCCGTGAGGTCGAGGCCGGCATCGACGGTGACATTCTCGTTTTCGATCTTGTCCGCCCACTTGGCGAGGAACAGGCCCAGTCCGGCGAGCGGGACCATCAGCACCTGCAGCGCGAGCAGCAGCCATGCCATCATGCTGAGGCGGTCGGCATTGATCGGTGCGAAGGGATCGCCTTCACCCACGGTCGAGATGATCGCGCGCAGCTTGCCGAAGAACACGAAGACGATCGAGACCGCGACGATCGCGAGCAGGGACAGTCCGACGACTGCCAAGACGGGAAACTCCCCGACCTTGGAGCCCACTTCGGCCTGGATTTCCGCATCGATCTTGTCCTGTGCGAACAGCATCACGGGAATGAGGATTGCCAGGACGACTGCGGCAATCGCCATCGCGCCCTGCATGAAAATGGTGATGACCTTGCCGGCGAGGAGCAGCGGGTCGTTGATCTGGAACTTGCTCATGGATTGGCCCCTTGTTGATCGGGTGCGGGCGGTCAGGCCAGCACCGGCATCGCGGTTGCAGCCTGCGCGGCCGGGACGGTGATGACCGGCGCCCAGGTGGCGATGACGATGAAAACGGCCGCGAAGGCAGCGACGGTCTGGTTGGCAAAACGTGACATTTATCGATCTCCTTTAATCTCAATATCGATAATCAATAAGTGCGATTCGGCATATTGTCAATCGATAATATCGAAAAACGATATTTCGTTGATTGAAAGGCGATAATCGGCGGATCGGCGCAGGCGCATTGCGGCCGGTGGAGGTTTGGTCCGGCGGCCGAATGCGCCTATAAGTGGCTCTACCAAGGGCGAAAGCCGCATATCCGGGGGGAATGCTTGGGAATGAGAGCCGCGCTTTGAGGGTTGGATCTCTCTTCGTCAGACTGACGGTGTTCTACGGGCTCGTGACCGGGCTCGTGGTGCTTGCGGTGACCGTGCGGCCCGAACTGACCGGCTTCCTGCCGATCGGCGGGGCACAGACCCTCTTGTCCGGCCCGTCGCCGACCGAACCGCTGCCCAGCATCCAGATCGGTGCCAACAGCGTCGCGAACCTGCGCGGCTCCATATTATGGCTGTTCATCGCCGTTGCCGGTGCGTTGCTGACCACGCTGCCGGTCACCTGGACCTACATCTCCAGCCGCAATCGCAAGGAATACGACCAGGCGCTGGTCGAGACGATGATCGTGCTGCCGATCGCGGTGACCTCGATCGTGGTCATGGTGCACAATTCGCTCGCGCTGGCTTTCTCGCTGGCCGGGATCGTCGGCGGGGTCCGCTTCCGCAACACGCTCAAGAGCTCGGGCGATGCGATCTATATCCTGCTCGCCATCGGCATCGGGCTGGCAGCCGGGATCGGTGCGCTCGAAATTGCGCTCGTGATGACGGTGATGTTCAACTACGCCTTCACCCTCCTGTGGGTCGCCGACTACGGCGCGCTATCGGGCGCGCACCGCTACCTGCGCCCCAACCATGCCGAGGATCCGGCCGAGCCGGGAAAAGACGGCGAACCGCCGGTCGACGAGCATGAGCAATCGGGCGAGGGGGCGAGCAGCGGGCAGGGCGACCGCCCGGCCTAGCGACACTTGTCGTAGATGTTGCGCTTCACCGATCTCTCGTCGGCCACGCTTTTGTAATAGCCGTCGAGATAGCGCAGCATGTCCTCGCGCGTGCGCTGCTCGAGGCCGGGGATCGCGCGGATTTCCGCCTCGAATTGCGGACGCAGCCGCCGCAGCCGCTCGATCTCTCCGGGCACCAGAGAATTGAGCGAGCAGAACCCGCGATAGACCCGCGTCCTGACCGAATTCGTGCCCAGCGCGGCATTGGGATAGGCATAGGGCGCATCGACCATGCCCGAATTGTCGAAATCGTAGGGGACAGGCGTCAGGTCGCGCCGCGCGCTCTTGCTTTCGCCGAGCAGTTTGGAGTTGTGGCAGCAGTCCGTCGGGTCCGGCCCGACGACCATCGCCCAGTCGGTATTGCCGATCATGTACTGGAACATGGCGAAGCGCGCCGCCGCCTCGCGGTTGAGCAGGTTCGAGCCGATATTGCCGATGTCGACTTCCTTGACCCCCAGCCTGCGCGCCGCATCGTCGGCGTCCTCGATCAGGAAACCCGGCCGCGCGGCGACGACATCGCCATCGTCGAGATAGGTCACCTGCGCGAGGCGGACCTTGAGGCTCTCCGGCGTGACGACCGAATAGAGCCGGTACATCGCATATTCGCGCAGCACGTACTGGTCGTATTTCTCGCGGGTGCTGCAATGGGTGACAAGCTTGATGCCGCCCTGTTTGTGGAACAGCGATGTCTCGGCAGGCTTGGCGGAGAATTCGATCCGCAGCGGGGGGAACTTGCAGTTCTCGCCCTTGCGGCGCGATTTCCCGCGCGCCGACAGGCTGATCGCATGGCTCTCGCCCGCCGCCTGCAGCCTCGCCGGATGCGGGTCCATCGAGCGTTCGGCGCGGTTGACGATCGTCTTGATCGGGCCGGTCAGCGTGATGTTGAGCCGCTCATCCGATGCAAAGAGCGGCGTGACCTTTTCCTTCGCGGAACTCTCATCGCTCTGTGCCGATGCCCCGCTGCCAGCGAGCAGAAGCAGTCCGAGTGCTGCTGCAATACGCTTCATTCGTTCGCACCTTCGCTCGCGACCGGACCCAGCGGCAGCGGCTTGCTGGTCCACTCCCCGTCGACACCTCTTTGGTGCGCGAAGGCCTTGCCGCCGAGCAGGACGAGGAAACTCGCCGGCCCGCCGTAATGGGCGGCAATCCCGGTATCGGCTCTGATCAGCCGTCCGCCGGAGCTGGCAACGATCCCCTCGATCGAAGGCGTGTGGCCAACGACCAGGCGGCTGGCACCATGATAGGCGAGGACCTGGTCGAGCTCTTCGGCGACCGATGGCCGCGTGGGAGGCGTAGGGACCTCCTCGCCGATTTGAGAGGCGACCTGGTTGCGCGGTTCGCGGAAGATATTGCCGCGATACCAGAGCGGCCCGAGCGTATCCTCGGTCGGGTGGCGGTTCTCGACCATCTCGCCGTCGATCGCTGCCGATACCGACGCATTGATCTCGCCGAGCGGGCGCAGCGCCCGTTCGACGCTCAAGCCGCCATGGACGAAGAGCGTATCGCCGAGCTGGACCACGGCCGGCAGGCTGCGCGCCCACTCGCCGAGCTCGCCGTCGGCAGACCACGCCTTGCGGTGGTTGATCGAGCCGAGCGGGGTATTCGCGTACCACCGCGCCTTGGCTTCTTCGGGGGTCAGGGGCGGGTCCTGCGCTGCGTAGAAAGCGACGATGGATTTCTCGTTCGCATCCCAAACGAGGTCGCGGCGGCGCTTGGAATTGCGGTCCTTGAGCGCCTCGAACTCGCCGGGGTGGACATAGCGCAGGTCGCCGATCGCATTCATCGCCTCGTGATTGCCGAGCAGCACTATGACCTGCCCGCCATCGTCCGGCGCATCGCGCTGGAGCTTCTGCAAATCATGGATGATCTTGAGCGAATCCGGACCCCGGTCGGTCACGTCGCCGAGCTGGACCAGTACCGTATCCCCGCCGACCCACTTGCCGTGACCGTCGACGATCCCGGCCGCCTGCGCGATTTCACGCCACGCTTCGAAGTCGCCATGCAAATCGCCGACAGCGACGATCCGGCGCGCGTCGTCCTGCGCGCTGGCGAAGGTCGAGAATGTCAGGACGAAGGCTGCGGCGAGCAGGGCCAATAAGGCGCGGAGGCGGGCCAGCGGCCCCGCGGTCCGCGCTTCGCTCACGACTCACTCTTCCCAATGCACCACATGCTCATCGCTATACCAGTTTTTGACGGTAATTGCCTCTCCCGCCTCGGTTTCGCGCCGGGCAATCGGTGTCACGCGGTTGAGCCAGCTGATGCCGGCGGCGGACCCCGGCGGGTTGGCATAGGTTACGCCGGGGAGGAATTTGAGTGCGAACCACTGGGCGATGGCACTGACTTCGCCGCCGGTGCTCGTAAGTTCGACCTGAGATTTCGCGCTCAGCGGCGGGTCCTCATGCGCGGTCCAGCGAAATTCGAAAGCGCTCGCCGCCTCGCTCCGCAATTCGAGCTTGGGATTATTGCTGCGGATGGTCTGCACCGGTGCGAAATGCCGCGCGAAGGGCGAGAGATCGAAACCTTCGACCGACCCGAGCGGAGGGTGGATCGCGGGGAGACTGGCGAGGGCGATCTCGATGCTCGCTTCCTCCGGGATGAAGATAGCGTCGTTCGTGACCAGCTCGGCGCGCGCATGGGCAAGGGCGGTCAGGACGCCTTCGCTCAGCAGATTGTCGGAGAAGATTTCCGAAACGACGCAATCGACCCCGCCGCCAAGGTCGCGTTGGCGATCGAGCTGGAAGGACGGGCGGTCGATCACCGTGATCCGGTCGGACAGGCCATTGAGCGCGATGATCTTGCGGGCGGTGGCAGCAAGGCGCGGGTCCTGTTCGCAGGCGATCACCGACGCCGCACCCGCGCGCGCCGCCATCATGGCCAGCAGGCCCGACCCGGTGCCGATATCCAGCACGCGCCTGCCCGGCACCAGCGCCTCGATCGCCGAGCGATAGGCCCGGTTGCGCTGCGCATCCTCGAGCATACTCGCATGAAAGCGAGGGACGCGGTGTGTCTCGATGATGCGGCAGACCTGCTCGATCAATGCGTCGCCCTGGTTCGCTGCCCGGGCACGTTCGACCAGTTGCAGCGCCATCGCCTTGCTGCCCTGCGCCAGCAGTTCATTGCCATGCGCCAGCAACCGGGCCGGGTCGCCCAGGATCGTCGAGTTTGTCCCATTCCCCATGGGAGCGTCTTGGCAAAAGCGCACGCCCAAAGCCACCGCCAAAACGCGCGGTCAGGCCGCCTTGTGCTAGCGTTTGACAAGCGCGGGTCCAAATCCTACATGCCCGTCCGACCGCACGCTTCGAGCAAGGCTGATTCATGCGCGGGAATCGGCCACAGGATGGAAGCGGCGTTTCCATATTCGCGACGCTTTGAATAGCTGCAGCAGCATCGGGGAACCGGTGCGTCTTCGCTGCGGCCTTTTCGCGTCTTTGGATATGGCGTCCACCGTGCAGGACAGCAAATCCCGTCGATCCCGCACCGGGGCGACACAGATAAAGAGGCACTAAACCTCCTATGGCGACCAAGGCGAAAGCAACCGCGAAGGCTCCGGCCCGCGGCACCGCGAAAAAGCGCATCCGCAAGATTTTCGGCGACATCCACGAAGTCGTCGACATGCCCAACCTCATCGAGGTCCAGCGCGAGAGCTACGAACAGTTCCTGCGCTCGAACAAGGAGATCGACTACGTCTCCGGCCTCGAGAAGACGCTGCGCTCGGTTTTCCCGATCCGCGACTTCGCCGGCACCGCCGAGCTCGACTTCGTGCATTACGAACTCGAACCGCCGAAGTACGACACCACCGAATGCCGCCAGCGCGGCATCACCTACGCGGCCCCGATGAAGGTCACGCTGCGCCTGATCGTCTTCGAAGTCGACCAGGAAACCGAAACCCGCTCCGTCCTCGATATCAAGGAGCAGGACGTCTACATGGGCGACATGCCGCTCATGACCGGGAACGGCACCTTCATCATCAACGGCACCGAGCGTGTCATCGTCTCGCAGATGCACCGTTCGCCGGGTGTCCTGTTCGACCATGACCGCGGCAAGACCCACTCCTCGGGCAAACTGCTGTTCGCTGCCCGCGTCATTCCCTACCGCGGTTCGTGGCTCGACTTCGAGTTCGACGCGAAGGACATCGTCAACGTGCGTATCGACCGCAAGCGCAAGCTACCGGTTACCTCGCTGCTGTTCGCCCTCGGCCTCGACGCCGAGGACATCCTCCACCACTTCTACCAGACGGTCGAGTGGGAACGCGCCAAGGACGGCTGGAAAATTCCGTTCGTTGCCGAACAGTGGCGCGGCCAGAAGCCGGCATTCGCACTGGTCGATGCCAAGACCGGCGAGGAAGTGTTCGAAGCCGGCCAGAAGATCAGCCCGCGTGCCGCCAACAAGGCTGCCAAGGATGGCCTCAAGACGCTGCTGCTGCCGACCGAGGAAGTCTTCGGCCGCTATGCCGCGCGCGACATGATCGACGAGAAGACCGGCCGCATCTACATTGAGGCGGGCGACGAAGTGTCGCCGGACAACCTCGAAGTTCTCGACGGCGCGGGCATCGACAAGCTCGAACTGCTCGATATCGACCACGTCAACACCGGCCCGTGGATCCGCAACACGCTTGCGGTCGACAAGGCCGAGAACCGCGACGAGGGCCTGGAAGCGATCTACAAGGTCATGCGTCCGGGCGAACCGCCGACCAAGGAAACCGCCGAAGCGCTGTTCGAAGGCCTGTTCTTCGATAGCGAGCGCTACGACCTGTCGGCAGTCGGCCGCGTGAAGCTCAACATGCGTCTCGGCCTCGATGCCGAAGACACCGTGACCACGCTGCGCAAGGAAGACATCCTCGCCGTGGTCAAGGAAATGGTCGACCTCAAGGACGGCAAGGGCGAAGTCGACGACATCGACAACCTCGGCAACCGCCGTGTCCGCTCGGTCGGCGAGCTGCTGGAAAACCAGTACCGCGTCGGCCTGCTGCGCATGGAGCGCGCGGTGAAGGAACGCATGAGCTCGGTCGACGTCTCGACCGTCATGCCGAACGACCTGATCAACGCGAAGCCGGCCGTCGCTGCCGTGCGCGAGTTCTTCGGTTCCTCGCAGCTCTCGCAGTTCATGGACCAGACCAACCCGCTGTCGGAAGTCACCCACAAGCGCCGCGTCTCGGCGCTTGGCCCGGGCGGTCTTACCCGTGAGCGCGCAGGCTTCGAAGTCCGCGACGTCCACCCGACGCACTATGGCCGTATCTGCCCGATCGAGACGCCGGAAGGCCCGAACATCGGTCTGATCAACTCGCTCTCCACCTTCGCCCGCGTCAACAAGTACGGCTTCATCGAAACGCCGTACCGCAAGGTCGAAGGCGGCAAGGTGACCGGCGAGGTCGTCTACCTGTCCGCAATGGAAGAGCAGAAGCACGCGGTCGCGCAGGCTTCGGCAGAACTCAACGACGACGGTTCGTTCGTCGAGGAAATGGTCTCGGCCCGCCAGGAAGGCGAGTTCGTGATGCTGCCGAACGACCAGATCACACTGATGGACGTTTCGCCCAAGCAGCTGGTCTCGGTCGCCGCATCGCTCATTCCGTTCCTGGAAAACGATGACGCGAACCGCGCACTGATGGGCTCGAACATGCAGCGCCAGGCCGTGCCGCTCGTGAAGGCGGAAGCGCCGTGGGTCGGCACCGGCATGGAAGAAACCGTTGCGCGCGATTCCGGCGCGGCGATTTCGGCCACGCGCGGCGGTATCGTCGACCAGGTCGACGCGACCCGTATCGTGATCCGCGCGCAGGGCGACGTCGAACCCGGCCAGTCGGGCGTCGACATCTACCGCCTGCAGAAGTTCCAGCGTTCGAACCAGAACACCTGCGTCAACCAGCGTCCGCTGGTGAAGGTCGGCGACATCGTCGAAGCAGGCGACATCATCGCCGACGGTCCTTCGACCGATCTCGGCGAACTGGCGCTGGGCAAGAACAGCCTCGTCGCGTTCATGCCGTGGAACGGCTACAACTACGAGGACTCGATCCTGATCTCCGAACGCATCGTGAAGGACGACGTCTTCACCTCGATCCACATCGAGGAATTCGAGGTCATGGCCCGCGACACCAAGCTGGGTCCGGAAGACATCACCCGCGACATCCCGAACGTCGGCGAGGAAGCGCTGCGCAACCTCGACGAAGCGGGCATCGTCTACATCGGCGCCGAAGTGCACCCGGGTGACATCCTCGTCGGCAAGATCACGCCGAAGGGCGAAAGCCCGATGACGCCGGAAGAAAAGCTCCTGCGCGCCATCTTCGGTGAAAAGGCCAGCGACGTGCGCGACACCTCGCTCCGCCTGCCGCCGGGCGTTGCCGGCACGATCGTCGAAGTCCGTGTCTTCAACCGCCACGGTATCGAGATCGACGACCGTACCCGTGCGATCCAGAACGAGGAAATCGAACGCCTCAAGCAGGACGCGCAGGACGAACGCGCGATCCTCAACCGTGCGACCTACAACCGCCTGCGCGACATGCTCGTCGGCCAGACCGCTTCGGCAGCGCCCAAGGGCGTCAAGAAGGGCACCAAGATCGACGAGGAACTGCTCGAAGGCATCGAGAAGCACGAGTGGTTCAAGTTCGCCGTCGCGGACGACAACCGCCAGGCGCAGATCGAAGCGGTGAAGTCGCAGTACGACGAAGCCGTGAAGGGCATCGACGAGAAGTTCGAAGACCGTAAGGAAAAGCTCGAACGCGGCGACGAACTCGCCCCGGGCGTGCTCAAGATGGTCAAGGTCTTCGTCGCGGTGAAGCGCAAGCTGCAGCCGGGCGACAAGATGGCCGGCCGTCACGGTAACAAGGGCGTCATCTCGCGCATCCTGCCGGTCGAGGACATGCCGTTCCTCGCCGACGGTACGCCGGTCGACATCGTCCTCAACCCGCTGGGCGTGCCTTCGCGCATGAACGTCGGGCAGATCTTCGAGACCCACCTCGGCATGGCCGCGCGCGGGCTCGGTCACCAGATCAAGGACGCGCTGGAAGACTGGCGGGCGAAGAACCCGGATGCCAAGCCGGGCAAGCCGCCGGCGGTGCTCGTGGACAAGCTCAAGGAAGTCTACGGCGACCGCTACGAGGACGAGATCGAAGCGCGCTCGAGCGACGAGATCTTCGAACTCGCCGGCAACCTCACCGCGGGCGTCCCGATGGGTACCCCGGTGTTCGACGGCGCACGCGAAGGCGACGTGACGGTCCAGCTCGAAAAGGCTGGTCTCGACGCGGACGGCCAGTCGGTCCTCTACGATGGCCGCACCGGCGAAGCTTTCGACCGCAAGGTGACCGTGGGCATCATCTACATGCTCAAGCTGCACCACCTCGTCGACGACAAGATCCACGCGCGTTCGATCGGCCCGTACTCGCTCGTCACCCAGCAGCCGCTGGGCGGTAAGGCGCAGTTCGGCGGCCAGCGCTTCGGTGAGATGG
The DNA here is from genome assembly GCF_004114695.1 of Erythrobacter sp. HKB08. Lineage (NCBI taxonomy): Bacteria > Pseudomonadati > Pseudomonadota > Alphaproteobacteria > Sphingomonadales > Erythrobacteraceae > Erythrobacter > Erythrobacter sp. HKB08. The sequence continues at coordinate 830,694 of NZ_CP035310.1, forward strand.
AGGTCTGGGCACTCCAGGCCTACGGTGCAGCCTACACGCTGCAGGAAATGCTCACCGTGAAGTCGGACGATGTGATCGGCCGTACCAAGGTCTACGAAGCGATCGTCAAGGGCGACGACACCTTCGAAGCGGGCATTCCGGAGAGCTTCAACGTTCTCGTGAAGGAAATGCGCAGCCTTGGCCTCAATGTCGAACTTCGCTCGCTAAGCGACGACGACGAGGACGACGATCCGGCGATGCAGATCGCGGCGGAATAGGGGAGCTACGCGCTCCCCACCGCTTCCGCCCGAGAGAATTCACCCGACAGGGAATAAGTCATGAACGAACTGACCAAATTCACCAACCAGCTGGCCAAGCCGGAAACCTTCGACCAGATCCAGATCGGCATCGCTTCGCCTGAGCGCATCCGTTCGTGGTCGTTCGGCGAGATCAAGAAGCCGGAAACGATCAACTACCGTACGTTCAAGCCCGAGCGCGACGGCCTGTTCTGTGCGCGCATCTTCGGTCCGGTGAAGGACTACGAATGCCTGTGCGGCAAGTACAAGCGCATGAAGTACAAGGGCGTCGTCTGCGAGAAGTGCGGCGTCGAAGTCACCGTGACCAAGGTCCGCCGCGAGCGCATGGGCCACATCGAGCTCGCCGCTCCGGTCGCGCACATCTGGTTCCTCAAGTCGCTGCCCTCGCGCATCGGCCTGCTGCTCGACATGCAGCTCAAGCAGCTTGAGCGTATCCTCTACTTCGAGAGCTATGTCGTCACCGAGCCGGGCCTCACGCCGTTGGAGAAGTTCCAGCTGCTGACCGAGGACGAACTGCTCGAAGCGCAGGACGAATACGGCGAAGACGCTTTCAGCGCCGGCATCGGTGCCGAAGCGGTCAAGATGATGCTGATGGATCTCGACCTCGAGCAGGAGCGTGAAGACCTCCTCGAAGAGCTCGCGACCACCAAGTCGGCGCTCAAGCCGAAGAAGATCATCAAGCGCCTCAAGGTCGTCGAGAGCTTCATCGAATCCGGCAACCGTCCGGAATGGATGATCCTCGAAGTCGTGCCGGTCATCCCGCCGGAACTGCGCCCGCTCGTCCCGCTGGACGGCGGCCGTTTCGCGACTTCGGATCTCAACGATCTCTATCGCCGCGTAATCAACCGCAACAACCGCCTCAAGCGCCTGATCGAGCTGCGTGCGCCGGACATCATCGTCCGCAACGAGAAGCGCATGCTGCAGGAATCGGTCGACGCGCTGTTCGACAACGGTCGCCGCGGCCGCGTCATCACCGGCGCGAACAAGCGTCCGCTCAAGTCGCTGTCCGACATGCTCAAGGGCAAGCAGGGCCGCTTCCGCCAGAACCTGCTCGGTAAGCGCGTCGACTATTCGGGCCGTTCGGTCATCGTGACCGGTCCGGAACTCAAGCTGCACCAGTGCGGCCTGCCGAAGAAGATGGCGCTCGAGCTGTTCAAGCCGTTCATCTACGCCCGCCTCGACGCCAAGGGCCTGAGCATGACGCTCAAGCAGGCGAAGAAGTGGGTCGAGAAGGAACGCAAGGAAGTCTGGGACATCCTCGACGAAGTCATTCGCGAGCACCCGGTCCTCCTGAACCGCGCACCGACGCTCCACCGTCTCGGCATCCAGGCTTTCGAGCCCGTGCTGATCGAGGGCAAGGCGATCCAGCTGCACCCGCTCGTCTGTTCGGCCTTCAACGCCGACTTCGACGGTGACCAGATGGCAGTCCACGTGCCGCTTTCGCTGGAAGCCCAGCTCGAAGCGCGCGTGCTGATGATGTCGACCAACAACATCCTCTCGCCCGCCAACGGCAAGCCGATCATCGTTCCTTCGCAGGACATGGTCCTCGGCCTCTATTACCTGTCGATGGAACGCCAGGAAAAGACGCCCGAGTTCCTCGAGAACGAGGATGGCTCGAAGGAAGAAAAGCTGCCGCGCTTCGCCGACATGGCCGAAGTGCACCAGGCGCTCGAAACCAAGGCCGTCACGCTGCACACCAAGATCATCGCCCGCGTTCCGCAGGCCGATGAAGACGGCAAGATCGTGATGAAGCGCTTCGTCACGACGCCGGGTCGCATGCTGATCGGCGAATGCCTGCCGAAGAGCCACAAGGTTCCCTTCGACATCGTCAACCGCCTTCTGACCAAGAAGGACATCGGCGACGTGATCGACGAAGTGTACCGTCACACCGGCCAGAAGGACACGGTGCTGTTCGCCGACGCCATCATGGTGCTGGGCTTCCGACACGCGTTCAAGGCGGGCATCTCGTTCGGCAAGGACGACATGATCATCCCGCACGAGAAGGACAAGCTGGTCGAAGAGACCAAGGCGCTCGTCTCGGACTACGAACAGCAGTACCAGGACGGCCTGATCACCCAGCAGGAAAAATACAACAAGGTGATCGACGCTTGGAGCCGTTGCGGCGACCAGGTGGCCGACGCGATGATGGAGAAGATCAAGTCGCAGCCGATCGACAAGGACGGCAAGGAAGCGCAGATCAACTCGATCTACATGATGAGCCACTCGGGCGCGCGTGGTAGCCCCGCGCAGATGAAGCAGCTCGCCGGTATGCGCGGCCTCATGGCCAAGCCGTCGGGCGAGATCATCGAACAGCCGATCATCTCGAACTTCAAGGAAGGCCTGACCGTCCTTGAGTACTTCAACTCGACCCACGGCGCTCGTAAGGGCCTCGCGGATACGGCGCTCAAGACGGCGAACTCGGGTTACCTGACCCGTCGTCTGGTCGACGTTTCGCAGGACTGCGTGATCGTCGAGGAAGACTGCAAGACCGACAACGCGCTCGAAATGCGTGCCATCGTCCAGGGCGGTAGCGTGATCGCTTCGCTCGGCGAGCGCATCCTCGGCCGCACGGTCGCCGAAGACATCGTGAACGCCGCCACCGGCGACGTGATCGTCAAGGCCGGCACGATGGTCGACGAAGCGATGGTCAAGGACATCGAGGCTGCCGAAGTGCAGCAGACCAAGATCCGTTCGCCGCTCGTCTGCGAAGCGGAGCAGGGCGTCTGCGCCAAGTGCTACGGCCGTGACCTCGCTCGCGGTACGCCGGTCAACATCGGCGAGGCTGTCGGCGTTATCGCTGCACAGTCGATCGGTGAGCCTGGCACGCAGCTTACGATGCGTACCTTCCACATCGGCGGTGCGGCACAGCTCAACGAAACGAGCCACCTCGAAGCCATTTCGGACGGTAAGGTCGCCTATCGCGACATGCCGACCATCGTGGACAAGAAGGGCCGCATCCTGAGCCTTGCACGCAACGGCGAACTCGCGGTCATCGACGCCGAAGGGCGCGAGCGCGAAATCCACAAGGTGCCTTACGGTACCGTCCTGATGCACAAGGACGGTGCCAAGGTGAAGGAAGGCGATCGCCTTGCCGAGTGGGACCCGTTCTCGCTACCGATCATCACCGAGCAGTCGGGTACGGTGAAGTTCCAGGACCTCGTCGAGGGCACCACCCTCGAAGAACGCGTCGACGATGCCACCGGTATCGCCCAGCGCGTGGTCACGGAAAACCGCGCCACCGGCCGCAAGAAGAAGGAAGAGCTGCGTCCGCGCCTCACCCTTCTCGGTGAAGGCCAGACCGACGACGGCGAAACCGAAGCGCAGCGCTACATGCTCGCTCCGGGCACGACGCTCTCGGTCGAGGACGGCCAGCACGTCGAAGCCGGTGACATTCTTGCCCGTGCCTCGCGCGAAGCCGCCAAGACGCGCGACATCACCGGTGGTCTGCCGCGTGTTGCCGAGCTGTTCGAAGCGCGTATTCCGAAAGACAATGCGATCATCGCCAAGATTTCGGGCAAGATCGAATTCGTTCGCGAATACAAGGCGAAGCGCAAGATCGCGATCGTTCCCGAGGAAGGTGATGCAGTCGAGTACCTGATCCCCAAGACCAAGGTGATCGACGTGCAGGAAGGCGACTTCGTGAAGAAGGGCGACACGCTCATCTCCGGTTCGCCCAACCCGCACGACATCCTGGAAGTCCTGGGCGTCGAGGCACTCGCCGAGTATCTCGTCAACGAGATCCAGGAAGTCTACCGACTGCAGGGTGTGAAGATCAACGACAAGCACATCGAGGTGATCGTTCGCCAGATGCTGCAGAAGGTCGAGATCACCGACGGTGGCGACACCGTGCTGCTGCCGGGCGAACAGGCCGACCTGGAAGAAATGAACGAAGAGAACGCCAAGCTCGGCCGCAACAAGAAGCCTGCGCAGGGTACGCCTATCCTGCTCGGCATCACCAAGGCCTCGCTGCAGACCCGCTCGTTCATCTCGGCCGCCTCGTTCCAGGAAACCACGCGCGTCCTCACGCAGGCCGCCGTGGAAGGCAAGAAGGACACGCTGATCGGTCTCAAGGAGAACGTGATCGTGGGCCGTCTCATCCCCGCCGGTACCGGCGCGGGAATGAACCGCATGCGCGTCACCGCCTCGAGCCGCGACGCCGCCCTTCGCGCCCAGTGGAAGAAGCAGCAGGAAGCGCTGATCGCTGCCAACACGGCAGAGGAAGAGCACGCAGCCGAACTCGCCCAGGGCGAAGAAGCTGCGATCGGCGACGATCCGCTGGCGAAGGTCGAGGGTGAAACCCACGGCACCGACGCCGATGCAGGCGAATACCTGAACGAAGACGCGAAGGACGGCGAATAAGCCCCTCCTTCCAGCGTAATCGCGCAAATCGAAAGGCCCCGCCGGAGCGCTCCGGCGGGGCTTTTTCTTGTCCCGCTATCGGGCTAACGGGACGCCATGGTAATTACCCGTTTCGCCCCTTCGCCGACCGGCCGGCTGCATGTCGGCAATATCCGCACCGCGCTCCACAACTGGATGCTCGCGCGGAAGAGCGGCGGCAATTTCCTGCTACGGATCGACGACACGGATGCAGAGCGTTCGAAAGAGGAATATGTCGAGGCGATCCGTGCCGATCTCGCCTGGCTCGGCCTGACGCCCGACGGCGAGGAGCGCCAGTCGGAGCGGCTGGATAAATACGAAGCGGCGTTCGAGGCGCTCAAGGCTGCGGGCCGTGTCTATCCGGCTTATGAGACGGCGCAGGAATTGGAGGTCAAACGCAAGATCCAGCTCGGGCGCGGGCTACCGCCGATCTACGATCGCGGGGCGCTCAAGCTGACCGATGCGGAGCGTGCGGCGAAGGAAGCGGAAGGCATCGCGCCGCACTGGCGCTTCAAGCTCGACCATGACGAGCCGATCGCGTGGGAAGACGGCGTGCGAGGGAGCCAGAAGTTCGATCCCGCGCAGCTTTCCGATCCGGTCGTGCGCCGGGCCGACGGATCGTGGCTCTACATGCTGCCGAGCGCCGTGGACGACGTTGACATGGGCGTCACGCACGTCCTTCGCGGCGAGGATCACGTCTCGAACACAGCCGTACAAATCCAGATATTTACCGCACTAAATGCTGCAGGATTTGCTGCAGCAAGAAGTGCAGCAAAAACCCATCCCGATTTCGCGCATGAGGCGCTGCTCGTCGGCAAGGAAGGCAAGCTGTCGAAGCGCCTCGGCTCGCTCGGCTGCGATGCATTTCGCGACCAGGGGCTCGAGCCCATGGCGATCATATCGCTGCTCGCGCGGCTGGGTACCTCGCAGCCGGTTGAGCCCTTCCTTGACGTCGCGCCGTTGGTCGAGAGCTTCGACCTTTCCACCTTCGGGCGCGCCCCGGCCAAGTTCGACGAGGCCGAACTGCTGCGGCTCAATACCGCGATCGTCCACCAGCTGCCGTTCGAGGCGGTGCGCGGTTTCGTGCCCGAAGGCTTCACCGAAGCTGCCTGGCATGCGATCCGCCCGAATCTCGAAAAAGCGAGCGAGGTCGTCGAGTGGTGGCAGATCGTCACCGGACCGATCGAGCAGCCCGAATTTACGGACGAGGACAAGGTCTATCTCGCGCAAGCCGCGGGTGCGCTTAGCTGGGGCGACGATCCGTGGCACGCGCTCACAGGGGCGCTGAAGGAGAGCACCGGGCGCAAGGGCAAGGCGCTGTTCCTGCCGCTGCGCCAGGCGCTCACCGGCATGAACCACGGCCCCGATATGGGCGAGCTCCTGCCGCTGATCGGCGAGGAAGAGGCGCGCTCCAGGCTCGCAAAAGCGGCGGAATAGCGCGCTTTCGACAGGTTTCAGATAACGGTTCATCGCACCGACGGCTCGAAATAACCGTTCGGGCGGGAATGTTGTCAAAAACGTTCATGTGTTAGACAGGACGCCTCGACGAACGGGAAATCCATGGCGTTCGGGTCGCGTCCACACGCCGTATAGCTATCACAGCGAACAAAATGGATTTCCGTCAGCCGGACGCGTCTTTGCAGGCGTGGCCGGATGAAAGGCCACGAGTTTGGCAGCCGGTTGGCGAGATTTGAAGGAGAAGACTTATGAATTTCGTTTCCAGGAAGTCGGGCAGCCTTGCGGCTCTCGCCCTGCTCGCGCTTGCCGCGCCGGGCGTGGCTACCGCGCAGCAGAGCGCGCCCGAAGGCGACGTTATGACCACCGTTTACGGCCAGGCTCCGGCCGACCTTGCTGGCCTGCCCGAAGGTCCGGAGATCGAAGGCCAGATCATCGCGCGTGCGGGCAACCGCATGGAAGTGCTCGGCACCGACGGCGTGCGCACCATGATCACCCTGTCGCAGGCGACCGACATCAAGGCGAGCGGCGGCTTCCTCGGCCTCGGCCGTACCGCGCTCGATGAAGGTTCGCTGCTCAACGGCCTGCCGGTGACGGTCGAGACCGTGCAGTGGGGCGACGGCCTCATCGCCAGCGAAGTCCGCCTGCGCGGCAAGGACCTCAAGGTCGCATCGATGATCCGCAGCGGCACCTCGCAGCGTTTCGAGCAGCAGGGTGCTGCAATCGAAGAGAACGCTGCCGCCACCGAGGCCCTGCGTGGCCGCATGGGCGACATCGACAAGTACAACATCAAGGGTACGACCAACGTCTACTTCGACACCGGCAAGTGGAACCTGTCGGACGACGCGCGCCAGAACCTCTGCCGTGCGGCGAGCGAAGCCGAAGCGATGGACAACGCCCTGCTGCTCGTCGTCGGCTACACCGACTCGGTTGGCAGCCAGGACTACAACCAGGTCCTGAGCGAGCGCCGTGCAGGCCGCGTGGTCAACTTCCTCCAGCAGGAATGCGGCTGGAAGCCGTGGCGCATGCTGACCCCGACGGGCATGGCGGAAGCCGATCCGGCGGCGGACAACACGACCGCTTACGGCAAGGCGCAGAACCGCCGCGTTGCAGTCAACATCCTCGTCTCCAAGAGCGTCGACGGGATGTAAGTCGGGAAAACGACTTTTCTGATCGGGAAGGGCGGGCCGGCGGGCTCGCCCTTTCTTTTTGGGCTCAGCCGCGGTGCTTTTCGAGCTCGTCGCCCGCCAGCGTCACGACATGCAGCAGGTTCGTGCTGCCCGGCGTTCCGAATGGCACGCCGGCAAGCGCGATGAGCTTGCTGCCCGCCTTGCCGAAGCGGTGGCGCAGCGTCATGCGCTTGCCCTTGGCGATCATCTCTTCGAAGCTGCCGATGTCCTTCGTCGCGACTGCATGCGCGCCCCACAGCAGGGCGAGGCGGCGGGCGGTCTTCATCGAGGGCGTGAGGACCAGCATCGGCACGCTCGGGCGTTCGCGCGCGACGCGCCGCGCAGTCGAGCCGCTGCCGGTGAAGACGGTGATCGCGCTGATCGGAACGGTATCCGCGATGGTCATACAGGCATGGCTGAGCGCATCGGCGGTCGTCGAATCCGGCGGCGTGTCGAGCAGGCGGACCCGCTCGATATAAGCCTCGTCCTGCTCTACCTGGGCGGCGATCTTGTCCATGATCGTGACCGCTTCCTCGGGCCAGTCGCCCGCAGCGGTCTCGGCCGAGAGCATGACCGCATCGGCCCCGTCGTACACCGCATTGGCGACGTCGGAGACCTCCGCGCGCGTCGGGGCGGGGCTCTCGATCATGCTTTCGAGCATCTGCGTCGCGACGATCACCGGTTTGCCCATGAGGCGCGTCTTGTTGACGATGAGCTTCTGGAGCGGCGGGACCTCCTGCGGCTCCAGCTCGACGCCGAGGTCGCCGCGCGCGACCATCACGCCGTCGGCCATCTCGATGATCTCGTCGAGACGGCGCACCGCCATCGGTTTCTCGATCTTGGCGCACAGCGCGCCGCGGCCGCCCATCAGCTTGCGCGCTTCGGCAAGGTCTTCGGGGCGCTGGACGAAGGAGAGGCCGATCCAGTCGGCGCCGTTCTCCATCGCGAAGGCGAGGTCCTTGCGGTCCTTGTCGGTCAGCGCCGGGATCGGCACTTCGGCATCGGGGATGTTGACGCCCTTGCGGTCGGAGATGACCCCGCCGACTTCCGCCGAACACAGGATCTTCTCGTCGTCCGCCTCGATCACGCGCAGGCGAATCTTGCCGTCGTTGATCAGCAGGCGCTGGCCCTTTTCGAGCAGGCCGAACAGCTCGGGATGCGGCAGTTCGACGCGGGTCTCGTCGCCCGGTTCGGGATTGCGGTCGAGCGTGAAGTGGCCCGAGTGGCGGATGACCGCCTTGCCGTCCTTGAACTTGCCGACCCTCAGCTTCGGCCCCTGCAGGTCGCAGAAGATCGCGATCGGCCGGTGGAATTCCTTTTCGAGGTCGCGGATCGCCTTCATCGTCTGGGCGTGGATCGCGTGTTCGCCATGGCTCATGTTGACGCGGAATGCATCGACGCCGGCGCGGAACAGCTTGCGGAGCATCTCCGGTTCGCGACTGGCCGGGCCGGTGGTGGCGAGAATCTTGACCTTGCGACCGCGCGGGTCGAGCTTGGCGTGATCGGGCTGTGACATGGCAGGCAGCTATGGCACAGCTTCGTTGCAAGACAAGGAAAAGCGCCAGATGGATACGAATTCAACCGACCCGCTCGATCAACTCGACGATGCCGTAGCGGCAGCGGCCTTCCGGCGGCTGGTGCGGCACCTGCGCCATCGCCACGATGCGCAGAATATCGAGCTGATGGGGCTTGCCGGTTTCTGCCGCAATTGCCTCGCCGACTGGATCCGCGAAGCCGGTTACGAGGGCGACAAACCCGCCGCGCGCGAGCTCATCCACGGCATGCCGATGGACGAATGGAAAGCCACGCGCCAGAGCCCTGCAAGCGAGGAACAGATCGCGGCGATGGAAGCGAGCCTCGCCAAGAACCAGCCGGACCTTCGCTAGCGCAGCCATGGCCGAGCGGGTCGATGCCGTCGTCGTCGGGGCAGGGGTCGTCGGCCTCGCCATCGCGCGCGAACTGGCGCTTTCGGGCCGCGAGGTGCTGGTGCTGGAGGCGTTGGACCGCTTCGGCAGCGTCACCAGCAGCCGCAACAGCGAAGTCGTGCACGCCGGGATCTACTATCCCGAAGCCTCGCTGAAGACCCGCTTGTGCATCGAAGGACGCGCGATGCTCTATGCGTTCTGCGAGAAGCGGGGCGTGGCGCATCGCAAGATCGGCAAGCTCGTCATTGCGCACGAGGCGTCGCAGCTTCCCGAACTCGAACGCCTCGCTGCCCACGCGTCGAGTGTCGGGACAGGAGATGTGGGCCTGCTAGATGCGGCCCAGGCGCGCGCACTCGAACCCGCGCTGGACTGCGCAGGCGCGATGCTTTCGCCGGAAACCGGGATCGTCGACAGCCATGGCCTGATGCTCGCCTTGCTCGGCGAAGCGGAGGCGCATGGGGCGCAGCTCGTAACCCGCAGTGAGGTGACGGCGGCCCGGCGCCTGTCCGACGGCTGGCGCATCCATGTGGGCAGCGACGCCATGGTCGATGCCGAAATGCTGGTGAATGCCGCGGGCCTCGGCGCGCAGGCACTGGCCCGCCGGATCGAAGGTTTGGGCGAGGCGCATATCCCCAAGCTGCACTACGCCAAGGGCAGCTGGTTCGCCTACGCCGGCAAGGTCCCGTTCGGGCATCTCGTTTATCCGCTCCCCGAGCCGGGCGGGCTGGGCGTGCACCTTACGCTCGACCTTGCAGGCCAGGCGCGCTTCGGGCCCGATGTCGAATGGATCGAGGAGCCGGATTATACGCTCGATCCTGCCCGCCATGCCCCTTTCGCCGAGGCTGCCCGCCGTATCTGGCCGGGGGTCGAACCCGCCAAGCTCGCGCCCGCGCTCGCCGGTATCAGGCCCAAGCTTTCGGGGCCGGGTGAGCCCAATGCCGATTTCCGCATCGACGGTCCGCAGGCGCATGGCTGCCCGGGCCTGGTGAACCTGTTCGGGATCGAGAGCCCGGGTCTCACCGCCTCGCTGGCAATCGGACGACACGTTTCCGGCCTGCTCCGCGAATAATCGCGCGCACCCCCTTACAACCTCGCGCAGCCGACGCTATCGCAGCCCCAACGCGCGACTGGTTCGCGATTCTCACATCATCCGGAGTTTGCACACATGGCTGAAGCCACCGACGACCGCCTGCGCCTTCTGATCGAGCGCATCGAACGCCTCGAGGAAGAGAAGAAGGGCATCGCCGACGATATCCGCGACGTCTACGCCGAAGCGAAGGCGGTCGGCTACGATCCCAAGATCATGCGTCAGGTCGTGCGCCTGCGCAAAATGAAGCCGGACGATCGCAGCGAGCAGGAAACCATTCTCGAAACCTACAAGGCCGCGCTCGGCATGGGCTGATTTCCTTGATTTTTCCGCTGTATTACGCTAGTAATACGGCACACGGAAAATCAAAGGAGAACACTTCATGGCAGGACCCTGGAAAGACGCGCGCGGCATTACCGTGACGACCACCCCCACGATCGAGGGGCAGCCGATCCAGCAGTACCTCGGCATCGTCACGGGCGAGGTTATCGTCGGCGCGAACCTGTTCCGCGACCTGTTCGCCAATATCCGCGATATCGTGGGCGGGCGCTCGGGCAGTTACGAGCGCATCCTGCGCGACGCGCGCGAACAGGCGATCCAGGAAATCCAGGCCGAATGCGCTTCGCTCGGCGGCAATGCGGTGGTCGGCATCGACCTCGACTACGAGGTCATCGGCGACACCGGCTCGATGCTGATGGTGTCCGCCAGCGGGACCGCCGTGAAAATCTGAGCCATTCGCTAATTGTTGAAGCGCGGGCGCGGCTGGGCTAGGCCGCGCCCGTTCTCATTTCCACGCCCGATTCAAGAGTTCCCATGGCAGGCCATTCCAAATTCAAGAACATCATGCACCGCAAGGGTGCGCAGGATAAGAAGCGTTCCAACCTCTTCTCCAAGCTGAGCCGCGAAATCACCGTGGCCGCGAAGATGGGCACGCCCGATCCGGACATGAACCCGCGCCTGCGCCTCGCCGTGAACACGGCCAAGGCGCAGTCCATGCCGAAGGACAATATCCAGCGCGCGATCGACAAGGCGTCGGCGGCCGACGGCGAGAACTATGAAGAGGTCCGCTACGAAGGCTACGGCCCGGGCGGCAGCGCGATCATCGTCGAGGCGCTGACCGACAACCGCAACCGCACCGCTACCGCCGTGCGCACCGCCTTTTCGAAGAACGGCGGCAACCTCGGCACCGAGGGCAGCGTCCAGCACGGCTTCGAACGTCTGGGCCTGATCGAATACCCGGCCAGCGTCGGCGACGAGGAAAAGGTCCTCGAAGCCGCGATGGAAGCGGGCGCTGAGGACATCGAGAGCTCGGAAGACGGCCACACCATCTGGACCGCTGCCGACGACTTGCACCAGGTCGCGAGCGACCTCGAAAAGGCGCTCGGCGAGGCGGAGAACGTCAAGCTCGCGTGGAAGCCCAACATCACCGTCGAACTCGACGAGAAGGCTGCCGCCACGCTGCTCAAGCTGGTCGACACGCTGGACGATGACGACGACGTGCAGACTGTCTGGGGCAATTACGACATCTCCGACGAGATCATGGAGAAGCTCGGTTGAACTGGAAACGATGGGCCTTGCTGATCGCGGTGCCCATCGTGCTCTATGTCGGCTGGCAGCTTTACCGGTACTATTTCTGGAGCGTCTGCACGCTCCCGTCCGGTGCGCCCTGCTGACGGGGCGGCCTTAAGCCATGACCATCATCCTCGGACTCGACCCCTCGCTCAGCTGCACCGGCTGGGGCGTCATCAGGGTCGAGGGATCGCGCATCGCGCATATCGCCAACGGCCAGATCCCGACCGGGGCGAAAGAACCGATGGCCGAGCGCCTCGCAGCGCTCCAGTCCGGTATCGCAGAGGTCATCGCGGCGCATCGCCCCGACCGCGCGGCGGCGGAGGAAGTCTTCGCCAACAAGAACCCGCAATCGACGCTCAAGCTCGCACAGGCCCGCGGTGCAGTGCTCGCGGCGTGCGGCAGCGCAGGCCTTGCGGTGAACGAGCACGCGGCGCGGCTGGTCAAGAAATCGGTCGTCGGCACCGGCGGGGCGGACAAGACGCAGGTCCAGGCCATGCTGAAAGTCCTGCTACCCGGTACGCAGCTTGCAGGCGCCGATGCGGCCGACGCCCTCGCCGTAGCGATCGCCGACGCGCATCTTGCAAAATCGTTCTAGGACAGGTTCATGAGCATAGATTTCTACGGCATTCCGAACTGCGACACGGTCAAGAAGGCGCGCAAGTGGCTTTATGCGAAGGGCATCGAATACACCTTCCACGACTACAAGAAGGAAGGCGCCGATGCCGGGAAGCTGGCAGCGTGGATCGAGGCCAAGGGCGTCGACACGGTGCTCAACCGGCGCGGCACGACCTTCCGCAAGCTGTCGGACGAGCAGAAGGCGGATATCGACGCTGCCAAGGCCGTCGCCTTGCTGAAAGACAACCCGAGCATGATCAAGCGGCCGATCGTCGAACATGACGGCGGGCTGTTGGTCGGGTTCAAGGACGACGAATGGGACGCGGCACTGTGCTGAGGTTGGTCGTCGCATCGCTGGTCGCGGTGGCATCGCTGGGTTCGGCTCCAGCCCTCGCTCAGCCGGCGGGGGACTTCCTCGTCATCGCGCACCGCGGGGCCAGCGGCGAGCGACCCGAGCATACGCTGGCCGCCTATGAACTCGCGATCGACCAGGGCGCGGACTACATCGAGCCCGACCTCGTCGTGACCAAGGACGGGGTCCTCGTCGCGCGGCACGAGAACGAGATTTCCGGCACGACCGACGTCGCCGACCGCGAGGAATTCTCCGCCCGCCGCCGCGCCAAGGAAATCGACGGCGAGTTGATCAACGGCTGGTTCGCCGAGGACTTCACGCTGGCCGAATTGCGGACCCTGCGCGCCAAGGAGCGCCTGCCCGGCATCCGCCGCCAGAACATGCGCTTCGACGGGCTCTACCAGGTCCCGACGCTGGAAGAGATCGTCAAGCTGGTCCGCGCCAAGGAAGCCGAGACCGGCCGCCGGATCGGCCTCTATCCCGAACTCAAGCACCCCGATTTCCTGCTGCAGGAAGAGGGCATCGACACGGTCGACCTGCTGCTGATCGAGCTGCGCAAGCTCGGCGTCACGCCGGACGATCCGGTCTTCATCCAGAGCTTCGAGGTCGGCCCGCTCCAGCGGCTCGACAAGCGCAGCGACTTCAAGCTGGTGCAATTGCTCGAGATGAACGGCGGCCCGGCGGACGAGCCGGACATGCGCTATGCCGAAATGGTCACGCCTAGCGGGCTGGCGGAGATCGCAGCCTATGCCGATGCGATCGGCGTCGACATGCGCCTGCTGTTCGACGAAGGGCTCGATCCGACGCCCGTGATCAAGGATGCGAAGGCTGCAGGCCTTGCGGTTCATGCATGGACGCTGCGCAAGGAAAACGCTTTCCTGCCGCCTGCGCTGCAATCGCAGGGTGGGGAGAGCGCGGTCGGCAATCCCGAGGCGCTATTGCAAATGCTCTACAAGCTCGGCGTGGATGGGGTCTTTACCGACGATCCGGGGCGGACCGCCAAGGCGCTCAATCGCGGCGCGCGCTGAGGATGTAGTTCAGGCTCTCGTCGTCCGACAGGTGGAGGCCTTTCGCCGGGCTGAAACCGATCCCGGTGCGGGAGGTGACGGTGAGGCCCGCCGCCGAAAGCAAGTCGCCAAGTTCCTCCGGCGTGACGAAATCGTCCCAGTGGTGCGTGCCCTTGGGGACTGCGCCGACCGCCTCGGCTGCGCCGACCAGCAGCAGCCTGCTCGCCGCGGTGCGGTTGGGAGTGGAGAGCACCATCAGCCCGCCGGGCGCAAGCTTGCCCGCCAGAGCCGCGATAAATGCAGCCTTGTCCGCGACATGCTCGAGCACTTCCATGCTGGTGACGAGATCGAATGTGCCGATGTCGAGCGATGCGATGTCGCCCGCCATGTAGCGGATATCGAGCCCCGCTCCTTCAGCGTGCGCCGCTGCCGCCTGCACGTTCTCCGGCGCCGCATCGACCCCGGTGACCGCAGCGCCGAGCCGGGCAAGCGGCTCGCACAGCAGGCCCGCGCCGCAGCCGACGTCGAGCGCGCTTTTTCCGGCAAGCGGGCGCACATTGTCGATGTCGCAGGCCCAGTGCATGTCGACAGCCTCGCGGATGAAGCGAAGGCGCACCGGGTTGAGCTTGTGCAGCATGGCGGAGGAACCCTTGGGGTTCCACCATTCGCTGGCGAGCTTGCCGAAATGGGCCGCTTCCTCGGGCCGGATCGTAACGCCGTTGTCCATCGTCATCCTTCGTCGCTGGAACGAGCCTAGAGCGCGCCCCTGTCTGCCCTTTCCGACACGCTGGCGAAGAGATCGTTCCCCCAGCTCGAGGCCGCTTCGCCGAACAGCCAGTCGGGCGGGGTGATCTCCGGACCTTCACCCGGCGGCAGGGGCGGGGTGAAATAGCCGAGCGCGTAGCTGCCCATGGCGTAACCGAGCAGCGCGCGCAATTGCGGGCTGAAATCCTTCGCTATTTCGGGCGGGCAGGAGAGATACTGGTTCTCCTCCTGCCGCAGCCAGCCGAGGCAGTAGGTGATGTTCAGCCCCATGCGGTCGGCGTCGCTCTCGTTCTTGCCGCCCGAATGGATGACCGAGCCGGAATAGACCAGCACCGAGCCGGCCTTCATCTCGGCATAGCTGATCTCGTGGTCCTCGGCATGGCGTTCCGGGTCCCAGTTGTTCGATCCCGGAACGACGCGGGTCGCGCCGTTCTCGCGGGTGAAATCGGTGACTGCCCAGATGGTATTGAGCTGCGGCTCCAGCTCGCGCGGCAGGAAGCCGCCCCATGCCAGCCGGTCGCGGTGGAGCACCTGCGCGCCTTGCCCCGGGAAGATGCGGATGAGCTGGGTCAGGTGGAGCTGGTAGGTATCGCAATACTCCTTGAGGAAGGCGTCGCAGGCCCCGATCAGCCGGTCGTCCATCACGAGGTCGCGGCAGGCTGCCGATCGCGCGACGAGCGCGCCAGTGCGGCTCGTCTGCCGGCCGGTGAAATCGTCCATCCCCATCGGCGTCGCCTCGACATAGGGCATGATCTCGCCCTTGAGTGCATCGAGCTGGCCGGGCGCCATTGCATCGTCGATGATGCAGGCTCCGTCGCGCTTCAGCAGCTGGGCGATTTCCCCGGGCGCGATATCGCGCGGCACATGGACTAGCTCGGCCATCGTCTCTCTCCTCCGGCTGGCAATCAACGCTATCGCCGGCCAAACAGCAAGTCCGCTTGTCATTCCGGCGAGCCGCCCCTAACCCGCCACTTCCGGTTTCGAACGGCAGGAGAGACGATCCTTGGCGCGTATCGTGATGAAATTCGGCGGCACTTCGATGGCCGGCACCGAGCGCATCCGGCGCGTGGCCAATATCGTGCGCCGCCAGCAGGCAGCTGGCCACCAGGTCGCCGTCGTCGTGTCCGCCATGGCGGGCGAGACCGACCGGCTGGTCAATTTCTGCCGCGAGGCGCATGCGCTCTACGATCCGGCGGAATACGACGTGGTCGTCTCCAGCGGCGAACAGGTGACGAGCGGATTGCTCGCGCTCACCCTGCAGGGGCTGGGCTGCAAGGCGCGCAGCTGGCTCGGCTGGCAGCTGCCGGTGAAGACCGTCGAGGCGCATGCCAAGGCGCGGATCGAGAGCATCGAAGCACCCGACATGATCGCCAGCCTCGAAGCGGGCGAAATCGCGGTCATCCCGGGCTTCCAGGGCGTCGGCGAGGATGGCCGCATCACCACACTGGGGCGGGGCGGGTCGGACACCTCGGCCGTGGCGGTCGCTGCTGCAATCGATGCCGACCGGTGCGATATCTACACCGATGTCGACGGGGTCTATACGACCGACCCGCGCATCGTCGCCAAGGCGCGCAAGCTCAAGGCGGTGACCTACGAGGAAATGCTCGAGCTCGCGAGCGTCGGGGCCAAGGTGCTCCAGACCCGCTCGGTCGGCCTTGCGATGAAGGAGGGCGTGCGCGTGCAGGTCCTCTCCAGTTTCATCGACGACGACGCCACCCCGGCGGACGAATTGCCCGGCACGCTGATCGTGTCGGAAGCGGAAATGGACCAGATCCTTCAGGAGGGCGACATGGAACGCCAGCACGTAACCGGTATCGCGCATGACAAGAACGAGGCGAAGATCATCCTCACCCGCGTGCCCGACAAGCCGGGTGCGGTGGCGCATATCTTCGATCCGCTCGCCAAGGCGTCGATCAATGTCGACATGATCATCCAGAACGTCGGCCGCGACAAGGGCGAGACCGACGTGACCTTTACCGTGCCGCAGGCCGACCTTGCGCGGGCTCAGGCATTGCTGGAGGACAAGCGCGAGGACATCGGCTTCAACCGCATCATAACCGACAGCCAGATCGCCAAGATCAGCGTCGTCGGTGTCGGCATGAAGAGCCACGCGGGTGTCGCCGCGACCATGTTCCAGGCGCTGGCCGATCGCGGGATCAACATCCAGGCGATAACCACCTCGGAAATCAAGGTCAGCGTCATGATCGACGAGGACGAAACCGAACTGGCGGTGCGCGTGCTGCACACCGCCTACGGTCTCGACGCCCAGGACGAAGCGGCCTGAGGCGCCGGCCTGCTCAGGCGGGCCAGCCGAAGATCATCACGTTCATCAGCCGGCCGGGCAGCAGGAATGCGACCAGCCCGGGGATCAGCAGCGCGCCGAAGAACAGGCCGAGGATTTCCTGCTTGTGCTTCTTCATGTCGCCGGCCCGCGCGCTGGCGATGACCTTGTAGCTGCTCCACAGCGTGAGCGGCACGAAGATATGGATGAAGCTGAAGCTACCGCTCGTCTTGATGAAGATCGCCGCGGTCGCGGTGGTGACCATCAGGCCGATCCAGATCTTGCCGAGCATCTTGTGCCGCTTGCCGCCCTTGGGCGCGAGCAGCAGGTAGCCGCCGAGCGGGATCGCCGGCAGCACGGTCGAGACGTGGATCGCGATGGCAAGCTCGCGGATATTGGGGTGCGCAGGCGCGAAGCCGAAGACGCCGCGGAAAATCGCGAGCAGGGCTGCCGAGGTGAGGAGGATCGTCACGGCGGCGACGAGCCCGCGCGTCACGGGTCCAATATCGAAGCCCGGCTTGGCAGCGGACTTGGTGAAAGGCAGTGCGAGAGTGGACATGGCTGGCTCCATTCGTGTTCGTTGGAGCCACCATGCCGCGAGCCCTTTCGCGGGCAATCGAGCCTGCGCCGGTCGCAGGGGCACTTCGCGAAAAGCGCGCAAATGCTGGCGTTTGCCACTTTACGAAGCGCGAACGGGCGTTAGTTTCGCCTGTCATGAGCAGCAAGGAACCCGGTCCACGCGCCGCTCTGGTGCGCAAGATCATCATCGATCTCTCGATCATGACGGTGATCGGCCTGGTGCTCGCCGTGATCGGGCCGTTCGGCAGTGCCGAGGCACCGTTTGCGCTGCGGCTGGTGAGCTGGCTCGGCCTCGCATACCTCGGATACGTGGTCTACAGCCCGATGGGCTGGATGGTCGAGCGCGCACACACCGCGCTTCACTTGCCGCGCATCGGCCTGTGGGTCGGGGCGGTGCTGATCGCAACGGTTCCGCTGGCGATCCTGATCTGGATTATCGGCTTCCTGCCGGGCCCCATTCCCTCTCCGACGCTGCCCGATGCGCTGGGCACCTATCTCAATGTGCTGGTCATCGGCGCGAGCATTACGGCGATTTTCTACCTCATTGAGAGCCGCAATGCGGTCGAAGATGCCGCGCCCGCTTCCCAGCCTGCCGCGCAGGAAGAGGCCGATGAGGTTGGGCCGCGCTTCATAGAACGGCTGCCTGCGCATCTCGGCAGCGACCTGATCGCGCTGGAGATGGAGGACCACTACGTCCGCGCGCACACCGCGCTCGGCTCCGAGCTGGTCTTGATGCGCCTGCGCGATGCGGTGGCGGAACTCGACGGAATCGAGGGCGAGCAAGTCCATCGCAGCTGGTGGGTGGCGCGCCATGCGGTCGAGGACGTGCGGCGCGAGGGGCGCAATATCCGCCTCGTCCTGCCCAACGGCCTGGAAGCTCCGGTGTCGCGCAATGCCGCGCCCGGCCTGCGCGACAAGGGCTGGATCTAGCGCTTTCTCCAAGGCCGAATGCAAAACTCCCCGCAGTCGGCGAACTGCGGGGAGCCTTGTCGGCCGGGGGGATTATCCGGCCCACGGAATGTCCGTGCGGGTATCAGCTATGGTACTTGGCGTAGCTGAGGTCGAAGCGGTCGGCGTCCATCACCTTGGTCCATGCCTTCACAAAGGTGTCGACGAACTTCTGCTCGCCGCCATTCTCGGCAAAGACTTCGGCGATTGCGCGCAGCTGCGAGTTCGAACCGAAGACGAGGTCGGTGCGGGTCGCACGCCACTTCTCGGTGCCTTCCTTGCGGCAGCGACCGACGAATTCCTCGTCACCGCTCTCGTCGACCACTTCCCACACCGTGCCCATTTCGAGCAGGTTGACGAAGAAGTCGTTCGACAGCGTGCCCGGACGGTCGGTCAGGACGCCGATCTTGGAGCCGTGCTGCGCGTGCTTGGTGACAGCACCCAGCGCGCGCATGCCGCCGACCAGCGCTGTCATCTCGGGGATCGAGAGGCCGAGCAGGTGCGCCTTGTCGACCAGCATGTCCTCGGTCTTCACCGAAGCCTTGGTCTTCAGGTAGTTGCGGAAACCGTCGGCGAAAGGCTCGAGCGGCTCCCAGCTCTCTGCATCGAACTGGTCTTCCGTCGCATCGCCGCGGCCGGTGGTCACATCGACGCTGACGTTGAAGCCGCCGTCCTGCGCTGCCTTCTCGATCGCTGCCGCACCGGCGAGCACGATGGCATCGGCCATCGAGATGCCGCCGCGAAGCTCGTCGAGCTTGTTGAGCACCTTGGTCAGCTCTTCCGGATCGTTGACCTTCCAGTTGCGCAGCGCATCGAAGCGGATGTGCGCCCCGTTGGCACCGCCGCGGTGGTCGGAGTTGCGATAGGTCGAGGCCGAAGCCCAGGCCGCCTTGACCAGCTCGCTGACCGTCAGCCCGCTCGAGAGGACGTCGGACTTGAAGGTCGCGACTTCCTTTTCGGTCGGCTGCGAGCCGGCGGGGATCGGATCCTGCCAGATCAGGTCTTCTGCCGGCACTTCCGGGCCGAGGTAGCGGACCTTGGGACCCATGTCGCGGTGGCACAGCTTGAACCATGCGCGGGCGAAGGCATCGTCGAGCGCCGCCTGGTCGTCACGGAAGCGCTCGGAAATCTTGCGATATTCCGGGTCGCGCTTCAGCGCCATGTCGGCGGTGGTCATCATGGTCGGGACCTTCTTGGACGGATCGCGCGCGTCGGGCGCCATGTCCTCGGGGTCCGGATTGATCGGCTGCCACTGGTTCGCGCCGGCCGGGCTCTGGACGAGCTCGTATTCATATTTGAACAGCAGGCGGAAATAGTCGTTGCCCCACTCGGTCGGGTTCGGGGTCCACGCGCCTTCGATGCCCGAGGTGGTGATGTGACCCTTGCCGATTTCTTCCGGGTCGGTCAGCCAGCCGAAGCCCATGGTATGCAGGCTCTCCCCTTCCGGCGCCTTGCCGAAAGTATCGGACGGCTTGGCACCATGCGCCTTGCCGAACGCGTGCCCACCGGCGGTAAGAGCGACGGTTTCCTCGTCGTTCATCGCCATGCGGGCAAAGGTTTCGCGCATGTCGCGGGCCATGCCTTCCGCATCGTGCGGATTGCCGCCCGGGCCTTCCGGGTTGACGTAGATGAGGCCCATCTGGATCGCGGCCAGCGGGTTGTCGAGCGCCTTGCCTTCATCGGGGATGATGCGGGTTTCGGCGCCTTCGTCGACCCACTTTTCTTCCGTGCCCCAATAGACAGTTTCCGGCTCGAACACGTCCTTGCGGCCGCCGCCGAAGCCGAAGACCGGGCCGCCCATGCTTTCGATGGCGACGTTACCGGTCAGGATGAAAAGGTCGGCCCAGCTGATGTGCTTGCCGTACTTCTGCTTGATCGGCCACAGCAGGCGGCGTGCCTTGTCGAGGTTGCCGTTGTCGGGCCAGCTGTTGAGCGGGGCGAAGCGCTGCTGGCCGCTGCCTGCACCGCCGCGACCGTCGCCGGTGCGATAGGTGCCCGCCGCGTGCCACGCCATGCGGATGAAGAACGGGCCGTAGTGGCCGTAGTCCGCCGGCCACCATTCCTGGCTGTCGGTCATCAGCGCGGTCAGGTCTTCCTTCAGCGCCTTGTAGTCGATCGCATTGAAGGCTTCGCAGTAATCGAAGTCTTTGTCCATCGGATCGGCGCTGCGGCCTTCCTGGGTGAGAATGTCGAGCTGGAGCGCGTCGGGCCACCAGTCGCGGTTGGTCCGGCCAAGCAGGCCGCGCATGCCTCCGTCACCGTGGAACGGGCATCCGCCGCTCATTTCTCCGGTCTTCATATCCATGGCATCCTCCTGAGTCGTTTGAATTATGGGCCTGATGTGCGCCTTCGCGATTAATTCGTCCAATCGATTAATTGTCACATAGTAATCGTTTTGACCGCATGTCTTTGACCGGGCGCAAACCGCCAGCAAACGGGGAGGATATGCCGTGCGAGGCTTGCGGCGGATCGCGGCTGGTCCTAAGCGCCTCGACCATGAGCAGCTATCCCAAGACCAGCCGCCTGATGCAGCGCGGCACCGATTTCCTCGGCTCCGAATATGCCATCCTGTGCGGCGCGATGAGCTGGGTATCGGAACGCAATCTCGTCTCCGCGATCAGCAATGCGGGCGGCTTCGGGGTGATCGCATGCGGCGCCATGACGCCCGACCTGCTCGACACCGAGATCGCCGAAACGAAGAAGCTGACCGACAAGCCCTTCGGCGTGAACCTCATCACCATGCATCCCGACCTGATGGATCTGATCGAGGTTTGCGGGAAGCACGGCGTGAGCCATGTCGTGCTTGCTGGCGGCATTCCTCCCAAGGGCAGTGTCGAGGCGATCAAGGCGCATGGCGCCAAGGTCATCGTGTTCGCGCCGACGCTGGCGCTCGCCAAGAAGCTGCTGCGCTCGGGCGGCGATGCGCTGGTGATCGAGGGCATGGAAGCGGGCGGCCATATCGGCCCTGTCTCGACCAGCGTGCTCGCGCAGGAATTCCTGCCCGAACTGGCCGACGACCACATCGTCTTCGTCGCCGGGGGTATCGGCAAGGGCCAGGCGATTGCCGGCTACCTCGAAATGGGCGCCGTCGGCGTGCAGCTCGGCACGCGTTTCGCCTGTGCGAGCGAGAGCATTGCGCATCCCGATTTCAAGAAGGCCTTCTTCCGCGCCAATGCGCGCGATGCGATCGCCAGCGTGCAGGTCGACCCGCGCCTGCCGGTCATCCCGGTGCGCGCGCTGAAGAACAAGGGCACCGAGGAATTCACTGCCAAGCAGATCGAAGTCGCCGGAATGCTCGACCGCGAGGAAGTCGCGATGGCCGAGGCACAGCTGCAGATCGAGCACTACTGGGCGGGTGCATTGCGCCGCGCGGTGATCGATGGCGATGTCGAGAACGGCAGCCTGATGGCCGGGCAGAGCGTCGGCATGGTCAAGGCCGAAGAGCCGGTCGCCGACATCATTGCGCAGCTGATGGCGGAAAGCGAAGAAGCATTGTCGAGGCGCTGAGCCTTTCGGCACACGAACGGTCGGTACCTGTGCGGTTGCCCGCTGGCTGAAGCGGGCAGCTATTTCTTCGTCGCGATACCTTCGACATTGGCGAGCCGGATGAGTCGCGCGCGTCGGTCGTGCGGGTCGACTTCGGATGTCACGACACCCTTGGTCTTGAGGCGCTCTATCGCGAGGTAGAAGCCGCGATAGGACGATTCCGAAGCGAGCAGCAGCTCCTTGATGCGGGCGTCACCGTGATTGAGCAGGTGCATGATGATGCGCCCCTCGATCGTGAACACCTCGACCCCGGCCTGCCCGAAGGCACGCGAAAATTTCGTCAGACTGTCATTCACCGGAATCGACCACTTGATTGCATTTGCGGAATGTCGCTGAGATACAATTCGCGCCCCCGAAAATGTCGCGCAAATACAATTTGCGACCTAAAAATGTCGCTTTCATACAAAATCTATATCTTTGTTAAACACAGATGCCCCCCAGCGACGCGTATATCTACTACCTATATTCGGAATCACGTGCGAACTAGGGCATTCGCATTCCATTTGTATATATAAAAGTATTACTCAAAAGCGATATCAAAAGAACAGTAATTCAAGTAGCCCCACTTCAACTGGGTCCACGGGTCGCCTGGTTGATAACAATTGTTAGCTTTCCTTTTGAGGGGTTATTTATGCGTACTATGAATTTTGCGGGCCGCGCAGCGATTGCTGGCCTGATGACCGGCGTCGCAGGGGGCGCGCTGGTGGTTGCAACTCCGGCCGCGGCACAGTCGGCTGAAACGTGCACGGTCTTCTCGGACGGTTTCGTTCTTTGTACTGAGCCGAATGGCGACGTCGATTATCGTCTAAGCCCCGATTACGCGGCTATGGCTGACGGCGCCTATGATAACCTCGACAGCAAGATCGAGCAGACCGCTCCGACCGAAGCCGAAACCGAGGCGGCCCAGGCAGAGCTCGATGCCGCCAACGCAGCGGCAGCGGACCTGAATGAAGCATCTGCTGCTGTCGAAGCGTCGCTGACGGACGAGAACCTCGCTGCCTTCGAAGCAGTCGATACCGCCCAGACCGGCTTCGAAGATGCTCTGGCGGTGGAAAGCGATGCTGCCGACGCATTCGTCGCGGCCCAGACTGCATTCGATGCTGCAGCTGACGATCTGACCGCAGCCAATTCTGACGTGACCGATGCGAGTGTCGCTCTTAGCAACGCGCAGGATGATGTCGACGCGGCCCAGGCCGCATACGACGCGGATCAGACGCCGGCGAACCTGGCTGCACTCAACGATGCTCTTGCAGCGCGTGCAGACGCTCAGCAGAATCTCGCTGATGCCGAAGCCGCGCGTGCCGATGCACTGGCCGACGCCAATGCAGCAGCCGCTGACCTGGCAGCAGCCCAGGGCGCCTTTGACGATGCAGTTGCAGCTCGCGTCGCGGCCGCCGACGATCTCGCCGACGCCGTTACCGCACTCGACACCTCGCTCGCTTCGAACGACGATTTTGTCGATGCGATTACGGATGCCGGCTTCACCGCTGACGCCGCCGGTCTCACCGCTCTGAACGACAATACCGAAGCGGCAAATCAGACGGCTGCAATCGAGCAGGCTCAGTTTGACGCGCTGGACGACATTACCAATACCTACGCACGTGCTCGCGACGTTCTTGTTCCGGCTGCTGAGAGCGAGAATGCTGCAATTGCCGCAGCCTCTCAGGCTCTGCTTGGCGATCCGCGTGCGGACGAGACCGACTTCGAAATCGAAGCTGTTGCGGCTCTGGTCGATCACGAGGGTCGCATCACCGCGAACGAAGAGCAGCTCGCTGACCACGAAGTTCGCATCACGGCAAACGAGGAAACCCTCGCTGACCACGAAGTTCGCATCACGGCAAACGAGGAAACCCTCGCTGACCACGAAGTTCGCATCACGGCAAACGAGGAAACCCTCGCTGACCACGAAGTTCGTATCACCGAAAATGAAGCGACCCTCGTAGAGCATGATCAGCGCATTGCTACGAACGCTGCCGCGATCGTCGAGGAAGCGGAAGTCCGCGCTCTCGCCGACGCTCAGTTGCTCGACCGCATAACGTCGGAAGAGAACGCTCGTATCGCTGCTGACACGGCCCTGCAGAACCAGATCACTGGCCTCAGCACCCGCGTCGGCAACATCGAGACCCGTCTCGACGACCTCGACGATGCAGTTGCCAGCTCGACCGCTACGGCGATCGCACTGGGCGGCATGGGCTTCCTGCCGGACACGAAGTTCAACCTCGCCGTTTCGGGCGGTTTCTACGAAGGCGCGAACGCAATCGCTGCCAACGTCGGCATCCGCGTGAACGACAAGGTTGCCATCACCGCAGGTGTCGGTGGCGGCCTGAACAAGGGCGGCAAGGTCGGTGGCCGCGTCGGCATCATCTTCGGCTGGTAATCCCTGACCAGTCAGATTGACCGACAATCAGGAGCGGCCCGGGGCGAAGAGTCCCGGGCCGTTTCCTTTTGCGCGGGTGAAGCCCCGCAAACCGCAGCTTGTCCCCGCTGGCACCAGTTCGATCTTGCCGAACGGCAGCCCCCGCGTCAGGAGGGGGCATGTCAGAGCCTCTCGTCCTTACCCTTAGCTGTGCCGACCGCCCCGGTATCACCGCGCGCGTGACCTCGTTCCTGTTCGAGCGCGGCGGCAATGTCCTCGAAGCGCAGCAGTTCAACGATAGCGAGAGCGGCCGTTTCTTCATGCGGGTCGAATTCGATCCCGGCGCGGCATCGCGCGACATGCTTCGCGAGGATTTTGCCGGGGTCGCGGCTGAATTCGCGATGGACTGGAAGCTCGCTTTGCGCGACCGGCCGCGCCGCGTCCTGCTGATGGTCAGCAAGTTCGATCACTGCCTTGCCGATCTGCTTTACCGCTGGCGCATCGGCGAACTGCCGATGGAGCCAGTGGCGATCGTCTCCAACCATCCGCGCGAGGCCATCAGCCATACCGATGTCGGCGACATCCCGTTCCACCACCTGCCGATCACCCGGGATACCAAGCCCGCGCAGGAAGCGCGGGTCCGCGCCATCGCGCAAGAGACCGATGCGGAGCTCGTCGTTCTCGCGCGCTACATGCAGATCCTTTCGGACGAGCAGGCGGCGCATTTCTCGGGCCGGTGCATCAACATCCACCATTCCTTCCTGCCCGGCTTCAAGGGCGCGAAACCCTATCACCAGGCGCATGCGCGCGGCGTGAAGATGATCGGCACGACCGCTCACTACGTGACGCGCGATCTCGACGAAGGGCCGATCATCCACCAGGACGTCGAGCCGATCAGCCATGCCGACAGCCCGGAAGAGCTGGTCCGCAAGGGGCGCGATATCGAGCGCCGTGTGCTGGCCGAAGCGGTGCGGCTCCATCTGGAGGAGCGAGTGCTCCTCAACGGCCAGCGTACGGTGGTCTTCTCCGGCTGAGCGCTACTTGCTCAGCCCCGCGTCCTTGTCCTCGTTCGCGCGGAAGATGATGTATTCGCGGATCGCGTCGATCTCGTTCTTGTCGAGCGATCCGGCGAAGCTCGCCATGCCGCGATCCTTCAAGATGCCGTCATGTACGACCGCCAGGAACGCCTGCTGGTTGGCGAGCGTGCTGCTGCGCCGCAGGTCGGGCAGCACGTTCGATCCGACCGCAGCCGGAGCGTGGCACACCGCGCAATAGCGTGCATAGTGCTTGCCGCCCGCCGCGATCTGCGCTGCGTCCGCGCGGCTCGGCGGCGGGTCGAGGGGCAGGCTCGCGAGTGCCGGCATATCGGGCAGCTGCGCTTCGCCGCCGATCTTGAACACCAGCAGGCGGCTGATGTTCTGCACCGGCGCCTTGCTGTTGAGCAGCTCGCCATCGACCGTGATCGCATAGGCGCCGCCCCAGCCGGCCAGCACGGCGACGTATTGTTCGCCATTGACCGTGTAGGTGATCGGAGGTGCGACAACGCCGGTCTGTGCGGGGAAGCCCCACAGCTTCTCTCCCGATCCGGCATCATAGGCGTTGAATTCGCTGCCCGCCGTGCCCTGGAACACGAGCCCGCCGCCGGTGGCCAGCAGGCCGCCGTTCCACGGACCCGGGTGCTCGACCGTCCAGCGCGGCTCCTGCGCGACCGGATCCCAGGCGACCAGCATGCCCCGCAGCGTGCCCGCTACCTCGCGGCGCACGCCCATGTCCGGAGGCAGGTCGCCCGCGCCGAGGTCGAAGCCGACGTTGAAGCCGCGATTGCGGTCGGGTTTCCAGTTGGCTTCCGGCGCATACATCATGCCCGCCTCGAAGGCCGGGATGTACACGAGGTTCTCGCCCGGGTGATAGGCCATCGGGTGCCAGTTGTGCCCGCCGAGCGCGCCCGGAGTGACGAGCGCCGGCTTGCCGGTCTTGTCGATCCGCGCCTCGGGGTTCTCGATCGGGCGGCCCGCGTCGTCGATCGCAGTCGCCCAGTTCACCGTGACATAGGGCTCGGCCGAGATGAATTCGCCGGTCGCGCGGTCGATGACGTAGAAGAAGCCGTTCTTCGGTGCCTGCATCAGCACCTGGCGTTCCTTGCCGTCGATTTCCATGTCGGCGAGCATGATGTGCTGCGTCGCCGTGTAGTCCCACGTCTCGCCCGGCGTCGTCTGGTAATGCCAGACATAGTCGCCCGTGCTCGCGCGGATCGCGACGATGCTCGAGAGGTAGAGGTTGTCGCCTTCACCGGTGCCGTCTTCGCCCGGCGAGCGATAGGCGCGGTTCCACGGGCTGCCGTTACCGACGCCGATGTAGAGCAGGTCGAGATCGGGATCATAGGCCATCGAATCCCACACGGTGCCGCCGCCGCCGATGCCGTTCTCGCTGCCGAGGACATCGCCGAACCAGGTTTCCGAAGCCTTCTGGAGGTATTCCGGGTCGTCGGAGGAATCGCTGTCGGGCACGGTGTAGAAGCGCCAGATCTCTTCGCCGTCATCGACGTCGTATGCCGCGATATAGCCGCGCACGCCGAATTCGGCCCCGCCATTGCCGATCAGCACCTTGCCGTCGATCACGCGCGGCGCGCCGGTGATGGTGTAGGACTGGTCCTGGTCGACCGTGACCTTCTCCCAGCGCACTTCGCCCGTATCGCGGTCGAGTGCGATGAGGCGGCCATCGAGCGTGCCGAAGAACAGGGAATCGCCCCAGGCCGCCATGCCGCGGTTGACGACGTCGCAGCATGCCTTGACGCCCGTCTCGCCGGGAACTTCCGGATCGTATTCCCACAGCGGCTCGCCGGTCGCCGCGTCGAAGGCCTTCACCTTGCTCCACGCGGTGGTGAGATAGAGCTTGCCGTCCATCACCAGCGGGGTCGCTTCCTGGCCGCGCGCGGTATCCATGTCGGCGAACCAGGCGAGGCCGAGGTCGGCGACGTTTTCCTTGTTCACTTGGTCGAGCGGGGAATAGCGCTGCTCGGAATAGGTCCTGCCGTGGGTGATCCAGTTGGCAGTATCGTCGCCCGCATTGATCAACCGGACGTTGTCGATGCCGCCTTCCGGCATCTCCTTGTCGCCGCAGGAGGCGAGGCCGAATGCCGCCCCCAGCATGAGAATTGGCGCAGCCAGCGCGATCCGCTTCATAGTCCTCTCCCTTAAGGCGCGACTCTGTCGGTCGCGCTTTGCAACCGATGTTGCCGAGGACTTGGCCGCTTGTCTATCCACCATGAGCGGGAACGGGGGTGTAACGCAGAGCGTTGGTCGCTCGAAGAACGGCCAACAGGAGGGTTTTTGCATGTGCGATGAGAGCAAACTGCAGCGCTGGGCGAAGGACCGTATCAGCCGCCGCGAATTCGGAATGCTGGGCGGTGCGGCTGCGATCGCAGCCTGCACGCCGATGGAATCGAACGCCGACGAGACGATCGGCCTGCCTGCCATGAGCGAGCGCGCCGTAAGCTTCGACACGGCTGACGGAACCATGGACGGATTCTTCGTCGCCCCCGTTTCCGGTCCGGCACCCGGCGTCATCCTCTGGCCCGACATTGCCGGACTGCGCGAGAGCAAGCGCAACATGGCCCGCCGCCTCGCCGGGCGCGGCTATTCGGTCCTTGTCGCCAATCCGTACTACCGCGACGTGACCGGCCAGCAGTTCGAGGACTTTGCCGACTTCATCGACCAGGGCGGGTTCCAGAAGGTGCGTCCATGGCGCTCCAAGCTCGATGCCGAGGCAATCATGCGCGATGCGGCAAGCGTGGTCGCCTGGCTCGATGCGCAGGGCGAAATCGACACATCGCGCGGTATCGGCACGCAAGGTTATTGCATGGGCGGCCCCTTCACCATGTGGAGCGCTGCCGCCGTGCCGGGGCGGGTGAAGGCAGCGGCCAGCTTCCACGGCGGCGGCCTCGTTCGCGACGACAATACGATGAGCCCGCACCGCCTGATGGACGATATGCAGGCATCGCTGCTCATCGCCATCGCGCAGGACGACGATGCGGACGACCCGGACCACAAGACCATCCTGCGCGAAGCTGCTGCGGAGGCCGGACGCAAGGCCAAGGTCGAAGTCTATGCCGGCGACCACGGCTGGACCGTCCCGGACTCTCCGGCTTACGCCGAAGCGGCGGCCGAGAAGGCGTGGAGCGACCTGCTGGAGCTTTACGCAGCGGCTCTCTGAATTCGCGCCCGCATTTACTTCCCTCGCGAGGCCCCGCGCGCTACCATGCGTGCCGGAAGTCTTTGGGAGGGTTCGTAAATGGGTGGTTTTCTTACGCTGGTCCTGATCGTCGCGGTTCTCGCGCTGATCCTGTTCACGACCGTGCGCGTCGTGAAGCAGGGCTTTGTCTACACGATCGAGCGGCTCGGCAAGTTCACCAAGGCGGCGGAACCCGGCCTCCATATCCTCGTGCCCTTCGTCGATCGCATCGGTCGCAAGATCAACATGATGGAGCAGGTGCTCGACATCCCGGGCCAGGAAATCATCACCAAGGACAACGCCATGGTCGGCGTGGACGCGGTGGTCTTCTTCCAGGTGCTCGATGCGGGCAAGGCTGCCTACGAGGTCGCCAATCTCTACGCCGCCATCATGGCTCTTACCACGACCAACCTGCGCACGGTGATGGGCAGCATGGACCTCGACGAAACGCTTTCGAAGCGTGACGAGATCAACGCGCGCCTCCTCAGCGTCGTCGACCACGCGACCTCGCCCTGGGGCGTCAAGATCACCCGCGTCGAGATCAAGGACATCCGCCCGCCGATCGACATTTCCGAAGCCATGGCCCGCCAGATGAAGGCCGAGCGCCTCAAGCGTGCCGAAATCCTCGAGGCGGAAGGCGACAAGACCAGCTCGATCCTCCGCGCCGAAGGTCGCAAGCAGTCGGCCATCCTCGAAGCGGAGGGCAAGCGCGAAGCCGCTTTCCGCGACGCCGAAGCGCGCGAGCGTGCGGCAGAGGCCGAAGCGCGGGCTACCGAAATGGTCAGCAACGCCATCGCCGACAGCGGCAGCGCGGCGATCAACTACTTCGTCGCCCAGGAATACACCAAGGCGGTCGGCAAGTTCGCCGACAGCCCGAATGCCAAGACCATCCTGTTCCCGGTCGAAGCGACCCAGCTCATCGGCTCGCTCGGCGGTATCGGCGAGCTCGTGAGGGGCACGTTCGACGGCAGCGAGGGCACGGTCTCGACCGGCAATCCCTCGGGCACGCCGATCGCCGATCGTCGCCCGCGGACCAGCGTGCCGCGTTCCTCGGGCGGGAATAGCTGATGGACCTGCTCGACAATCTCGACCCGGCGCTGTGGTGGCTGGTCATCGGCCTCGCCTTCGCCGCGCTCGAACTCGTCGTGCCCGGCGTCTACCTGATCTGGCTTGCCGCCGCCGCGCTGACGACCTCCGCGCTGACCTTCGTGCTCGACCTCGGGATCGCGGTGCAGGTGGTGAACTTCGTCTTCCTGTCGCTGATCATCGTCTATTCGGCCAAGCGCTGGCTGCGCGACCGGCCGATCGAAAGCAGCGACCCGATGATGAACCGCCGCGGCGATCGCCTCGTCGGCGAGCAGGCGGTCATCACCGTCGCCATCGACGGCGGGGAAGGGCGCGCGCGTCTCGGCGACAGCGAGTGGATCGCGCGCGGTGCGGACCAGCCGGTCGGCACGCGGGTGCTCATCGCGGCCGTGAAGGGGCCGATCCTGGAAGTCGTGCCGCTCAAATCGCCGGAAGAAGCCGGCGACACGCTGCCGCCGGCGACCGCCGACTAGCTCAGGCCATTTTCACGCGGCCGGTGAAGCGGCCGTGCTTGCGATAGCGGACCATCCACTTTTCGAGGAACAGGCCGAGCGGCCTCGGCTCGATGCCGAGCTTGTCGAAGCCGGGATACTCGCCCGAGACGACGTTGCCCTGCTTGAGCAGCGTCCACTGATCGCTCGACATCGGCGTGCCGGGAAGGGCGGCGAAAGCTCCCGAAGCCGCATCGGGCATCGGCAGGAACGTCCGCTTGCGACCCTGCGCTTCGGCAATCCGCTCGTTGATCTCCATCATCGAGACCTGCTCCGGGCCGCCGAGCTCGTAAGTCTTGCCGCCATGAGCCTTGGGATCGGCCAGCGCGACGCGAACCGCTTCTGCGACGTCATCGACATAGACCAGCTGCAGCTTCGCCTCGGGCGCGAACACCGGCAGCACCGGGAAGGTGCGGATGAGGCCGGCGAACATGTTCAGGAAGTTGTCGTCCTTGCCGAAGATGATCGACGGGCGAAGGATCGTCGCCTTGGGGAATGCCTCGAGCACCAGCTTTTCGCCCAGCGCCTTGGCGCGTGAATAATCCGCCTCGCTTTCGAGATCCGCTGCAATCGCGCTCACCTGCACGAAAGCGCTGGCACCTGCCGCCTTGGCCTTTTCTGCCAGCATGCCGGCAGATTCGCCCATCAGCTTCATAAGGTCGCCCTCGAAACTGCCGACGAGGTTGACCACCGCATCTACGCCCTGGACCGCCGCCTCGACGCTGCGTTCGTTCGTCAGGTCGACCCGGGCAAGCTGGAGCTGGCCGAGATTCGCCAAGGGCTTGAGATCGCGCGCCTTCTCGGGATGGCGCCCCGCCACGCGCAGCCGCGCGCCGCATTCGAGCAATGCCTGGGCGACATAGTTGCCGAGGAATCCGGTCCCGCCCGTGACGAGGACGAGCTTGCCGTTGAGGGGATGAGTCTGTGCCATGCGGCGATCCGTTCCGTAGGTATGGTTTGCAGGTTTACGCGCTGCGCCTTGCCGCAACGGGCGAGCCATCGCAACCGTTCCGGTGAGACAAGGTGCATCGGGATTGCGATTTGCGTTGACAAGCCGCGCGCCGCTTCGCTAACGGCGCGCCTCATTCGCGATGCGGAGCACTCTGGCCCGCAACGCAGGTGTGCCCAGATGGCGGAATTGGTAGACGCGCCGTCTTCAGGTGGCGGTGGGGGCAACCCCGTGGAGGTTCGAGTCCTCTTCTGGGCACCATTTCTCTTAAAAATTGCAATAAAATCAATGCTTTAGGCCAGATTGTTAAATTTGGCCCACCTTTTCGTCCACCTCACTTTTGGCGATGTGGTGATGCGCTATGGTGTCCTATGTTCAGCTCATTTGAACCGATGGGGATGGGCAAATGTCGGCAAAGGCTAAATCCAAGATTGAAGCGAAAGAGCTTCTCATAGAGATCGAAGCTTTCGAGCAGTCCTACCACATCGCTGACCACCGCGCTGAAATTGGCCGGGTCGACGACGAAGCGATCATCGATATTCATGGCGCAATTGTCCGCGCTGGCGACCATGATCAGGATTCAAAGGTTGAGCGCGCAGAGGTGTCGCTCGTTTGCTCAGAGCAGTATCACTCCGACCCTGACCAATCAGAGCCACAGCAGCCAATGTTGATGACGGCGAGCGTACGCAAAGGGGTTTTCCAAGCTCTCGCTTACCTTCCTCCCGCACCTTTTTGGGCGCTTCCCGAGATGATTGCTTCGGGGCGAGTCACCCATGTCGTTGCGGGTTATCGCACAGCGCCACGCAAAGACTCGATGCTCCACGCTTTGTACTTTGCATCCCACACGAACATCGATGGGTCAGCGTGGGCACACCAAGGCGAACGCAGCCGATCGTAAGCGATTGTCCTTGCTTCACATTGCTTCGCTGATAGCCTCTCCAGTGCCTCGGGGGCTTTTGCCAACCTTCGAGCATCGCGATGCTCTTCAATTAGGAGACATCGTGATGAGGATTTTGTCGAAGCGTCAGGTCAAGGAGCTAGTACTGTATTCGCCTCAGCACATCGCACGCCTGGAAAAGGCCGGCCAATTCCCCAAGAGGGTACAGCTTGGCCCGAGCCGGGTCGGATGGGTTGAGGACGAAGTGCTGGACTGGCTGCAGAAGCGCCTGGAAGCCCGAGACGAACCTGTCCGGCACTCCTGAAAAGGAGCGGGTGGTCGAGTTTGCAAGCTCGGCCACCCAACTGCATTGCAAGGACAGATCGCACTAAGGCGTGTATTATTGCACTAGGCGCTTAAAATTCGCCACGAAACATGGGATCAAGCAATCGACCAATCAAAATAGCTGGAAATCATCGTAGAATGCTCCTCGACAACAAGACTCATGGCCGGGTTTCTGACGAACTTCGAAGGAGTATCGAGCCGGAATCAAAGCTCGCAGTCTTGACCGGGCTTTTTACGGTGTTCGGCTTCGCTACCCTAAAGAGCGAGCTCTCTAAAATCGACAGCCTCAAGCTCATGCTTGCTGATGGCGGTGCAACAGAACCTATAAACCTCGCAGGTGGCGCTGATGAGATTGGTCTCAAGGCCGAACTGGACCTTCAGTATATCGCTGCTGAGTGTGCGCAGTGGGTCCGAAAGAAGGCCGAGGTTCGCTCTTTGTCTGGCGCTCCAATCCGCCAGAATCTTTTCCATGTGAGCCAGCGTGACGGAGACGCGGTGGCCATCTCGGGGACTTCTGACCTGACTGCACCTGGGCTAGGCGCTGTCCCATCCAGTACTTTCGCCATGAACACCGTTGCGACCGATCGAGCCGCCACTCAGCAGCTTATCGACTGGTTTGATACAATTTGGAATGATCCTACCGCTATAATCCAAGCGAAAGAGACTCTGCTAGACGCTCTCGAAAACCTCGCAGCTGATAAGCCTGCAAACCTCCTCTATTTCCTTACCCTTTTCACGATTTTTCGAGACTTTCTCGACGAGATCGATGAGGACAACATCATCCGATCCAAGACGGGGATCAAAGACACGATCGTATGGAACAAGCTCTACAAGTTCCAACGCGACGGGGTGCTTGGCGCGATCGACAAGCTCGAAAAGCACAATGGCTGCATCGTTGCTGACAGCGTCGGTCTTGGTAAGACATTTGAAGCGCTAGCGATCATCAAATACTATGAGCTCCGCAACGATCGCGTCCTGGTGCTCGCTCCAAAGAAGCTTCGCGAAAACTGGACTGTCTACACGATAAACGACAAGCGAAACGTACTCGCGGGCGACCGCTTCAACTTCGATGTACTCAATCACACCGATCTCAGCCGTGAGACCGGTAAGTCAGGCGAGATCAATCTCGAAACCTTGAATTGGGGCAACTACGACCTGGTTGTGATCGATGAGTCCCACAACTTCCGGAACAACAACCCGCGAGCTGATGGCGTTACACGTTATCAGCGCCTCATGGAGGAGGTGATACGCAAGGGCGTCAAAACGAAAGTTCTGATGCTATCGGCGACACCGGTCAACAACCGGCTCAACGACCTCAAGAATCAGGTCGCCTTCATCACCGAGGGCCAGGACAAGGCTTTCGCCGATGCTGGGATTGCTAGCATAGAGGTCACGCTTCGGCGGGCGCAGACACAATTCAATAGTTGGCTGAAGTTGCCCGAAGCAGAACGCAAGCCTGAGGCTTTGCTGGAAAGCCTAAACTTTGGCTACTTCAAGCTTTTAGATCTTCTTACGATCGCTCGCTCGCGACGGCATATCGAGAAGTACTATGACATCTCGGAGATCGGCAAATTCCCTGAACGCCTAAAGCCGCAAAACGTCAAAGCTGACATCGACAAGGCTGGTGCGTTTCCGCCCCTCAAGGATATCAACCGCTCTATCAAGAAGCTCTCGCTAGCGGCCTATGCCCCGCTTGATTACCTCAGGAACGATAAGCAAGAAGAATATAGCCGCAAGTACGACCAACAGGTCAAAGGCGGCAAATCCACACTCAAGCAAGTCGATCGAGAGCGCAGCCTGATTCACTTAATGCGCGTCAACATGCTCAAGCGCATGGAAAGCTCGATCCACTCATTCGCTCTCACCACGGAGAAAATTCACGCGCAGGTTGAGGCGATGCTGGCGAAGATCGAAGCGCTTGAAAGTGAAGAGATCGAAGAGTTGAGCATCGAGGACATCGAAGCCGACTCTCCTGAACTTGAGGACCTCATGATTGGCCGCAAGGTCAAAGTGCTCATTCAAGACTTGGACCTTGTTCGGCTCAAGCAAGACTTGGAAGCTGACAGGGTCTTGCTAGCCTATCTCCTCGAAGAAGCTCGCCAGGTTGAAGCCGACGATGACGCCAAACTGCAAGCCCTGAAAGACACGATCTCAGCCAAGCTCAAAAACCCGATCAACGAAGGAAACAGGAAGGTAATGGTCTTCACCGCGTTCTCGGACACTGCGGAATACCTCTACTCACACATTCACGATTGGGCGTTGCAGAAGTTTGGATTGCACAGCGCTTTGATCACAGGTTCCGGCACCAACAAATGCACGATCAAGGGGTTAGGCCGCGACCTGAACTCTCTCCTCACCAACTTCTCACCCGTCTCGAAGGAACGTGAAAAGGTTGATCCTGATGCGACCGATGAGATCGATATCCTGATCGCCACAGACTGCATCTCCGAAGGTCAGAACCTTCAAGACTGCGATATGCTGGTGAACTACGACATTCACTGGAACCCCGTGCGGATCATCCAGCGCTTTGGCCGTGTCGATCGCTTGGGCTCTTGCAATGACGCTATCCAGCTGACCAACTTTTGGCCGAATATGGAGCTCGACGAGTATATCAATCTAGAAGCTCGCGTGAGCGGACGCATGGTGTTGCTCGATATCTCAGCCACCGGCGAAGAAAACGTCATCGAGTATGACGAGACCAAGCAGATGAATGATCTCGAATACCGCCGGAAGCAGATGCAGCAGCTTCAGGATGCGGTGATCGACCTTGAGGATATGGACGGCAGTGTTTCCATCACGGACATGACGCTGAACGATTTCCGCATGGACCTCTCTAGCTTCATGAAGGACAATCTCGCCACCTTGGAAGGCGCACCTACCGGCTTCCACGCAGCCATCACCGCGAGCACGCCGGAGGCGGTTCCTGGCGCGATCTTCTGCCTCCGCGACGTGAAGGCTATAGTGCAGAACGAGGATAGCTATGCCCTCGCGCCCTACTATCTCGTCTATGTCTCCGAGACAGGCGAGATCGTCTTCAATCATCTCCAAGCGAAGAAGAGCCTAGACCTCTTCAAGAAGCTCGCTGCAACCATGGCTGAGCTCGACGACGCGGCCATAAATGCGGTCCAGGCCGAAACGAAGAAGGGCCGCGACATGAGCCACTATTGCGACCTTCGTGACAAGGCGATCGAAAGCATTGTCGGCAAGACGGAAGAGAAAGGCGTCGAGAGCCTATTCACACGCGGCGGTACGAGCCTCACCAAGGATCATCTCAAAGGGAGCGATGACTTCGAGGTTGTAAGCTTCCTGATCGTCAAAGCCGCAGCATGATAGAGACACTCTTTGCCAGCATGGAAATCCCGGAGGCCTGCTTGCTCGACAAGCCGGTCTACAAGAAGATGTTTCTCGACAATGCCGAGCTGGACCAGACCGACAAGAAAGCCCTGAGCCAAGATGCCGATCGCATCCGCTGGCGCTACACATTGAAACCTGAAACGATCAACATTCGCCCGTTTCAGGACGGCACGCACGACTACCCCGAAGTTGCAATCCTTTCGATCGAGCTCAGCAGCTCAAACAGGGCGCGGCGTATCGCCGCGTTCATGCATCGGGCCATTCCTTATCCGTTGATCCTTGTGTTCGAGCATGAGGGCAAGCTGAGCATTGCAGTGGCTGAAAAGCGTATCAACCAGGCAGATAAGTCCAAGATGGTGATCCTTGATCGCTGGCAGACCGACTGGTTCGATCCAAAGCGCGCCAATGCACCTATCTCTGCTTTCCTTGACGCAATCGCATTGCATCGATTGCCAGGGACCAATTTCTACGCCCTCTATGAAGCCTTCCAGGCGCAGGTCATTCAGCTAATCGCTAGCGAGCGCACAGGTACATTTGCTCCAGTGCCGATTGAAGAGTCGAAGGTGCACGCAGAGGCACTAAAGGAAATTGATGGCTTGGAACGTGAGATTGCCGAGCTAAAGTCGAACCTGAAGCGCGAAAAACAAATGAGCCGTAAGGTCGACCTGAACAGTAAAATCAGAAGTCGTAAGAATGCTATACTTGCACTTGAAGCTCGCCTAAGGCTTAATGATTAGAAATCAAGAAGATAGAATATGGAAAAAGTGACCCAAGAAGACGGACAAAGCGCGGATGTTGTCGGCAATAACATCGAGAAACTGCAAGGGCTATTTCCCGATGCATTTGAGGATGGGCGAGTTAATTTTGAGGTCCTTCGTCAATTGCTGGGAGACGCGTCGGTCCTGGAGGAAGGCGAGGAAAAATACGGACTCAACTGGCATGGAAAAAAGAAGGCGCGGCAAATTGCACTGACCCCCAGCCCAGGAACTCTCCTGCCGTGTGCTGAAGAAAGCACTGACTGGGAAGATACGAAAAACATATTTATTGAAGGGGACAATCTGGAGTCACTCAAGCTGCTCCAGCGGAGTTATGCGGGCAAGGTCAAACTAATCTATATTGATCCTCCCTATAACACAGGCAGTGATTTTGTTTACCCTGATAATTATGCCGACAATCTAGACACATACTTGAAATACACGGGCCAGGTCGACGATGATGGCATGAAGTTCTCATCGAATACGGAAACTGGCGGTCGTAAGCACACAAATTGGCTAAATATGATGTTGCCACGATTGAAGGTGGCGAAAAATCTTCTTTCCCGAGATGGTGCAATATTCATTTCGATCGATCAAAATGAGCAGCCTCAGTTACAAGCTCTGTGTGATGAGGTTTTCGGATCAGAGAATCTCATCTCCTGTATTACCGTGATAAACAACATGAAGGGCCGAAACGATAAAAAGAATATCGCAACGGCTCACGAATATTTGCTTGCCTATGGGATGCCTGATTTCGAATCTCTCGGCGTTCCTTTGACCGACGAACAACTGAAGGAATACAAGCACGAAGACGACAACGGGGAGAAATATGCCCTCCGAGATCTACGGAAGAGAGGTCGTCCCGATCGCCGAGAAGATCGGCCAAACATGTACTTCCCAATATTCTTTGATGAGGCGAAACAAACCTGCTCGCTTGAACGGCGATTAGCGACCGACATTGAGATCACTCCCAAGCGCGGTGACAAGAGTGATGGCCGTTGGCGATGGGGCTTTGAAACCGTCAAAGAGAACTTAGACATCCTGCACGCGAAGTACTCAGCGAAGAAGGATAGGTGGGATATCGAGCATAGGGTCTATCTGAACCCAGGAGTGCGGGCTGAAGTCAGTGATGAAGAGGATGACGACGACGACAACGTCCAAAGGACCTCCAAACCAAAATCTTTCTGGTGGGGCGGTGAAATTTCGACCGATGTCGCAAATCGCGAATTCAAGAAGCAGTTTCCTGGCTCCAATCCGGACTATCCGAAGTCTCCCTATTTGCTCGAGAAGATTGTCCACATGGCAACTCGTCCCGGCGATTTGGTATTAGATTTCTTTGCTGGTTACGGGACGATGGGTGACACGATCTATCGTCTGGCTGGAGCCGGTCAGGGCCGACGTTTCATACTTATCCAGTTGCCTGAAGAGATCGACCCGGACGATAAGGATCAGGCCGCTACTCGAAAATATTGCGCTGATAATGGCATAGCACCAAGGATTTCTGAGCTAGCCAAGGAGCGTCTCAGAAGGTCTGCCTCAGTTGTACGCGAGCAATCGGAAACTGACGACGGTGACTTTGGGTTCCGTGTTTTCAAGCTAGCTAATTCCAACTTATTGGCTTGGAATCCCGACAAGAGCGATCTTGAGGGAACTCTCGATATTCATGCGGCGCGGCTGATCGACGGCCGAGACGATGGTGACTTACTCTATGAGCTGTTACTGAAACGTGGGGTCGATTTGGCAACGCCAATCGAAACAAAGAAATTTGACGGCAAAGAAGTCCACAGCATCGGATTTGGTGTTCTATTTGCGTGCCTAGCAAAATCTATCGAGAAAGCCGAGGTTGATCGCATCGCACAAGGCATACTCGACTGGCACAAGGAGTTGGAGCCAGAGACGGACACACATGTCTTCTTCCGCGATAGCGCATTCGAGGACGACATCGCGAAAACCAATATGGCCGCCATCCTGGAGCAGAACGGCATAACGCACGTTCGCAGCCTGTAGCGGATCGACTATGCCAGAGATGAAACTCCATTTCGAAGACGATCTTGATTACCAGCAGGCCGCAATTGCCTCGGTTGTCGATCTGTTCAAAGGCCAGGAAATCTCCCGGTCCGAGTTCACAGTCACTTACCGCCCAGAAAGTGTCTCACAAGCCAGCCTAGGGCTCGTGGAGAGCGATCTGGGCGTGGGCAACCGTCTCCAGCTGATCGATGAAGAGCTCCTTGAAAACCTCGCTGAGGTGCAGCTCGACAACGGCCTCTATCAGGACAAGGTGCTCCAATCCGGCGACTTCACCGTAGAGATGGAGACAGGAACCGGAAAGACCTACGTCTATCTGCGCACCATCTTCGAGCTGAATAAGGAATACGGCTTCACCAAGTTCGTGATTGTGGTTCCTTCGGTCGCGATCAAGGAAGGCACCTACAAAACCCTCGAAATCACCCGCGACCACTTCGAGAATCTCTACCCAAAGGCCAAGGGGTACGAGTATTTCACATACGATTCCAAGAAGCTCGGCCAGGTGCGCAACTTCGCCACTAGCTCGACGATCCAGATCATGGTCACCACGGTTGGCGCGATCAACAAGAAGGACGTCAACAACCTCTACAAACAGAGTGAGAACACAGGCGGCGAGAAGCCGATCGACCTGATCAAAGCCACCAATCCGATCATCATCGTCGATGAGCCGCAAAGCGTAGATGGCGGTCTCAAAGGTGCCGGTAAGACGGCCCTTGCGGCGATGAACCCGCTTTGCACGCTTCGCTATTCAGCGACCCACGTCGACAAGCATCACATGGTCTATCGCCTGGACGCGGTGGATGCCTATGAGCGAGGTCTGGTCAAGCAGATTGAAGTCGCCTCGCTCGAAATCGAAGGTGGCCACAACAAGCCCTATGTGAAGCTGCTTTCAACGCATAACAGGCAGGGATCGATCACGGCAAAGGTCGAGCTCGATATCGCCAGCGGCAAGGATGTGAAGCGCAAGATTTTGACCGTCGAGGACGGAGATGATCTGGAGCAGCTCACAAACCGCGCTGTCTACGAGAATATGCAGATCGGGACGATCACCGTTGGTCCCGAAGAGACGATCGAGCTCAAGGGCCCTGGTCTCGACAAGACGCTTAAGCCGGGCATGTCGCATGGCGGCGTCGATCCCGATGAACAAAAGCGGCTCATGATCCGTCGCACGATCAAGGAGCATTTGGATAAGGAGCTGCGCTTCAAAGAAACGGGCCGCCCGATCAAGGTGCTGAGCCTCTTCTTCATCGACAGCGTTGAGCACTACCGGAAATATGACGATGACGGGAATGAGCTGAAGGGCAAATACGCTGAGATGTTCGAAGAGGAATATCGTCGGCTCGCCAAGCTGCCTGACTACCACACGCTGTTTGCGAGCATCGATCTCGATGAGGAGGTTGAAGAGCTCCACAACGGTTATTTCTCGATCGATAAAAATAAGAAATTCCAGGAACCATCCAAGAAAGCCAACGGTGAAATCGCGGACAATGCGGCCAACCGCGACAACGCTGAGCGCGCCTACAACCTCATAATGAAGGACAAGGAGAAGCTGCTCAGCTTCGATACGAAGCTCAAGTTCATCTTCTCCCATTCTGCTTTGCGCGAAGGCTGGGACAACCCGAATGTCTTCCAAATTTGCACGCTGCGCGACATGGGCACCGAACGGGAGCGCCGTCAGACGATCGGGCGCGGATTGCGCTTGGCTGTAATCAGTGATGGTACCGAGAAAGGTAAGCGCATTCGAGGCAACGAGGTCAACACGCTGACCGTTGTTGCGACTGAAAGCTATGAGGACTTTGCGCGAAATCTTCAGACTGAAATCGAGAAAGATACGGGTATCAAGTTCGGCATTGTTGAACCACACCAATTCGCGGCCATTCAGGTTAAGAACGAAGATGGTGAGGCTAAGCCTCTGGGCACTAATGCATCGGAAAAGCTCTGGCAGCATCTCAAGCAGGCCGAATTGATCGATGGAAAAGGCCGCGTCCAGGACAGCCTAAAGGCTGCGCTCAAGGAGGGTACACTACAGATTCCCGATGAATTTGCGGAGCAAGCCGACGAAATCAAAGCGATCCTCAAGAAGCTTGCTGGGCGTCTCGACATCAAGAACGCGGACGAGCGCAAGATCATCCGCACCCGAGAAGCAGTGCTTCAAAGCCCAGAGTTCAAAGCCTTGTGGGATCGGATCAAGCACAAGACGACCTATCGGGTCGAGTTCGACAATGCGAAGCTGATTGAAGACTGTGCAATCGCTATCCGCGACAGTGAACCGATCACAAAGACGCGAGCCCGTTTCCGCAAAGCCGGGATCGAGATCGGCAAAGGTGGCGTCGAAGCCAAGGATGGCGATGTCGGCAACTACACCACGATCAATGAAGACGACATCGACCTGCCTGACATCATAACCGAGCTCCAGGACCGCACTCAGCTTACTCGCAAAAGCATCGTCGATATTCTGATCAAGAGCGACAGGCTCCAGGATTTCAAACGCAATCCGCAGCAGTTCATCGATCAAGCTGCCGAAGGAATCACTCGCACCAAACGCTTAGCGTTGGTCGATGGCATCAAATACCGGCGTATCGGTGACGACCATTTTTATTGTCAGGAGCTTTTCGAACAGGAGGAGCTCAAGAGTTACATGAAGAATGCGGTGAAGGCCGAAAAGTCAGTCTTCGAATATGTGGTCTACGATTCTGAAGGCACGGAAAAATCCTTCGCGGAAGACCTCGAAAGCAATGAAGCCGTAAAGGTCTACGCGAAGCTCCCCGCGTGGTTCAAAATCCCGACGCCACTTGGCACATACAACCCAGACTGGGCGGTCCTTGTCGAACAGGACGGTGAGGAAAAGCTCTTCTTCGTTGTTGAGACAAAGAGCAGCAGTTGGTGGGATGATTTGCGTCACCAAGAGGGTGCCAAGATCAAATGCGGTGAGAAACACTTCAGGGCGATCGAGGCGGAAACCAACCCGGCGAAATTCATCAAGGCAACATCGGTCGATGGAGTGATGAAGCACGTTTAGGACAACGCAACCGGCTTTGGGGGGAAGCAATAATGGAATGTCATGCTTGCGGAGCAGAACTCGATCCGCGCGATAAGTTTTGTTCGAAGTGTGGAGCGATCACCGAACGCGGCAAAGGCGCTAGCGAGCTTGCAGGTCGATATGTGGCGGAGCTCGCCGATGGCTTTGGAAAGCTCATTGCCGCAGCCCTTGGCTATGTCACCGATCCTGAGAATCGAAAGAGAGTCGCAATTGGCGGAAGTGTAGCCCTGGTGCTGCTCATATCTCTTACGAGCAATCCGATCTCGCGCGGCGTCGGTGGTTTGTTTTCTTCTGTACCCGATGGCCCGACTTACAACGATGATGGTACACCCAACTTCGCG
The DNA here is from genome assembly GCF_004114695.1 of Erythrobacter sp. HKB08. Classification (NCBI taxonomy): domain Bacteria; kingdom Pseudomonadati; phylum Pseudomonadota; class Alphaproteobacteria; order Sphingomonadales; family Erythrobacteraceae; genus Erythrobacter; species Erythrobacter sp. HKB08. The sequence continues at coordinate 872,517 of NZ_CP035310.1, forward strand.
GGGTATGAGGACGTGTTCCTTGCAGAACGGGCATCATACGATGTCACCGGGCAAGCCAACGTGCGTGATTTTCCAACCGGCGAGGGCACAAACGTCATCGGAACCCTGGTTGCGGGCGAGACAGTTCAAGCCCAGGAGGTGATGGCATTCGATCCGCTATCGAGGTGGTTGAAACTGGCCTCAGGCGGATATGTTTGGGGCGCTAACCTATCGCCGATAGGCCCAGCCCCAGAGCCCAGATTGCCTATGTTCCCGCCCAGCTTTCAAGGAAGTTGGTCTACCCGCGAGTCCTGCGATCGCAATGGCGCGGATATCTTTGTCGATATCGGACCCAGAACCATTTTCGTTCAAGGAAACCGGAGTGATCTCATCCGCACAATCGAGGATGGCAGCTCATTTCCGACCTATGTAATTCGCCCGACGGCTAACCCGGACACCGAGATGCAAATCTCGATCGACTATTCAGCAAACGGGCGCTGGATCATTCTGAATCACAAAGAGCCCGAAGACATAGGCGTCTGGAGTTTGCATGATCCAGAAATGCCATGCCATTTGCTCTATCGCTGATGAGGATACGTGACCGGCTTACTCTATCCCCATGCTGACAGCTTGCCGATCCCCATCCATAGCTACACATCCAGCATCACGGCGGCGCACATTGCGATGGGGATGCAGAATGACTTCAAGATCTTTCTCTACTTAATTTACGAGAAATATCTTGAAGTTGCGCGAGCCCATTATTGGTTCACGGGGCCACAATAAACTTGACCCTGACAGCCTCTATTCTCCATCCTAAGACCTCAAACCACATGGAATAGGGGCATCCATGGATATTCTCTTAAAACGCGAACAGAATCGAAATTGGCGAGGACGGGTTGTCTTCCGGCTTTGGGCCAAGGCTGAGATGTCTGATGACGAGCGAGCTTTGATTGACCGCTATGATATGGGCGATTCATGCCTGATTGCCGCTGACGACTTTGACCATCTAAAAGGTGCCATGGTCATTGGTTTCGTAGCGTTTCTGATTGGGGGTCTCTTTGGAGCCTTTGCATCAGATGAAGTCTTGGGCGGCCTGGCCTTCGGCGTCATCACTGGAGTTGGCGCTGGATACTGGTGGCTTAACGAAAAGCGCGAGACCATCTGGATGCGCGATCTACTTTATGGCCGCAGGTTCAAATGCGACAGCATCATCGAATTAGCTCAGAAAGAAGCGATGCTCGACAATGCGTGCATTGCGCTTCGCCAAGTGGTCGAGACCGCCAAGCATTGGGACGGCGTTGAGACTCGACCCGTGCCGGTCTTGCCGCCAGAAGAGGCCAAGGAAGTGGTCTTAAGGCTGGGCTGACATGGCTTCAGACATTGGCGCCAAGCTTCACAGTTTCTTGCATGGGTTGATCAGACCCAGCGAGAAGGATCTTGTTCGTCGCCAATGGGAAGAGGTCGCCCGTCAGTTTGATTCACATGACCTGCGAACCATCGAAGAGCGTGAGCGCCGGATCGCTTCTATCGCAACCGAAGTGCGATTCCAGCTTTTTGGCGATGCGCCGATGAATGATCAGGATGGTGTCATCCTGAACCTCGTTTTGCAGCTCTTCGACTACGACCAGCTTTTTGTGCTGCCAGAGGTTGATTGGGAGCGAGAGCGCACGATCGCTGAGCTATGGGAAATCCGCGAGGAGCTGACCCGCCAACAGAAATTACTCGACAGCTTCGATCGCCATGCTGAGCTGATCCAATTGTCAATCTTAGCGATGCTCCGGCCAATTTATGAGGCGTGCCCCGCACTGCTTGACGAAGCGGATTCATCAGATGGCATCTCGGTTCCAACTGACCTTTTGCGCAGCCTGGGAGATACTGGCGAAGTCACTGAGCAGGTGTTTGGCGTCAGTTTCGCGCAAGAGCTTGTTGAAGCCGATTTGCTTACCAATCTTCGCCAGCGGCTAGAATACAATCTGATCGCGGCATCAGGGGGCAACCCTTCCGATCCCTCCAGCTTCAAGCGGGCTCCAAGAATGCCCAGCCAGTTCGATGCGAAGACCCCGGAGATATTGGTTGAAACCTATCTCGGTGGCACACCGCTGGCTGCGCTGTTCGATCAGGAACTGACCTTCACCATTCCCACCAAGTCACGCTTTGAACATCAGCACATTGTCGCGGGCTCAGGCCACGGCAAAACGCAGACGCTGCAATATCTGATCGCGCAAGATCTAGCCGCGATGGAGGATGAGAAGCGCACGGTCATTGTACTCGATAGCCAAGGTGACTTGATCAACAACATTGCCAAGCTCGATGCCTTTGGTCCTGCAGGGGATCTGCACGATCGGCTTGTTCTGATCGATCCGACTGACGTTGAGTATCCCGTCTCGCTCAATCTCTTCGATGTCGGCCAGAAGCGGCTCGACGGGTACGCACCGCTTGAGCGCGAGCGTCTGACAAACTCAATCCTGGAGCTCTACGACTTCGTGCTTGGCACGCTGCTCGATGCGCAGATGACGCAGAAGCAGAATGTGATCTTCCGCTATGTCACACGGCTTATGCTGCATATCCCGGATGCGACGATCCACACGCTACGCGAGCTGATGGAGCCAGGCAGCGAGGTGAAATTCGCTGAGCATATCGCCAAGCTCGAGGGGACGGCCAAGCACTTCTTCGAGACCGAGTTTGCCTCGCGTGAGTTCGAGCAGACCAAGAAGCAGGTGCTTCGCCGCCTTTGGGGCATCCTCGAAAACCAGACATTCGAGCGGATGTTCTCGCATCCTCGGTCTAAGCTCGATCTCTTCACCGAAATGAACGCTGGCAAGGTCATCCTGATCAACACAGCTAAGGACCTGCTCAAAGAGCAAGGCACCGAAATCTTCGGGCGGTTCTTCATCGCTATGATCGCGCAGGCTGCTCAAGAGCGTGCAACTCTGCACGGCTCTGGGCGCGTGCCGACCATGGTCTACATTGACGAGGCCCAGGACTACTTTGATCGCAACATCGGCCTGATTCTCGCTCAGGCGCGCAAGTACAATGTCGGCATGGTGCTCGCGCACCAATATCTCGGCCAGCTTGAGCCCAAGCTCCAGGAAGCCTTTGCCGCCAACACCGCGATCAAGTTTGCTGGCGGCGTATCAGCCAAGGATGCGCGTTCGCTTGCGCCGATGCTCTACACCGATCCAGCCTTCATCGAAGCGCAAGGCAAAGGCAGCTTTGCAGCGCATATTCGCGGGGTCACGAAGCACGCTGTGCCGCTCTCATTCCCGTTCGGTTACTTGGAAGACCTTCCGGTCATGTCGCCGCAGGGCCGCGCTGCGCAGCGTGAGATCATGCGCGAGCGTTATGCGGTGCATCATTCTCAGATTGGCAAAGACCAGAGCGCCGAAGATGCGCCGGTGGCCGATGAAAGCGGTGAGCCAGGCGGTGATGATCCAAAGCCTGAAAAACCCAAGCCACGTGGCCCGCAACCCAAGGGGCCATCAGGTTCCGACGCTCAAGCCGAAGCAGTGAACCAGTCGGATGATGAAAAGCCGTCAAATCAGGGCAAGACCGGACGTGGGCATATCGATCCCACACCGGGCGAGGACTGGTGAATTTTGTTGCTGACCATGGCGTCCCAAGCCTGAAAATGGGTTCACACTTCTGAATTTGCTGCACGGTTACAGGCCAGCATTACGTGCATAAAAGAGCGGTCCTCCAAAGCTTCAAGAGGACCACGCCATGTCTCCAAAACCGAAATTCGACGCACTAGGGCGACGCCGTCGCACCAAGCCAACGGCAACTGGTAAGCGCATCACACCGCAACCGCGCGATCTGCTTTGGTTCGAAAAGATCGCGGAGCATGGGCCCTTGCCGTCTTCGTTTCTGCTGGCGTTCGCCAAAGACACGCACGCTAGCGAGAAACGAGCGAAAGAACGCTTGACCGATCTCTTCAACGAAGACTGCACGCCTCATACGGGTGCTTACCTCACACGCCCGGCGCAGCAGTTTCGAACGCTCGATGCGCGCTACAACCAGCTTGTCTATGATCTTTCGCCGGCGTCAGTCTCTGCCCTTCGAAAAAGCGGCAGCGCCATCCGGCCAGCGCGCTCAGGCCCCTGGCAGCATAGCCTGATGGTGAGCTGCATCACCGCGTCGATCGAGCTGGCGTGCAATGAGCGCGACGACATCAATTTCGTCCCTCAATCGAAGATTCTGGCTCGCGCTGGAGCAAGTCTGCGATGGACCACCGAAATCTGCGATCCAGATAGCGGCGCATCCTATGAGAAGGACTTGCTCCCCGATGCAGTCTTTGGGCTGGAGTATATGACGTCAGAGGGAAAGCGCTATCGCTTCTACGCTGTTGAAGCCGACCGAGCGACCGAACCGCTGCGTTCGGCTGAGATCCACCGCAAGAGCTTCCTGCGTCACCTTCTGCAGTACGAAGGCTACATCGAAGGTGCCGGATATCAGGAGCACTTGGGCCTGACTGCGCCGATGATGGTACTCAACGTCACCACTAGCGAAGAGCGTATGCGAAGAATGCTCGCCTTGACCGCTGAGCTGTTCCCAGAGGGTAATTCCTACCAGCTGTTTCAGGTTTGGAATGCTTTTGGGACGGATCTGTCTCCCCCCAGACCAAGACTGGACTTTATCCGGAGCGTTTGGATCAGGCCAAGCCTCCCAAGCATTTCATTGTCCTTCTGACGGCGACGGCGCGAGAATATCTCTGCTGGCATGCTTATTTCGTGATGGCAAAAATGTACTCCAATCGAAACAGAACTCTCGTCCTGGATCACTGCAGTCTGTCATCAGTTGCGCACTGCCGTAGCCCCGCCAGAAAACCTCCCGATCGGTCATATTGATCAGGGTCAGAATGGGTTTTTTCCGAGACGTCGTCATGCTACTCTCGGCCTGAGCAAAATCTTCCGAACGCTGATACAGCGCGCATCTTGCCCTCTCGGCTGCAGGGTGAACTTGACCTAATGATCAAGCTGAAATTGTCCCTGCTTCTAAGTCGTTCTGATGTCTGACCAGGTTTCCAGCCTGCAATGCAACCGACTTGAGATCAGATAGGTCCAGGGTCGCTGCAAACAGCTCATCCTCGCTGCCCACAACAGAGTGCTGGCTCTGCAAGCCTGCCAGCGACTTCAGATCATCGTGGTGGGGGTAGAGCAACATCAGATCGGGACACTGGTAGATTCTGCCGTAGGCCATCATCTGATAGACGTCTGACTGGCTCACGCCCTGCTTGGGATCGTCGATCGATGGGGCCAAGCGCTTCCACTTGGTGTCGATGATCATTACCCGCTCGGACCCTCGGCGGATGATGATGTCCGGCTTTGTCATGAAGAGGCGCCGACCTGTCAGGGCGCGGTCGACATCCAATTCTGCAAGGCAATGCAGCCGTCCGCCCTGGAGATCGACCTGAAGGCCTGTACCGGCAAGCGCGCGCCTGAGTGTTCGCCCTACGAACTCCTCGAATAGGGTGTTCATCTCGAACAGCAGCGAAAACCCTCGTCCGTGGCCGCTGGTCGTCGTCTGGAAGCGTTCGCCGAGTAGGAGTCTGGCGAGCTTGAGAAGATCCTTCCAGCGGGCATTGGTGCGGTCGAGGATCACGCTGTTCCAGCGCAGCGACTGCACCGGCACGTCGCTCACGTCGGCAAAGGCAAAGGAAAGCTCGCGCAGCCTGCGCTGATTGTGTGTGGACCGCGACAGCTGCAGCAGGCGGGCAACGGCGGCCTTCATGATCTGGTTGAGGGGGATATCGCTCGACAATTCATCGAAGCGGCACGCCAGCCGGTCAGGGCTTGCAGCCAGCGTGGAGAACTGCCGAATGATGTCGAGCCGCCCGCGCAGCGTCGGAATGTCTTCTTCCATGGAGACGTAGCGGCGAGACAAACCAAGATGGACGGCTTCGAAGAGCCTGTCACAGAAGAGACGGATCAGGACCTCGAGCAGGCTTTCATCCTGCCAGCCGAGCCGCGCCATCTGACCTGCGGCAATATTGAGATCGAGCGCAACGGCGAGCATGTGCACGAGATTGCGGCGGATCTGGGCCTGGCTTGCCGCGCTGTCGCCATCGCCAAGCCCGTCGATCTTGGGAAGGATTTCGAGTGTGCAATCCTGAGCAGCGATAACGCCGACAACCTGCTGCGCGCGCAGTGCAGTCCGGCCATGCTGCAAGATGCGGGCGCCTTCCTCGCCGCCAAGCGGGTTGGCGCGCGCCACGGCGGCGATCCGGTCAGCGGCCCATTCGGGTATTTCCTCGGGCCCGTCGCCGTAGCGGATCTTGCGCCATTCAAGGACTGTGCGGCTGATCATGCAAAGGCGTCGTAGACACTGTCGTCAAAGGTGTCGCGAACCTGCCAGCGCCAGCGATCTTCGCTGAAGCCGTCTGACTGGATGCCAGCCGGTGGAGTCAGCTGGGTGCGGGTTAGAAAGCGGCCTACTCCTTCAGCATCGCCCAGAACGAGAGCGACCTTGTTCCAGTCCTCGTAGAAATATTCGGCGAGGAGCGGGATGACCCGGTGCCGCATCGTCTCGTGGACGTCTTCTATCGTCCAGCAATTCATGAAGTAGGCGTGGCCGATCTGATGCTCGCGGTCGAAGAGATATTCGATCCGCTCGTTGAGTCGGCGCAGCAATCCAACCAGGGGCACGCCCGTTCGTTCGGCGGCATCCTGGAGCAATTCGGGCTCGGGCATGAGCTCGCGAAAGGTGAACCGGCGACGAAGCGCGGTATCGAGGAGCGCGATCGAACGGTCGGCGGTGTTCATGGTGCCAATGATGTGGAGGTTGTCGGGTACCCCGAAGACATCGCCGGAATAGGGAAGCTTGACGGTCGTCTGGTTGGTCCCGCCGATCCGCTTATCTTCCTCGATGAGCGTAATGAGCTCGCCGAAGACCTTGGAGATATTGGCGCGGTTGATCTCGTCGACAATGAGAACGAACTGGTCAGGAGAGGTGTCGGAAGCCGGTGCATTGCCCGGCAGCAGCCGTGAGAGCGCCTCGAGCTTCATCCGGTTACGCTTCAGCAGATAGCAGGTGCGCATCGTGAACTTGCCATCATGGATGGTCTCAACGGGTAAAGATTCGTCGAGGACGAGGAGCCAGCGAACGGCGCGGCGATGGTTGTATTCGCGGACGTCTGTCGGCGCGTATTCGTATGGGCCGACAATCTCGCCAATCGCGCGGAAGCTTGAATTTCCATCCGGAACAATGACGATGTCGCCCTCCTTCATGGAGCTGCGGAATCGCCATAGCTGTGAGATGTTGCCATCCGAACCATGCGTGCCTGGATGAAGGTCGTTCCACTTGTCGAAGATGGCCTGATAGTCATCGTAACGGGGGTCGGACCAGTCGACTTCGCCGCCCCAGCCCAGAACGATGTAATTCCCTTCAATGGCAGCATCATAGATATGATCTTCGCTGCCCGCTCGGCCAAGAGACATCTTGAAGAACTCGCGACCGCTGAGGTCGAGCCCGGTTGGCCTGCCGGCATTGCGCCGGGATTGCTGCGCAAGCGCGGATATTTCCCGAAATATCCCTCGCTTGGGCTCCAGACGGAAACCAGCCGCTGCGCCTTCATCTTCACCTTCACCGCTCCCTGTCTCGGGCCGCAGGCCTTCGACAAAGTCTTCATAGGCATAGGATTGGTGGAAGGTGACAAAACCGATCTGCCCCGCCTCGACGAGCGTGTCGTAGCGCGCCTTCAGTTCGGTTCGGTCATCGGGAGCCGAGCCATCGCAGAGCTGCACGGCTTCCTTCGCTGTCCGATAAGTCTTCCCGGTCCCGGGAGGGCCGTAGAGAATGAGATTAGTGGGTCTGGGCATGGGCTTGGTCTCATCGTGATCTGAATGATTGTCGAGCTGTGCTGCGTCCTGGGCCTCCCTGACGACCCAAATGAATCCCTGGACGTCCCAGAGATCGCGCGGCTGCCAGCCCCATTCCTCGAATTTCTCGAAGAGCGTCTCGGCAAGGTCGAGGACCGCTGCATATTCGTTCTGGTCGAGGGGATTGTTTCCGAAGGGAGACTTGCCCGTCAGCGCCTTGCCTGCGCGCCAGAGGGGATCCGTATTGATCCCCATCGCCTCTGCCGGATGTGCAAGGGCCAGCAGCATCGAGGGAATGTTACGGCTCTCGCTGTAAGGCTGGCTCTTCTGACCTTCACTGAGAATGGGCCATGTCGCCTGTACGAAGCGATCGAGGGCTACGGCTGGATCGTCATCGGACAGGATCAGGCTTCCTGCTTCGGCTTCGAGGATCCCCGGATGAGCCTCGCGCAGAGCCTTGATCCGGGCATCGGTGCGCCAGCCGAGGAGTCCTGATTGCGGTCCAGTCAGAATATCAAGGAGGCGGCCGCCCAGTTCTTCTTCGGACAAGGATTCATCGTCCAGCGCTGCCCGGGCCTCCTCAAGGAGGGCTTCCTTGTAGCCGCGCTCTTCATCGAAATACCCGCCTTCGCTTGCGGTGAAACCAGTCCGCTCCAAATCAGGGAACTTGCTGAGAAAGCGCTGCTTGAGCCGTTCGAGCTCGGCTGCATCGAGCCTCTCATCGAGGCTGTCTACCACCCTGAATCCCAGACGCGATATGAGCTCGCGCGAACGGGTGGCATCACGGATCTGGGCATCGGCTCCCTCGACGGCGCGCAGCGCGACGTTGGCGATGGCCTTGCAGGGGTAGAACTTGCCGTCCTCGGCAATCCAGTAGGTTCTGGGCCGCCTGAAGCCATGCTTGTCGAGGAACGGGTCGGTCCCGAGTTCTTCGCATTCGCGGATTGCGGCCAGGACAGCCGCGCGGGTCAGCGCGCCTGCGCCTGATCCTTGCGCCTCGTACCAGTCGAGAACGCGGTCGAAGCTTGCCCGATCGGCGAATGTGATCTTGATAACCTCGCGTGGCTGCGCGCCGCCGGGCGGCATGTGCTTGAGGCGGCGGGGGAGATTGGCCTGGCGTCCCTGGTCCGGGGCATAATATGTCGGCGAGCCTGCTGGCGGGGGATTGTCTCTGCCGCCTTCAATCCAGATCCGGACCGATTGCCCTTCCTTTTCCAGCGCGACCTGGCGCTCATCGGCCAGAGCAAAGCTCGTGACATACTGGTTGCCGGTGTCCTTGATGGTCGGGATCTCCTCACCGTAGCGTCGCTTCAATTCGCGCTCGGCCGCTGCGATGTCGAATACGCCCTCAGCATTAAGCCTGAAGGTAAAGCGGACGGTCGAGGAATTGGCGGGTCCGGCACGGTCGACCAGCTCGCCATCGATCAGCTCGGCAAACTTGCGGCTGTCGAGTGCACTGCAGACGGCTGGCATGGCATTGGCGAGCTCGAGATCGCGGTGGATATCCCCTGAAACCACCGAGAACTGGTCTTCGCCTCTCCGGCGAGCCGGGGTCGCGTAATTGGCGGCGACGTGCTGGCGAATCCGGTCCGCCTGGCTCATATCACCTGCGGCTGCCTCGCCGTTCCTGAAACGGACATAGGCTGACACTGCCGACTTGTAGCCTGAAAGGCTGTCGTAGACCTTTCCGTCAATTTCAAGCCCGGAAGGGTTCGGCTTGCCCGCCGCCTGATCGGCAGCGGTATAGGTCAGCTTCTCGAAGATGCTCGCGCAGCCATCGTTATCGAAAGCTGCGTCGAGGTCGCCGAAGTGCTTTTCGACCCGCCGCAGATCGGAGATCCGCGTCGAGATCGAGCTTGCTACCAGGCCCTCGCTCGCCATCCATTCCCTGAACTTGTCTTCTCTCACCAGCGAAATACCCCCGCGCGCATCTTCCAAATTTCTCCGTTTCGATCCAGTCGCTTCTTCAATTACTTGCCTCGTTATTGAGCCAGGCGAGCGTATTGACGAGCTTCAGGTGTTCGACCGTTGTCGCCTCCAGTTCAAGGAGCCGTGGATTCGCGAGGACGATCGCCAGCGTGCGGGCACGGCTGATCGCCACGTTGAGACGGTTCTTCGAGTAGAAGAAGTCGACATGCCGCGGCAGATCGTCCGGGCTCGATGTCACCATGCTAACGATGACGATCTCGGCTTCTTGCCCCTGGAACTTGTCGACCGTGCCCACGCGTGCCCCATCGGGCAAAGCGGCCTTGAGCGCGTTCACCTGCATGTTGAACGGGGTCACCACGAGTATGTTGTCGAGCCCAATTGTACCCTTGCCCCCTTCGCGGTCGGTGAAGGCCTGTCCCAAGAGCCCCGCTACCAATTCGACAACCTTCGCCACCTCCTCCTCGCTTGATTGGCGGCAGCCCGCATGCGTCATCGAAAGCATGCGGATGCCATGAGGAAGCGCTACGCTTGGCGCCTTCTCGTCGAGGAGCAACTCCTGATTTGCGCAATCTGGATGCGACTTGAGCCGGCCATCATAGACCGCCGCGGAAATGAAACCGCTGATATCGGGGTGCATGCGCCAGCTGGTGTCGAGCAAGATGCCGCGATCGGGCGCTATCGTGGCCTCATTCTGGAGCAGATAGTCGAGCGTCGACAATCCGCTTTCGCCAGGATGCGCGCCTTGGATGGGTTGGCCCAGCTGCATCTGATCGCCGACCAGGATGATGTTCTGGGCAGCCGCACCCATAGCGAGCAGATGGCCCAGCGATACCTGGCCCGCCTCATCCACGATCAAATAGTCGAAGCGCTGATCGAGGTCGCCCCGCGCGAACAACCAAGCGGTCCCGCCGACCAGCTGGTAATCACCATCCTCGATGTCTTTGGCATCGGTGACATCCTCCAGCATGCTGCCCCTAAGGTAGCTGTCCTTGTCACCTGCGCTCGCCTTCTTGGCTCCATGAATATGGTAGCCATCCTCAAGCGCGACCTCCTCCACTTTCGCCAGCAGATTGTTGATCGCCTTGTGGCTGTTCGACGAGACGCCAATACGCTTTCCCGCCTTGAGCAGGGCGAGGATCATGTGGGCGCTCGTGTAGGTCTTGCCGGTCCCCGGCGGGCCCTGAATGAAGAGCGAGGAATGGTCCAAGGTTAGAGCACGCATGGTGGCCGCTTCGATGAGCGATTGCCCCGCCTGTACGACTTCGCCTGAGGTGCCGTCGGTAAACCGCGGCCGCGAACGTTCGATCACATCCACCAGCGCTTGGTAGGGGATCGCAGCGCTGCCGCCTGCGCTCGCCCAGCTTCGCACGACACGTTCAACGGCGGCTTCGAGTATGTCTGTGCCGATGGGCCAGCTCGGAATGACCGAGCCATTCTCCGGCCAGTCGGTCCCACTTTTCTTACCGCGCTTGAGCTCGACAACACCGCTTTCGAGATCGAGGTCGAACACACTGCCAAGCCGCTCCAGGCTTGGCGCGTGCAGGACTGTGCTGCCGATGCGGAGCTTCGTATCCTGGTGCGCAAAGCGATAGCGCGCCACGATTGACTGCTTTTCGGGTCGCTGCCAATCCTCGCCGTCAGGCTCGATGCCGCCAATGCAATCGCCATCGTCGACCAGTTCGTCTTCCTCGCGCTCGCAGCGATCGAAGATTGCCCAAAGCTCAGGCTTACGCGCCCGGTAGTGAAAGTCGAGCAAGTGGCTTGCAAGCTCGCGCCCTCGCTCTGACAGGCACACCGCGCCCGTGCGGACCTTGTTACGCAGCGCTTCGCGCGCCTCTTCGGCTTGGCGCGCCTCCTCGCTCTTCTCCTCTGACGGAGCCTCGGTACTCGGCTGCCAAAACGGGATCTCAGGTCGCAGCGACAAGAGCCAATCGCGCAGGCCTTCGGTGTTCTCACAATCGACCTTGTTATAGGCGAGGATCCCGTCGAGCAGGGCCTGCTCTCCGTTTTCGCGCCAGCGATGGTAATGCACGATCGATTGATCGGCCTTGGTGACATCCTCGCCGCGGCTTTCAGCAAAGAAAGTCTCCAGCGTCTTGAGGCTAAGGTCGGGTTCCGAGGTGCGGATCGCTCCGCGCACGATCGAGTAGAGATCGACGAACTTCTCAGCGCGAAGCATCTCATCGACCGCGTGTTCGCGGCTCGCGAACCGTGTCGAGAGGCGGCGCAGCACCGTCACCTCATAGGGCGCGTAGTGATAGATGTGCGCCTCGAGATGCTCGGCCAGGTGATCGCGAAAGAAATCAACCATGGCCTCGAACGCCTCTCGTTCGGCTTGGCGGTCATGGCCCCATTCGTAGCGAAAGACCGGTTCGCCGTGAGCATCGCGAAGATGCACACCCCAAAGATACTCGAGCCCGTCGGGATAGAGCGGATCGCCTTCCAGATCGAAAAAGAGATCGTGCGGGCTGGGCGCCGGCATACGGGCAAAACCGCGACCTGGTTCGATGGGCAGCAATTCCGTTGTCGGTTCACCGCCGCGCCTGGCCACCTGCAGCGCGGCCTGCGCGCGCAAGCGCTCGAAGGTCTTGGGAGCGAGCTTCGGGATCGAAGTGCCCGCTTCAAGCGCAGCCAGTTCCGCCACCGCCTCAATCCCTGCAGCCCTAAGCTTGGTGATCTGTGATGTCTGAATGCCAGCCACCAGGCTCAAATGGTCCTCCTCGCGCCAGCGCTCCGCGCAAAGATCGCGCCACCCGCAATGGGTGCAGGCGCTGCACGGCTCGGGCCGTGTCTCGGTGATCTCCTGGTCCACAAAATCGAGATAGCGGCCTTGCGCGGAGGCAAGCGTGTGTTCGAACTCAACCCGCCGGAAGCTCACCTCGCTCTTGTCACCAAGGACAAGATGCATCTCATGCGGAGCCACGCCTTGGACCTTGGCAATGAGGTCCGAATAAAGCGCCAGTTGCAGCACGTGCTTGGGGCTGGGGGTACGCGCAAGCTTCGTATCGATCACTTCGTAGGAGTGATCGCCGAGCTGCGAAGGCACATCCACCCGGCGCAAAAAGTCCGCGAAACCATGCCAGGGCTGATTGAGGAACGTCGCCTGGTAGATGATCTCCGCGCCATCACGCATCGCCGCCAAGGTCGCTTCGGCCTGCGCTTCAAGCGGGGCGTCGTTGTCGATCTCGATCACCTGCAGCTGCTGCTTCAGATCTTCGAGATACGCTCCTTCATGCGCGTGTCCCGCGTCCTGGACGAGGACCGTCGATTCATCATCGACTGCGCGATCGGGCAGCGACGAGGGATCGCGCAGCTTCTGCAAATTGAGCGCAACAGCGTGACGGCAGCCCAAGAAAGCATTGAGGTCGCTAGCTGAATGGAGAAGCTGGCCGTCGTAAAAGCGCATTAGGTTGATCTCGCCGTTAGGTGTTGCACCACTTCGCATGTCGAGCGGCGTCCGCGATTGCGGTATGATCGCTTATTGCTGACCGACATGACAAAAGCAGTCACCCCCACGGATCTCGATTTCTCCTCATGGGTAGGATGGAAAGTCCTGGCGGCGGTGGGGGTGCACGAGCTCGGCGAGCTGCGGAGGTTCTAAGACTTCCACTCCATCGCCCCAAGCATAGAGATGCCAGGCCATTTCAAGATGGCCGGAGGCGTTGAAGCGCACCACCAAGGAGCCGTCCTCAAGAACTTCACTGGTCTGTGAAGGGTGAAATAGGAAACGCGCTGCGCGGTCTGCCGCATCTGGCGCAAACTTCCACACGACCTCGCCATACTCCTGGTCATTGTGAAAAGAACCAAAGGCACGCTCTGCATAGGCGTTGAGATCAAAATCCTCAGGATACGCAAAGCTCTGATCCAGCACCTCGGCCTCACTTATGTCCTCGACGCGGTAATGCCGATTGCGTCCGTCCCTCTTGGCTGTGTCGATACCGACCAAGTAGCGGCGCGTGCCAAGCAAAAGACCGAGCGGCTCAACCTCCCGCCAAGTGGCCCCCTCATCAGCCCGGCTTTGGTAAGCAATCCGAAGCCGGAACGGCCCTTTTAGTGCTTCGGCAATCGCTGCGTCGACGGCGCTATCTTGATCAGGGCGCGGGCCTGGCCTTGCGGCATATCCCATGGCCTCCAGGATCGCTTCTTCGTCGGTTGCTAGCCGCGACGAGCTTTCATTCGGGATGAGCGCGTGGACCTTTTGATCAAGCTCTTTGAGGGCTCGTACCTCAGCGTTCATTCCTGCACGGTCGAGCTGCTCAATCGCGCTCTTGAGAGCGACCAATTCGTCCAAACCGGGTGACAGCAGCGGCGCCACAGCGCGCGCTGGGACGCGCCAGTAATGCCGTCCGTCGTAGCCGACATAATGCTCGGTTGCGGGGAAGGCCTCCTGCAGGGCCACCACCATTCGTTGAGCGGTTCGCCTCACGCATCCGAACTCACTCTCGACATCGGTGAGGCAAACACCTGTTCGCCCGCCGGCCATCATGGCCAGCCGCAGCAGATCCACGGCTTTGGAAAATGACATGCAGCACAGCTCCTCGCTAGGGTGACCGATTCTGTCGCCCTCCTTTCGTAGATTGGATTCGTCACCAAGCAAAGAGGAGCAAAACCATGAACTTGACCCATCACGCCGCCGCCCGAATCCAGCAGCGCGGTATTCCGCACGCGGCCGTCGATGCCATTTTGGCCTATGGCCGCCGTCGTCGGCATGACGGCGCCGATGTCTACTTTCTCGACAAGAAGTCGAGGTCGCGCATGGCTCAGGCGATTGGCGCGCAGACCTATTCGAAGCTCGAACGTTCGCTCAACAGCTACCTGGTTGTGGGCGATGACGGTGCGATCATTACCGCTGCCCATCGGCTAGGCCGGCTTAAGTTCTAGCTCGTGCGATCAGACTTGACGCCGCGAACTAATTCACAAATTCTAGAAGTTTAGAGCTTTGCTCTTTGGGGGAAAAATGATTCCAGCAGGTTCTCGTGTTCGGCTAAGAAATGACCCGAGTGTGGTCGGCATCGTAACTGACGAGCCGCAGACAGAACGTGGCGGGCGCCCCTTCCAGAAGATTGAACTGCCGACAGGGCGCAGGCGTGTCGTCCCAGCCAATCAGCTCGAAATCGTGCAGGAAGAAGCCGATGCATTCATCGACCTAAAGGACGGCAAGTTCTCTGCGCCCTCCGACCTGCGCCGCGCCATTACGCATTTGCGGATGACCGGCCGCCTGGCTGACATGATCTACAGTTTGGGTGCGACCAACACCGATTTTCACGCCTATCAGTTCAAGCCGGTTCTCAAACTACTCAACTCGCCATCGCGCGGACTGCTGATCGCGGATGAAGTGGGTCTCGGCAAAACCATTGAGGCCGGGCTTGTTTGGACCGAACTTGTCGCTCGGTTCGATAGCCGGCGTCTGCTGATCGTCTGCCCGAAACCGCTGTGCGAAAAGTGGCGCGACGAACTGCGCAACAAGTTCAATATTACAGCGCATATCTGCCAAGCAGATCAGCTTCTTCAGTTCTTGAAGGATGATCGTGCCGGCGGCGAGGGATTCGCGGCAATCGCATCGCTACCGAGTCTCCGTCCACCAAAGGGTTGGGATGATCCCGCTGAAGGTAAGAACGGTGCGCGGGTCGAACTCGCGGAATATCTCGAAGAGGCCGACGGTGATCTCTTCGACCTCGTCGTGTTCGATGAAGCCCACCATCTTCGGAATACCGAGACGATGAACCACCGACTTGGCCAATTGGTGTGCGAAGTTGCGGATCATAAGCTGTTCTTGTCGGCAACGCCGATCAATCTGCGTGCCAATGACCTGCGCGCGCTGCTCAAGCTCATCGACCCCGACACGTTCGAACGCGAATGGCTGTTCGATCTGCTGCAGGATGAGAACGAACCCTACGTCCGTGCCTGGGAAGCCGCGCGCGATCCGCGCGCGTCATTCGATCATCTTGAAGAGCTCATTTCTGAGCTTCCCGCAGGCCAGGTCCTGAAGACCGGAAAGCGTCTCGAGCGGCTGCGTGAGGAGCTGGCGAAGGGCATGCAAGACACGCCTGCCAATCGTGTGCGGATTGCCTCTCGTCTCGAAGAGATGTCCTTGCTCGGCACGATCATCAATCGCACCAGAAGGCGAGATGTGGCGGAATTTAAGGTCGAGCGTCGTCCAACCACCGTGCGCTGGCCGATGGCGCAAGTCGAACGCGACTTCTACGAAGCCGCCAGCGACGAGATCGCCAACTATGCGCTCATCAACGACATCAACGAGCGTTTCCTGCTTGCGCAAACGCAGCGCTTGCTCGCCTCAAGTCTCCCTGCGGCCTATCGTCATTGGGGCACCCGAACTGGCAATCTCTCGCTCGATGATGACGACAACGAATACCGCTATAAGACTTTGCCTGGTCCTCTGACCGAAACGCTTGGTGCGATTTGCGATGACCCTCACGTTCTCGCCGCACTCGAGGCAAGCGATACCAAGTTTCAGCGGCTCGTGGAGTGGCTGCGCAAAATCCGCCAAGATCATTCCGATGAGAAGGTCATCATCTTCTCTAGTTTCCGTAAGACGATCGATTACTTGGCGCGCCGCTTAGATGATGCCGGCTTGGAATCGATCGAACTCCATGGCGGGATCGATCTCGATCGACAGACGATCGTCAATCGCTTTGCCGATGCCCCTCCCGGTACGGTCTTGTTGACGTCGGAGGTGGGTGGTGAAGGTCTTGACCTGCAGTTTTGCCGAATCCTCTTCAATTGGGATTTGCCTTGGAATCCGATGCGCGTCGAACAACGGATCGGTCGTATCGATCGTATCGGACAGCAATCTCCTTCTATCGACATCATCAACCTCATCGCCAAGGACACCATTGAGGAACGCGTCTACGAACGTCTTTATGAGCGCCTTGGGATCATTCGCAGCACGCTGGGCGATTTCGAACCCATTCTCGGCGAGATCATTCGCGATATCGAGCTTGCGCTCGTCAATCCCGAACTGACCGAAGAACAAAAGGTCGCCGAACTCGACCGTTCGGTCCTCGCCGCAGAGAAGCGCAAGGCGATTGCCGAAGAGCTTGAGCAGGAAGCGCCAGGCCTCATCGCTCATGGCGACAGCATTCTTCAGCGGATCAATGAAGCTCAAGCGCCGCACAAACGGCTCACGCCAGAAGACTTGCGCGATTACATCGCTGGTGTCCTGGTCTCCGCCTACAAGGGAAGCAGCGTGGAGCCGATTTCAGACGTGGAGATCGACGCTTACAAGATCAGGCTTTCCGCCACCGCCGACGTGGAATTCAACCAATTCCGAAATACAAGAGCGCGCCGATACCCCACGAGGTTCTCGCGCGACGGAACCAGCGGCGTCCGGTCGGTTTTCGGAAGTAATCCGCAGCCTTCAAAATACCGCGCGATCGAAGCAATTCCGATGACGCACCCATTGTCGCGCTTTGCCGCCGAGCAATTGGATAAGCGCCAGGCAGGCCTGCGCGCAAAGCCGGTCACAGCGATTGAAACTTCCAATCGCGCCGGATGGAACCTTCCTTCAGGGCGCTATGTCTTCCTTGTTGAACGTTGGTCGATTGAAGGGATCGTCCCTGTCGACAAACTGGCCTTCGCTGCCTGCTCCTTCACAGGCGATAGGCTGCTTGAAGAGGACCAGGCCGAGCGTGTTCTCATCGAGAGTCTCACCAGTGAAGCGCGCATGACGAGCCTCTCAAGCGGGGATTGCGATCGCGCTCATGACCTTGCTGCCGATGTCTTGGCGGGACGGTTGGAAGAGCGCCGTTTGGACTTCGAGGATGCCGAAGCTGCCCGCCACTTCGACTTGGTCAGTACCCAGAAGGCCTTGATCGAGGAGCATCGGACCCGCGAGACCAAGAAATACAAGGAACGGATTTCCGATCTGCAGTTCTCGCAAAACCTCAAGCGGCGCAATCTGATCCCAGCGCTCGAGGGCAAGTTGCAGAAGGTTCTTGCTCGTCTCGAGCTTCGTGAAAACGAGATCCGTCAGCGCGAAGATCTGCTCAGCTACGAGGAGCCCCTTCTTGTGGGCATAGCGGTCATCGACATTACCGGAGACGGCGCATGAGCAAGTCGAACGGTAGCCTCGCGGACCAGCTGCAAGCGCTTGGCGTCGCAAAGCAGAAGGCACCGAACCAGCCCAACAAGAAGAAGAGCAAGAAACCTGTTTCCGATTTTCGCTCGAAGGCGCGTGAGCCAAGCGTCGCGGACCTCGAAGCGGAGATGAAGCAGAAGCTTGCTGAGGCCAATGCCCAGACCGAGCACGCCGAACAGACAAAGGCGCGCGAGATCAAGCCGGCCAAGCGCAATGCTACCCCTGTTATCGTCGAGACGCGAAAGAGCCCGCCGTCTCGAACAGTGGACCCTGGCCGCAAGCCCAGCAAGGCAGTGCGACCGGTCAAACAGCCGAAGGGGCAGTTGACGAAGTCAGCGTCAAAGCGGCTTCATTACGAGCCAAAGCCTGCGGTGAAGGAAGCTCCCAATGCGCCGGCCAAGGCCGCTCCCGCTCCGAAGCACAAGCCTGCACCGCCGCCCGAACCTTCGCCCCAAGAAATTCCAGGTGAGACCATGCCGTTTACCGCCGCTGAGGCGTTCGCGCACATTACGCGAATTGTTGGAGGCTCAACGCCTGCCATCGAAGAGCGTCCCAGTAGGATTCAATCGGGCGAAGCACGCCGATTGGATGACGCCGTTCGAAGCGGAGCTGAGTGGCTTCGCGACAATCCTGAACCCGATTTCGACAATGGCTTTGTCGTAGGCTTCGACTTTGGCACCAGCTCATTGAAGGTCGTGGTTCGCGATCCCTATGTCGCGGGCAATCCTGTTGCAGCACTGCCAGCGCCTGCGGAGCTGCGTTCCCAAGGCCATCCGTACTTGTGGCAGACGGTCGTTTGGTTTGATCCTACCAACGAGACCTTCCGGCTCTACCCGACGCCCGGCGCGATCACACTAGAAGGCTTCAAAACTGGTATCATCGCGGGGAAGGGCTCAGAGCCCATTTGCGACGAGCCCAAGATTTCCCGATCTGAAGGCGCTAGCGCCTTTATCGCGCTGCACCTTTGCCACCTTCTCGGATGGTATGCGAAGGAGAAGCCCCTGGCGCGCAGCAAGGCGAAGAATTTCCTCGCTATCAATATCGGCGTTCCGGTTGCGACTAGCGATAATCCAGATGCATTGCAGCCGTTCAAGGAAGTGGTTCGCGCCGCCGCCGAATTGGCGTGCTCCTGCGAACCTATGACGCTCGAACGGGTCAGAGCGGCCTTGGATATGGTCCAGGCAGAAGATCTGCCCGGCGGGTTCGACCTCATTCCCGAGCTCAGTGCAGCGCTCGTTGGTTACGCCAGTGATCCGAACTCACCCTGGGGCGCGCACGTCCTGGTTGATGTCGGAGCATCGACGCTCGACATGGTCGCCTTCAACCTCGTCGAGAATGACGATGAAGCCCAGATCAAGGCCTTTTCCGCGAGCGTGGAACTACTTGGCGCGGCGGCATTGGAGATTGCGCGTAGTAAAGCCATCGCAGACGCGGACTTTCTCAAGGCATGCAACCATCAGTTTGGCGACACCTATGGTTATGCCTGTCGCGAGGATGTCGCCCCCATGAGCTTCAGCAAGAAATGGAATCCTGATCGCAAAGATGTTCAGCTCGTGGTGACCGGAGGTGGATGCGCCACCTCGGTGCATTCGGGCTTCATAAAGGATCTCAGGAGTCCGACCCGCGTGCTTGGCCAAGGTGATATTGCTCGTCCAGAACCTCCGCGTGAAATTGCTGCGATTGACTGTGATCGATCGCGTCTGTTGTTGGCGTTTGGCCTGGCACATGACATTCCCGATATTCCACCGCCTACGCTTCCGTCGCGTATCCCGAAGATCGGTCCGAAGCCTCAGGACGGACCGACTTATGTTGGCCCCGAACAAACATGAGACAATCAGTAGTTTGAAAGAAAAGGACACCGCCTGAGCGATGTCCAAGTTTGCGCTGACGCCTAATATTCTGAAGCCAGCATAATCGTGAGAACGCGCTTCGTTATGTCCAGATCTGAAGGATCCTCGCTGCCCGACGTCATGTCGAGTGCGTAGTAATCAATCTTCCAGAAGATCCGCTGCCCACCATGATCGAACGCGCCAAAGTCGTGTTCGCCATGCGGGTCGTTGTCGTGGTCGAACTGGTCGAAACCGGCCACCTTAGCGGCAACCGCTTTCATCCCTTCATCGCCAAGCTCTTTGATGCCTGGCGTGATGAAGATGTCGCCGCCAATCCCAGACCGGCGAAACCTGTCATTGAGGCGCCGGATACGCGCTGTCTTCTCTTTGTCCATGATGTGCTCTCCTGCAAAATCCGGCAACACACGATTGCAGCCGGAGCCGTGCAGAAGAGCTGGGCGACCGAGATCTCATGGCCGCGCCCTCGTTTGCTTGATGGAAAACACCAAGGGCGCTGCCCTTTCGTTTTCCAAAGCATGAAATGCATGGGGCCGTGACTCGCTCTCCTTTCGTCGGGCTGCGTCCGCACCACCCCCAAGGCATTTCACGCTTTCCTTTTCCCATCCCGTTCTCGCCGAAGGGCAGGGCCGATGGTTACATCGGCCCAATTTGATTGAAGCAGCGCCTCTTCGCGCTGCCTCATCTCGAAGAACTGAAGAACTACATTTTGCTCGCAAGGAACATCGCTCCTCCTTGCGCAGCTTGATGGCCAAGCGCCAGAGCTTCGAACAAGACCATCTGATGCGGTTCGCGATCCCGGAACGTCCGTGAGGGAACCTTGCTTTCAAACTCCGGATGTTTGTCAGCCAGGTAGCGCGCCTCATCGAACCGAGTGCGAAAGAGCTTCTCTCGCTTCATGGGCAGAAGCTGCGCGTTCGATTGTGCCGCTTCATCCTGGATGGCTTTGAGTAGAGCCTGCGTTCTTACGCCTTTGCGTGTCCCCGCTGCGGTGTCCTCCATCACAATGAATGTGGGAAGCAGCAGGTCGATAAACTCCCTCGCAAAGCTGGCTGCCTCGTCCGGATTGAGTGCGGCGCGCTTCGATGTTTGCCAGGTGGCAAGCTGCCCATCCTCGATAAACACGAAACTGACCCTTCGATATCCGGCGGCAAACGCCAGAAAGCTAAGCCCCCGCATGATTCTGGGTTAAGGCGGCCGTCAGCTCCCTATCCAGTCGTTTCAGAGTGTTGTCTCGATTAAAGTTGGCCTCTTTGGCCTCTGCCACCTCAGGAAGGTCTGGCAGGTTGCGAAACAGCGCTTCGCGGGCGGATTGCATGATCTCCTGATAGACCTGCGTGAAGCTTCGATTGTAGATGATCGAGAGCCTGCACATTTGCTCGATTGTCGGTGGTCTGACGCCCTCTTCAAGGGCAGCAACGTCCTGGCTTCCAAGCTCTAGCAAGATGCAAAGGTCACGCTGTGACAGTCCTGCTTTTCTGCGGGCCGCGCACAGATCATGCGCAAATTGTGTGAACATATTTGGTTGGATTAAACTTGTAATGTCCACCTAAACATTATCGCGCATCCCAGAGCGGCTCTAGTACGCCCGCAAGCCCCAATCCCCACTTTTGTGGCAGAGGGTTATGTCGCCGATTTCATGCCCTAGACCGACGCTGTGCGAGGCGCGCACGCTCCTTCGGAAAGGTTGTCACCTTTCCGGATTGGTGCCTCACACAGCGTCGGTGGTAATACAGCCTCGCTCCCTGTGAGGGGCAGAATATCGCGCTGCGCGAAGGGCCGTCTAGTCCGCCCTACCATTAGAGCACATGGCATAATGCGCGGGCGCACTAGTCGGCCCGCCTTAGCCCATTGCACAATTGGCTTGATGCAATCTCACATCGTGCTCGGCAATGCAGACACACGGCGCGGCCCACGTGCCTTTTCGATCAGCCCCAATGATCGCCTCAACCATCAATATGTGATCGGGCAAACCGGCACCGGGAAGTCGACGCTTCTGGCGAACATGGCGGTCCAGGATGCGAAGCTCGGCAACGGGTTCTGCTTGATCGATCCGCACGGTGATCTGGCTGACGAATTGTCCGAGCTGATCACAGCTCCACATATCCATTGGCGTGTGGGAGATCCGGATTGCCCCTATGGCTACAATCCACTCACCAAAGTGCCGCAAGCGCGCCGCCCTTTGGTCGCGTCGGGTTTTGTCGAAACCCTCAAGAAGCAATGGGGTGACAGCTGGGGCCCACGCATGGAGCACTTACTGCGACAGGCCGTTCTTGCGCTACTCGATCAACCTTCAGCCACCATGGCCGACATTGTCCGAATCTATGTCGACAAAGGCTTTCGCCAAACGGCTCTAACCCGGCTTGTCGATCCTCAACTTCGAGCGTTCTGGCATGATGAATTCCCGCGCATGAATTACCTCACAGCGATCGACGGCGTTGCGCCGATCGCCAACAAGGTGGGGGCGTTTCTCGCAAACCCAGAGGTGCGCGCTTCGCTTTGCGAACCTCAAAGCCCAATCCGCTTTCGCAAGGTGATGGACGAAGGTCAGATCATCCTGGTTGGCCTGGCGAAGGGGCGCGTTGGCGCGGACATAGCCAACGTTGTCGGTGGTCTCGTCATGACCAATATCCTCAATGCGGCGATGACCCGTCACGAGCTGCCATTGCAGGATAGGCGACCATTCTTTCTCTACGCCGATGAGTTCCATGCATTCACCACTGCCAGCGCCGCAGATTTGCTCTCAGAGGCCCGGAAATACGGCCTAGGCTTCATCGCCAGCCACCAACATCTCTCACAAGCTGACAAGGCCGTTGTGGACGCTGTGATTGGCAATGCAGGCACAATTCTATCGCTGCGTATTGGCGCACAGGATGCGCCGCTGATCGCCAAGCAATTTGGAGAGATCGAGCCGCGCTACTTCCCGCAGCTGCCGAATTATCGCGGTTTTGCCCAGCTGATGGTCGATGGCCACAAGCGCAAGCCGTTCTCATTTCAGACCCTGCCGCCTGCCACAAAACAGTGAGTTGGGAGTTCTGGGCGGACTAGGCTGGGCCGGATCGTTCAAGATACGCTTAATGGGTATGGACCCTCGCCTAGAAGCCTATCTCAAAATCTGCCGCGAAATCTATGAGCGCCGCATTCTTGATGGCACCTGGCCATGGATGGACGACTCGCAAGAATCTGAAAATATGGTAGGTTCTGAGAACAACAATAAGGACTTATGAAGCGGTGTTTTGCCTACATTCGCGTCTCAACTGTTAAGCAAGGTGAGGGCGTTTCCCTCGAGGCGCAGCAAGAAGCGATCACGCGTTTTGCGAGTCAGCACAACCTCTCGATCATCCAGTGGTTCGAAGAGAAGGAGACCGCTGCAAAACGCGGTCGGCCACAGTTCAACAAGATGGTTCGTGAGCTCAGAAATGGGCGCGCCCATGGCCTGATCATTCACAAGATTGATCGCTCTGCTCGCAACCTTGCCGATTGGGCCAGGATCGGAGACTTGGCTGATGCAGGCATCGATATCCATTTTGCGACTGAGAGCTTAGATTTTCGGTCACGTGGTGGGAGGCTTGCTGCTGATGTGCAAGCGGTAGTGGCTGCCGACTACATTCGGAACCTGCGCGATGAGTGCATCAAAGGCATGAATGGCCGCCTCAAGCAGGGTTATTATCCGTTCCGAGCTCCGATCGGCTATCTCGACAATGGCAGGGCACGGCCCAAAACGCTTGACCCTCTCAGAGCAGGTTTGGTGAGGGAAGCATTCGAACTTTATGCTTCGCGTCGCCATTCGCTGAGAACGCTTCATGCGGAACTGCAAAAGCGTGGCCTCACCAATCGCCAAGGCGGCAAGCTGACTTTGCGCGGGCTTGAGACAATCCTGAGAAACCCATTCTACACGGGAGTGATTTTCATCAGGCGTACCGGAGCTACATTTCAGGGCAATCACGAGCCGCTGATCTCGGCAAATCTGTTTCAACGCGTGCAAGACGTAAAGGCTGGCAAGGCTGGACCAAAAGTGACCCGGCACAATCATCTGTATCAAGGCCTCTTCCGGTGTGGGGCGTGCGATGGCCCTATGGTTCCCGAACGCCAAAAAGGCACCGTCTACTATCGCTGCCAGCGCCGTGATTGCATCACGAAAACAGTCCGCGAAGATCAGATTGCAGCCTCAATTCGATCATGCTTGGCCAACGCCCAGCTCACTGAACAAAATGCCAGAGATGCCCGCCTGGCAATTCGCGGTTGGGTCGCAGAGCGAAAGAACCAGAATGACGATCAGAGCTTAGTTCTTCGAGAAAGCAACCTGCACAGTCGGAAAGCTAGGCTGACGGACGCTCTAGTTGACGGGATGATAGAGCGTGAGGACTACAAAGAACGACATAAGGCGCTTGTGCTTGAAGAGCAGATCCTTCGAGAAGAACGGGCTGCATTCGCTTCACTAGACGCGAAAGCCGAAAATCTGCACTCGGTGATCGAACTCACAAAAAACCTTACGCAGGGCCATGATTTGGCAGATCGGCAGCAGAGACGTGCCATTGTCGAAATGGCAACATCGAACCGAACTGTGACCGGCAAAAAGGTATGCATTGAGCCGCAGGATTGGCTTCAAGGGCTCAAAAGCATCTCGGCCGTCCCCTCTGGTGAACCATCTCGAGACAGAGATCGAACTATCAATGAGATCATTCATGGCATTCCCAGCATACAACAATGAGCCAAATAGTTCAGAACCCAGTCGCACGGATTGCTTGAGGCTAGACAGCTCAAGTCCCAGCAGAGTTTCCTTTTGGTGGGCGAGAAAAAGTCCGATCAATTGGTTTCGTGTGTCTGCAACTCGGATACTGGTTGCAGCCTAAGAACGTGGATCCATTCGGTCCCTGCCGCTCCACCATCTGCCCAACGAGACAAGCGGGGCACTGATCGAGCTCCTCACCGTCTATTGTTTCGAAACGGACGTTCTCACCCGAAATCTCGCATAGCTCGCGGATGAAGCGTGAGGGTTTCCGATCATTCGCCAGAAGGAAAGTCCCGCGGCTAGCTCTCGTTAGCGCAACGTAGAATAGCCGTCGCTCTTCAGCGTATGAGTAGGTCTCTGGTCGCGGAATCACCAGATTCAGAAGTTCGTCATCTTCGATCCGGCTTGGCACTCCATAGTCCCCCTCACTGACGTCGAGGAGGATCGTGTAATCCGCTTCGAGACCCTTCGCGCGATGAAAGGAAAGGCCACTGACTTCGATATTTGCATAGTCGGGTTCGCGAATCTTGAAGGGATCTAGGTGATTATAGCGCCACAACACCAAGACCTTCATTTTTTGTCCTGGCTCAGTCCTCCATTGCTCGGAAATGCCTTCTAGGAACGCGTCGAGGCGCGCTAACAGAGTTTGGCAGGCAGATTCGAAACTGGGCTTTTTCCATTCGACCTTGACCGGAATGATCCTGATCGAACGCGCGATTGCTGGGCGCGTCGATCGCACAGTCTTCCCGATCTGCTCTGGATTGCGCTGGACGAACTTTGCGGCGGTCTCGGCGATAAGCTGATTGCAGCGGTAGGTTTGCTCGAGACGCCCCTGCCAGCAGGGTCCAAAATTCGCCTCAAACTGGGTGAAAATGGTGATGTCAGAGCCGGCAAAGCGATAGATCGACTGCCAGTCGTCACCTACCGCGAAGACTTTGCTGAACGGCCGTTGATGTTTGAGCGCCTTGATGAGGCTCGCTCGCGGGTCCGAAATGTCTTGGAATTCGTCGACCAGGATCAGAGCGTAGGGGCTTTTGTACTGGCCAGTCTCTATTAGACGGACAGCATCGCCGATCATGGAGTCGAAATCGATCCGGCCTTCGCCATCGAGCTTTTGCGAATACGCCTGCGAAATCTTCCACACTGCCTCTGCGAAGCGAGTTGCACGGGCCTTATCGTGAAGGCTCTTGGCGCGTTCAAGAAGCATGTCCAGGTTGAGATGGCTAGCCCGGATATGCTTGATGCAGACCGCGATTAGCTTGTGGTAATGCTTGATCACCACCGGTTCGAGCGCCTTCAGAATTTCTTCCGTATCACGCCTCTCGAGAGGAATGTCGCGTTTGCCGAGTTCTTCCTCCAACCGAGAAAGGAGTGTGACTTTGGTAGCCTGCGCAGACGTCGTCTCAAAGAAATCAAGTTCGCTTCTGCGATAGGCCGACCGCTTTTCTTGCGCATGCTCGGCGTAATTAGGGAATGGGGATGACCCATCAGCGTTGATCGCGAAGTGTTCGTGGAGCGTTTCGGATTGGGGATAAAAGAAATCGGGATGAACGTGGCGGACCGAGCCGTCGGGATCGCTTACAGCCAACTGTCGTTCGTAATCGAAATGGACAGAATTGACCCACAACCAGTCGGCTATGCGCTTCTCCTGCAATGATTTGACGAAAACCCCTGAAAGCGTTCCGACAATAGAGGAACCTTTGTCGATCCGGTCAGCAATGTACCGACGGTAGTCGTCCTCGGAATCGAAAGTCTCGGCTGGGATATCTGCCTTCTGGAATATCGTGAGCAAATCGATCCATAGGCGATGAAAATCCGCGTCTTTCTCCATCAGCTCCTTGACCAGCTGATCGATAACACGCGCCTCTCCAGCCGGGTGCTCGACCCAATTGGCCAGCTGAGGGGGTTTTCCTTCCGTTTCTTCAATGATCCCACGGCCAAGAGCGTGAAACGTCGTTACCTTGCATTGCAGCTCATCCTCGTCGAGCTGTAGCTGCCGGGCGATGCGCTCCTTGAGTTCGTCTGCGGCGCTACGGTTGAAAGCCAGCACTAGGATTTGGTCTGGTTCGTAGAGATTCTTCTCCAGGGCGTATGAAACCTTCCCGACCATGGTCGCCGATTTTCCTGATCCGGCAGACGCAACCAGCAGGTTATTGTCTTCGAGGCGGATGCAGGCTTCTCGCTGCTCCTGTGACAGGCAAAAGCCTCCAAGGTCATCAAAGAACGATCTGTACCTTTTCAGTTCGGTCACAACGAAAGCTTCGTTGTACTGATGCCTGACCCACGGATTGGTCAGGATCTCAAACGATTTTGGAAGATGCTTTTGTAGCGACCCTGGTAAAAGCGCGGGATCGAACAGCGGGTGAGAAAGTGCCTTGGAGGCGCCACCGGGAACCTGCGATATCGCCTTGGCAATGTCGGCGTGAGCTAGGTACTGACGACTGCCTTCTGTCATTTCCCGGATCCGTTCATCGACTGACGTCAGCTGTGCCTTGTTCTGTTCGATGAGCGTCGAGAGATAGCGATTGATAAACGCCAGGGTTTCTAAGGCGATCTCAGACGCGGCAGTCGCGCCAAGGCCCGAGAAGCGATGAGTTTGCTCATTCGTCCGGATTTCCACCGTATGCCAGAGTAGACCCTTCGCAGTCGAAACAGCGTTGATCTCGAGACAGGCCAAATCGAAGGCGCCGTCTGAGAAGCAGGAAATGCGGTCTCGCACTGAACCGTTCATCACCAGCTTCCAGTTTTGCAGACGGAAGAGGCGAGCCCACAAGCTTGGTTTGAAGGTTCGGTTACGGCCGATCATATAGTCTTTTCTCTCGCTTTCCGATTTGTGATCACGGCAACTCCTAAAGTCCAAAGAAAACGCAATATTACATAGAGGGCTTGCCGAATGTTCAATGCCGTACTTCGGCCTCGCGCAGCATCCCAATAATCGGTTCTGGCGTGTATCTCTTCCGTGCCATTCTTTAGCTCCTTTCAAGCCGCAAATAGCCGCCATCACCACAAACGATCTTGCCTCGCCCTGCAGGACTGCCTTACGCTACGCTTCAGGCCGTCCAGCAGGGCGACCATAACCGCCGGA